>NZ_JBQEOI010000015.1:0-75270 GCF_052045125.1 Paracoccus sp. 22332
TCCAACGACCAGCGCTGGTTCGGCATCAAAGGCAATGTCATCGGTGCCCGCGTGCCGATGGCCCGCTTCCGCCCGCCACGACGGCGCACGTGCAGCCGTTCCTCGCGGTAGATGCGGAACAGGCGCTTGTGGTTCACCACATGGCCCTCACGCCGCAGGAACACGTGCAGCCGACGGTAGCCGAACCAGCGGCGCACCCGCGCCAACTCCTTCAGCCGCTCGCGCAGCACAGGGTCGTCCTGCCGGATCGCCTCGTAGCGCATGGTCATGCGGCAGCAGCCGATCACCCGACACGCCCGCCGTTCGCTCATCCCGTGGCCCGCCACCAGATGCGCGACCGCTTGCCGCTTTCCGGCGGGCGTCACCACTTTTTTCCCAGAAGATCTTTCAGCGCCGCATTGTCGAGCATCGCATCGGCCAGCAGCCGCTTCAGGCGAGCATTCTCATCCTCTAGCCCCTTCAGCCGCTTCGCCTCGCTGACATCCATACCACCATACTTGGCCTTCCACTTGTAAACGGTGGCATCGCTGACGCCATGCTTGCGGCAAAGATCGGCAACGGAAATCCCAGCCTCATGCTCTTTCAAAATACCGATGATCTGATCTTCGGTGAACCTGCTGCGCTTCATCTCTGGTCCTCTCGGTTGGGCCAGAGTCTACGTCAAACTGGATTAGCCGCAGGGGGCAACGTCACCGGGATCCAGTAAATGCCTGTTGATTCCATGGCGATGCTGGTCACATCGCAGGCTTTGAACCAATCCGCCAGATCATGCAGGTCCTAAGTGAACGTGCCAAAATCCCTGACAGGTGTCTCGCAGGCCGCGGGGTTTACCGCTGCCATGTGCATGGTCGATCCGATATCGATCGCTGCCGCCGCAGGGTTGACCATCTTCAGGTACGGGTGGCCGCCGGTCGCAATCTTCGTCATGGCATCTCCTCCTACAGGCAAGAAGGGCGTGGGCCATGCAAGTCCGTCATCTTCCTATTCGGGATCGCCACAGTCGTGGCGTCACCACTCTCAAGTGCGCATCAGCCCATGTGCCACGTTTTTTAACGGGGTTTGACCTCCAATAAGCGATCGGCAACTGCCCTTCAGGCCATCGAGGATACCACAGGCTGTTTATACCGCGCACAGGCGGGTTGCGGCCCGTGACGGTTTTTTAGGATCTCCCTCTCCTCCTTGAGGATGCGGATCTCGCGTCGAAGCCGTTCATTCTCCCGGGCAAGCTCGCGGTCCTCTGCTGAGACCACATCCGTGTCCCGAGGGGTGTTCACCCATTTGTTCAAAGTCGACACGCCGACCCCCAGATCATCCGCAATCTGACGTCGCGAAAGCCCGCTCGTCGGTGCAATGCGCACCGCATCCTTGCGAAATTCAACCGTGGCATGCTTCATCTCCTTTGCTGCACAGTATGCGATCAAGGGGCGCCACAAATACGCGACAAGTCCATGTAGGGCGGATGAACCGCACGATCAGGGAGGCGACCGTCAGGCGCTTCCACCATGACAACTACGAGCAACGGCGCACGCATCTTGCCGACTTCATGGCAGCCGACAACTTTGCGCGTCGGCTGAAGACCCTCGGTGGTCTCACGCCCTACGAATACATCTGCAAAATCTGGACTTCAGAGCCAGATGGATTCATCATGAACCAGATCCACCAGAGGCCAGGAATTAACACCTCAGAAAGCACTGGTTTGCGAGTAGGAGCAGCTCTGCCCCACCGCTGGTAATACTCGTTGCTCGAATCATTACCAGTCAACAGCCTGCGGCTGGAGGAATGAAGATTTTGAAATACTATGCGCATACGGGTATTCGTGATGATCGAAGCGATTGGCAATTGCTGGCCGACCATCTGGAAAATACGGCTTCTCTGGCTGCCGAACGAGCTGTGCCCCTTGGGTTGCGGGCGGCGGCGCATATGGCGGGATGTTTCCATGACTTTGGCAAATATGACCCCGCCTTTGATCGCATCCTCTCCGGCGAAAAATTGCGTGTGGATCATTCGACGGCTGGGGCTGCCCTGCTGCATGCCCGGACTCCTGCCGGTTTGCGACCGATTTCCGAAGTGATCGGCTATGCCATCCTGGGCCATCACGCCGGGTTGCCTGATCGCCATGGCGCCGACAGCAGTATGGAGCGCCGGCTCGATGCCTTCCGCGACCCGATCGCGCCGGAAATCTCGGCCGCGACCAGCCCGGATTTTGGCCCGGTCGCCAGGGAGCTGGCTAAGCTGATGCGCCCGGCCTCTTGCGGCTTCGACCTGTCGGTCGCAGCCCGCATGGTGTTTTCCTGTCTGGTCGATGCGGATTTCCGCGACACCGAGGCATTCTATGCCGGACTGAACGGCACGCGGCCGGATCGCGACTGGCCGGCCCTGGCCGATCTGTTGCCGGAATGGAGAGGCGCCTTCGATGCGCATATGGCGGGATTTCGCCAGAATGGCCGCATCAACCGCCTGCGCGCCGAGATCCTGAACCACGTCCGGCAGGCTGCGGCGATGGCGCCGGGCCTTTTCACGCTGACCGTGCCCACCGGCGGTGGCAAGACGCTGGCATCATTGGGTTTTGCGCTGGACCACGCGGCGCGCCACGGACATCGCAGGATTATCTTCGCGATCCCCTATACCTCGATCATCGATCAGACCGCGGCCATTTTCCGCGGCCTTTTCGGCGATGCGGTGTTGGAGCATCACTCGGCCATCGACGACGAAAAGATCCATCCGGAAAGCAAGGACAAGCTTCGCCTCGCTATGGAGGACTGGGCCGCGCCTCTGGTTGTTACGACCAATGTGCAGTTCTTCGAAAGTCTTTTCGCCGCGCGTCCGTCGCGCTGCCGCAAGCTGCACAACATCGCAGGTTCCGTGATCGTGCTGGACGAGGCGCAGGCCCTGCCGCGCAAGCTGCTGATGCCCGCGCTGCGGATGATCGATACGCTCTGCGCGCATTACGGCTGTTCGGTGGTGCTCTGCACGGCGACGCAACCCGCGTTCGACAGCCGCCAGCTGAAACAAGGCGGCCTGCCGCTGGAAGGCCGCGAACTGGCGCCCGATCCGGTGCGCCTCGCCCGCGAATTGCGCCGCGCCCGCATCGTGCAGGGCGGCGAGATGGACGACGACGCCCTGATCGCGGCCTTGCGCGACACGCCGCAGGGCATGGTCATCGTCAACAGCCGCGCCCATGCATTGGAATTGTTCAACGCCGCCAAGGCTGCGGGACTTGAGGGGCTGGTCCACCTGACCACGCGGCAATATCCGGTGCATCGGCGGGCCATTCTGGATGACATCCGCGCGCGCCTGAAATCTGGCGCGCCCTGCCGGCTGATCGCGACCAGCCTGATCGAGGCAGGCGTGGATCTGTCCTTCCCCAAGGGTTGGCGGGCCGAGGCGGGGCTGGATAGCTGCGTGCAGGCCGCCGGGCGGGTGTCGCGCAATGGCGAATGGCCGATCGAGGACAGCACGCTGACGGTTTTCTCGGCCCCCGGTCGTCCGATGCCCGCCGAGGTGAAGGCTCTGGCCGAGGCAATGCGCAGCACTGCCGGGCGGCATGACGACCTGCTGTCCCCCGCCGCGATCCGCGACTGGTTCGAGCATGTCTACTGGAAAGCGGGGTCCGCGCGGCTGGGGCAGCCGATGGTCGATCAGATGATCCTTGGCCGCAGCGGCACGGATTTCCCCTTCCGCAGCATGGCCGAGTCCTTTCGCATGATCGAGACCACCATGGTCCCGGTCATCATTCGCGGCGATGCGGTGGCAGAGGAGGCGATCCGGGAGTTGGCCTTTGAGACTATCCCCTCCGGCAAGCTGGCGCGGGCGCTACAGGTCTATACCGTCCAGGTGCCAGCCAAGGCGCGCGCGCTGCTGGTCGAGGCAGGCCATGCGACCTTTCTTCATCCTGCGGTGCGAGGGGATCAGTTCTGCGTGCTGGACAATACCGCGCTTTATCATGCGGATAGCGGGTTGTGGTGGGAACATGCAGAGTATCTCGCCACCGAAGATTGGCTGATTTAGACGCCGTACAAAATCACCTCCAAAGAAGCAATAATTTACACCCAAGCTTCGGTTTGCTATCCTTGCCGGTATGGAAGGAGGAGGGTGAGAGATGAAATTCAAACCGCCGCGTATTCCAGAGTGGATCGGCCTGGTGATCAGATGGGCCGTATTGGCGCTTACGATTTTGACGCGCCTGTAGTTGACCGGCCTAAGTCGCCCTAATGAGGCGTGGATAGAAACTTTGGAGGTGATTTTGTGGGTGCTGGCGCCCGCCTTTGCTGCGGGCGTCAATTTTTAGGCAAATACAGGCGGATTTCCGCTTGCTTATTTGCTGTTGGCCGATAGGCTGAGCGAAAATCTAAAGAGGGACAATGGCTTACGGTATCCGCCTGCATGTCTGGGGCCAGCACGCCTTGTTCACGCGTCCCGAGTTAAAGGTCGAGCGGATGTCCTATGACGTGATGACGCCCTCGGCAGCGCGCGGCATCCTCGAAGCCATCCACTGGAAGCCCGCCATCCGCTGGGTCATCGACCGCATCCATGTGCTGGAGCCGATCCGTTTCCAGTCCATCCGCCGCAACGAGGTAGGCCACAAGGCCCCCGCCGGCAAGATCAGGCAGGCGATGAAGCGCGGCGACCTGGAGGATTTGCAGCTTCTGGTCGATGAGGATCGCCAGCAGCGCGCCTCGACCGTCCTGGTCGCACCCCGTTATGTGATCGAGGCGCATTTCGACATGACGGACAAAGCAGGCCCCGACGATAGCGAGGGCAAGCATCTGGACATCTTCAACCGCCGTGCCGCGCGGGGGCAGTGCTTTCATCAGCCCTGTCTTAGCACCCGTGAATTCGCCGCCCATTTCGACCTGATCCCGCCGGAGGCGCCGCTGCCCGCCCGCAATCCCAAGGCGGAAACCGCCGAGCATGGTTTCGGCGCGCCACGCGATCTTGGTTTCATGCTGTGGGACATCGACCACGGGAAACCGGGTCGGCCCTCGCTGTTTTTCCGTGCCGCGCTGCGCGATGGCGTACTGGATGTGCCGCAACCCGGCAGTGCGGAGGTCAAGGGATGAGCATGCTTGCCTCGTTGGTGCGGGCCTATGATCGGTTGCCCGATGCACCGCCCTTCGGCTTCTCGACCGAGAAGATCGGCTTCTGCGTGCTGCTGAACGCGGACGGATCGGTCGCCAGCGTCGAGGATCTGCGCGGCGACGACAGGAAACGCAGCCCCAGGATGCTGCTGGTGCCGCAGGCCGTAAAGCGGACCGCCGGCATTGCCCCGAATTTCCTGTGGGACAAGTCGGCCTATGTGCTGGGGGTGACCGCTGGTGACGGCAAAAGGACGGCGGAGGAGCATGCCGCCTTCCGCGCTCGCCACGCGGAATGGCTTGCGGAGACCGACGATCCTGGCCTGCGGGCTTTCCTGCGCTTCCTGGACGGCTGGCGCCCGGACGCCTTCGCTCCACCCCTCTGGCGCGATGAGATGCGCGACCAGAACATCGTCTTCGCCCTGGCCGAGGAATATCGCGAGCGTTTCCTGCATGAACGCCCGGCCGCGCGCGCGCTGTGGCGGCGTCTCGGGGCCGAAGGCGCCTCGGACCCGCAGGTCTGCCTGGTGACGGGCGAGCCTGGTCCGGTGACGCGGCTGCATCCCTCGATCAAGGGGGTGTGGGGGGCGCAATCCTCGGGTGCGAGCCTGGTGTCCTTCAATCTCGACGCCTTCGAGTCTTACGGTCACGATCAAGGCGACAATGCCCCCGTTTCTGAGGCAGCGGCCTTTGCCTATGGCACGGTGCTGAACCGCTATCTCGACAAGAATAGCGGCCATCGCATCCAGATCGGCGATGCCTCGACGGTGTTCTGGGCGGATTGCGCTGATGAAGTTCCGGCGCAGGATGCCGAACTTTGGCTCGGCCAGATGCTGGGCGACCGCAGCAAAGCGGGCGATGAGGAGAAACTCGTCGAGGGAAAGATAGAAAGCAAATTGTTGGCGATGCGGGATGGAAAACCCCTGCGCGAGATCGAACCGCACCTTGCCGAGGGCGTGCGCATTTTCCTGCTGGGTCTTTCGCCCAATGCGGCGCGGCTGTCGGTGCGCTTCTATTGGGAGGGGGATTTCGGCACCCTGGCCGATCACTATGCCGCCTATCTGCGCGACGTGGCGTTGGAGCCTGCGCCGCAAAGGCCGGTCTTTTCGATCCGTGCCGCGACGCTGCGCACCGCGCCGGCTGAAATCCGCAATGGCCAGTTGAGATATGACAGCGACCGGGTGTCACCACTGATCTCGGGCGAGCTTTTGCGGGCGATCATCACCGGCGCCCGGTTCCCGCGGACCCTTCTGGGCCTGCTAGTCCTTCGGGTGCGCAGCGATCATGTGCTGGACCGGATACGCATCTCGCTCATCAAAGGGTTGATTGTGCGCGACATGCGGTTGGATGGCCGGTTGCCAAAGAATGCCGATGGCTCTGACTACAAGGATTATCTGATGCGCTCCGATCCCGACGATCCGAATACCGCCCGCCGCCTTGGCCGTCTGTTCGCCCTGATCGAGCGGGCGCAACTGGCCGCGCTTGGCGATGGCATCAATACGACCGTCAAGGACAAGTTTCTAAGCGCAGCTGCTGCAACGCCCGGGCGAGTCTTTCCCACCCTGTTGATGAATGCAGAAAATCACCACCTGAAACGGCTGCGCAATGGCCATTCCGATGCCGATTGGATCAAGGATGCCGATCACGCCAGACGTGTCGCCGCAGGCCTCGGCCGCGACATCGGCCTGGTTTGGGCCAGCCTCTCAGACACCGTGCCGATGCAGCATTCGGCCGAAGAACAGGGCCTGTTCTTGATCGGATATTACCAAGAACGTTACGCCAAGCGTGGCGAGGCCATCCAGAACGACGAAAACGACACCGACACCGACACCGAGGAGTAAAGACAGATGACACCGATCACCAACCGATACGATTTTGTCTTTCTCTTCGACATCAAGAACGGGAACCCGAATGGCGACCCTGACAATGGCAACATGCCGCGGATCGACAACGATACGCAGAAGGGGCTGGTCACCGATGTCGCGATCAAGCGCAAGGTCCGCAACTATGTCGAACTGAAGCACGAAGGTGCGCCGCCCAATCGCATCTACATGCGGGAAAAGGCGATCTTGAACAACACGCATGGCGAGGCCTATGCCGCACTAGGGGTCAAGTCGGATGCGAAGAAACTTCCGAAGGAAGAGGAAGGCCGCAAGATCACCCGCTGGATGTGCGACAATTTCTTCGACATCCGCAGCTTCGGCGCCGTGATGACGACCGAGGTCAATGCCGGGCAGGTGCGTGGCCCGGTGCAATTCTCGTTCTCGGAATCCGTCGAGCCGATCCTGCCGCAAGAGGTGACGATCACCCGCTCGTCGGTGACGAACGAGAAGGACGCGGCCAAGGAACGCACGATGGGCAGGAAATACATCGTGCCCTATGGCCTGTATCGCTGCCACGGCTTTGTATCGGCCAGCCTCGCCGGGGATGCGACCAAGGGTACAGGCTTTTCGCAACCGGATCTTGATTTGTTGTTTGAAGCCCTTTGTACCATGTTCGAACACGACCGTTCGGCGGCCCGGATGGAGATGAATACGCAAAAGCTGATCGTATTTCGCCATGACAGCATGCTGGGCAACGCGCCGGCCCATCGGCTATTCGATCTGGTCCAGATCGGCCGCAATGTAGATGGCGAATTCCGCAACTTGGACGATCGGGGATTGAGCAATCTGCCGCCCGCGAGAAAGTTCAGTGACTATATCGTGCGCGTAGATGAAGCCTCGCTGCCTGAAGGGGTCACTGTCCTCTACCCCTGCGGCCAATAGCCATGACCGCCGCCGAGGAACCCATTCCCCTCTCGGCGCTGCAACATGCGGTCTATTGTCTGCGCCAGGCCGCGCTGATCCATCTGGAGCGGCTTTGGGCCGAGAATCGCTTTACCGCCGAAGGCGACGTCCTGCACGCCGTTGCCGACAAGGGCGGCAGTCGCAAGGCACGTGGGGTGCGGCGGGTGATGGCCTTGCCGCTGGTGTGCCATCGATTGAACCTGACCGGCACCGCCGACCTGGTCGAGTTCCTCCCCGGCCCGGATGGCGAAACCGCTTTCCCCATCGAATACAAGCGCGGCAAGCCCAAGATGCACCGCGCCGACGAGGTGCAGCTTTGCGCGCAGGCGCTCTGCCTCGAAGAGATGACCGGCCGCCCGGTGGCACAGGGCGCACTGTTCTACGGTCAGACCAAACGCCGAGTCACCGTGCCCTTCGATGCCGATCTGCGTGCGCTGACCGAAAGCACCGCTGCCGAACTGGCCGCAGCCCTGGCCAGTCGCCGCACACCGCCCCCGACGCCGCATCGCAGCCGCTGCCGGGCCTGTTCGCTTTTGGATCTGTGCCGGCCCGAGGCGATCCGCCGCCCCGTGCGGCAATGGCGCGATCGTATGCTGGCAAGGGCGCTGGAATGAAGAAGCTGCTGAACACCGTCTATGTCACGACCGAGGGGATCGCCCTGAAGAAGGATGGCGAGAACCTGGTGGCCGAAATCGAGGGGGCTGAAAAGGCGCGTGTGCCTTTGCATATGCTGGCCTCGGTCGTCGCCTTCGGGCCGATCCTGCTGTCTCCGGCGCTGATCGGCATCTGTGCCGAGCGCGGCATCACACTGGTGCTTCTGGATCGCGCCGGGCGGTTCCAGGCCAGGGTCGAGGGGCCGGTCGCGGGGAATGTCCTGCTGCGGCGTGCACAATATCAGGCTGCCGACGACGCGACGGATGTGGTGCGCGGCATTGTCATGGGCAAGATCGCCAACCAGCGTGCGGTGATCCGGCGCGCGCTGCGCGATTACGGCGGCGAGATGACGGCCGAGGCGCGCAATGGGCTCGAGCGGACAACGGATCGCATGGCCATGATCCTGCGCCGCGTGCAGTTGTCCGACAATAGCGTGGATCTGTTGCGCGGCTCCGAGGGTGAGGCGGCGACGCTGTATTTCGGCGTCTTCGATTACCTCATCCGCTCACCCGATCCCGAGCTTCGCTGGACAGGCCGCTCGCGCCGCCCGCCGCTCGATCCGATGAATGCGGTCCTGTCCTTTCTCTATACCCTGCTGACCCATGATTGCCGTTCGGCCTGCGAGGCGGTCGGGCTGGATCCCGCCGTTGGCTTCCTGCACCGCGACCGCCCCGGCCGGCCCAGCCTCGCGCTGGACCTGATGGAAGAGCTTCGCGCGCCCTTGGCGGATCGTCTGGCGCTGTCCCTGGTGAATCGCCGCCAGTTGCGAGCGGGGGATTTTCGCCGCATGGACGGCGGTGCGGTGCTGCTGACCGACGACGCCCGCCGCACTGTCCTGACCGCTTGGCAGGAGCGCAGGAAGGAAGAGCGCCAGCATCCCTTCCTGCAGGAAAAGGCGCCGTTCGGCTTGGTGCCCTACCTTCAGGCGCAGATGCTGGCGCGTCATCTGCGCGGCGATCTGGACGCCTATCCGCCCTGGTTCTGGAGTTGAGATGCTGGTCCTGGTCACCTATGACGTGAAGACGCTGGACACCGGCGGCAAGAAGCGTTTGCGTCAGGTTGCCCGAGCGTGCGAGGATTACGGCCAGCGGGTGCAATTCTCGGTCTTCGAAATCGAGGTGGACCCGGCGCAATGGACCCGGCTGAAGGCGCGCCTGGAAGGGATCATCCGCCCCGAGGTCGACAGCCTGCGTTATTACTATCTTGGTTCGAACTGGTCGCGCCGGGTCGAGCATGTCGGTGCAAAACCCGCGATGGATCTTAACAGCCCGCTGATTCTCTAGTTTTCTTGTCCCTGCGAACATGAAGCGTGCCGACTTTTACGCTGAGGTTCGCATCGGGGCGGCTTTTTGAAATCGTTGTATTTTCTTTTCCTGTCCGTCATATCGGCTGCCTTGGGACGAGCGCAACTGACCGTTTCGCATTCGCAAGGAAGATTGCGGCATAACAACAGTGCGGTATAGGAGGCGTCGTCGCCCCCTTCGCGGGGGCGTGGATCGAAACAGCGCAGCGGCGACCCCTGGCAGGCCGGGGGGACGTCGCCCCCTTCGCGGGGGCGTGGATCGAAACATAGTCCGTCGCAGCCATGTCAGCCAAAAGCGCCCGTCGCCCCCTTCGCGGGGGCGTGGATCGAAACCTGACGGCAGATGAGCTGCGCCCGGCTCTAGCCCGTCGCCCCCTTCGCGGGGGCGTGGATCGAAACAGGGATCACAGGGGTTTCCACCAGCGTCCGAATGAAGTCGCCCCCTTCGCGGGGGCGTGGATCGAAACATCGCGGCTAGGAGGCCCACATGACGCAGGCAATGTCGCCCCCTTCGCGGGGGCGTGGATCGAAACATGTCTGCCTCCGATGTTGGGCTATCCGGCCTTGCGTCGCCCCCTTCGCGGGGGCGTGGATCGAAACGCGGTAGGCTGCGCCACCATATCGCGGCGTCCGTGTCGCCCCCTTCGCGGGGGCGTGGATCGAAACGTCGGGCGGGCCGGTGACCATCGCGCCGGGCGCGACGTCGCCCCCTTCGCGGGGGCGTGGATCGAAACAAGCCTCGTCCAAGTCCGCTTCGGCCACCGGCTCGTCGCCCCCTTCGCGGGGGCGTGGATCGAAACGATCTGGTCAACACCTCGGCCAAGGTCATTGCGCGTCGCCCCCTTCGCGGGGGCGTGGATCGAAACTCGATCGACTGAAAGACGGTCCCGTGACCTGCATGTCGCCCCCTTCGCGGGGGCGTGGATCGAAACGTCCACAGGCTGCCACGACCGCGACTGACGCCTGGTCGCCCCCTTCGCGGGGGCGTGGATCGAAACTCTGCCGACACCCAAAAGCCTGTCGCCGCAGAGCGTCGCCCCCTTCGCGGGGGCGTGGATCGAAACTCCATCGAATCCGAGACATAGATCCGCGCCAAGGCTTCGGCCGTTCGCGAGGTGGGGTCTCGACCAAGATCCATCTGCGGGTCAATGCGGCAGGGCTGCCCATGAGAACCGAAATCATGGCTGGGCAGACATCGGACTACCTCGGCTTCGATCTGCTCATGGCCGACACCCTGCCCGAGCCTGGCGTTCTGCTCGCAGATCGCGGCTACGCTTCTGACAACATCCGCAAGACCATGGCGGTGCGCGACGTGGTGCCGGTCATCCCCATGCGCAAAACCCGGAAGCTCAGGGTCGCCGTCGACCGCAGGCTTTATCGGCTGCGCAATCTCGCCGAGCGGTGCTTCCACAAGCTCAAGAAGGCCCGGCGCGCGGCTGCCTGCTACGACAAGACAGCCGAAAGCTTCCCGGGCTTCATCGACATCACGTCGATCCGCCTCTGGCTCTGTCATTTGGCAACACGACTAGTCGACTGTTATCAAGTTCGCCAGCTGTTCCCGGTTTGTCTTGATGACAATTTTTAGGGAGAATGTTGGTTTTCTTAAGGAAACGCTGGGCTTTGCAATCCACTGCGTAACCTCTCCGCCAACCCGCCGCCGTTCGAGGTTCGCATGGAACAGAGGATCGGCGGACCGCTCGCAAGACGGGAACGTGCGACGTTGCCCAGCCCCCGGAATCGTGGCAATAAGCGCCAAAGCAGCTTGCAGAGGTTCCCGGAGATGAGCGATTTCGCCGCGCGGCGCACCATGATGGTGGACACGCAGGTCCGCCCCAATGATGTCACGAAGTTCCCTGTGATCGAGGCCATGCTGACGGTCCCGATGGAGGATTTCGTTCCCCCTTCGCGCCGGGCCGTGGCCTATTCGGGCGAAAACCTGGATCTGGGGCAGGGCAGGGTGCTGCTGGAACCCCGGACCCTGGGCAAGATGATCGACATGCTGGACCTTCAGCCCGACGATCTGGTCCTGGATCTGGGCTGCGGCTATGGCTATTCCTCGGCGGTGCTGGCGCGGCTGGTCCAGACCGTCGTCGCCATCGAGGAGGACGCCGACATGGCCGCCGAGGCCGAGCGCCGCCTGAACGAGGCCGGCGTCTTCAACGTCGCCGTGCTGAACGCGCCCCTGAACGAAGGCGCGGCCAAGCAGGCCCCCTATGACGCCATCCTGATCAACGGCGGGGTCGAGGACGTGCCCGAGGCGATCCTGTCGCAACTGAAGGAAGGCGGCCGCATCGCCGCGCTGTTCGTCGAAGGCGCCCTGGGCGTGGTCAGGATCGGGCATTGCCTGAACGGCCGCATCGTCTGGCGCTATGCCTTCAACGCGGGCGCGCCGCTGCTGCCGGGCTTCGAACGCGCGCGGAGTTTTTCGCTGTGAGGGGGCTTCGTTTCCTGGCGGCCGCCGCGCTGATCGCAGTCTCGGGGCAGGCGGCCAAGGCCGAATCGCTGGCCGACACCATGGTCGCGGCCTATCGCCATTCCGCGCTGATCGAACAGAACCGCGCCGTCCTGCGCGCCGCCGACGAAGACGTGGCCGCAGCCATCGCGGCGCTGCGCCCGATCGTGCAATGGACCGCTGCCCATACCGTCCAGCGGGCCGAGGGGCTGACCGGCTATACCACGGCGCGGTCGACCTCGCTTCAGATCGGGGCGCAGATGACGCTCTATGACTGGGGGCGGTCGCAACTGGCCATCGATGCGGCCAAGGAACAGGTTCTGGCGACGCGCCAGGGGCTTGTGGCGGTGGAACAGGACATCCTGCTGGCCGCGGCGGTGGCGTTCTTCGATATCAAGCAGGCCAATGAGCGGGTGGCCTTGCAGCAGAACTCGGTCGAGGTTCTCGGCCGCGAACGCCAGGCCGCCCAGGACCGCTTCGACGTGGGCGAGATCACCGTGACCGACGTGGCCCTGGCCGATGCGCAGCTTGCGCAGACCCAGGCGGGGCTGGCCTCGGCCCAAGGGGACCTGGAAATCGCGCGCGAGGGGTATCTGGCGGCGACCGGCCGATTCCCCGGACGGCTGGACGCGCCCCCGCCGCTGCCCAAGCTGCCCGCCTCGGTCGACGAGGCGCGGGCCATCGGGCAGCGCAACCATCCGCTGATCGCGCAGGCGCAACGCCGGGCGGCGGCGGCCGAACTGGGCGTTGCCATCGCGGCGGCGGAACGCAATCCGACGCTGACCGGCAACCTGGGCGTGGGCGTCACGCGCAGCCCCCAGACGCAACTGGGCGGCAGCTATGAGACCCGCGACAGCGCCACGGTCGGGCTGGAACTGAACCAGACCATCTATTCGGGGGGCCGTCTGCCCGCCGCGCACCGCCGGGCCATGGCGGAGCGCGATCAGGCGCGGTCGGCGCTGCTGAACCTGTCGCGCCAGATCAGCCAGCAGGTCGGCGAATCATGGGCCAATATCGACGTGGCCCGTGCGCAGATCGGCGCCATCGACCAGCAGATCGCCGCAGCCCAGCAGGCCTATAACGGCGTGCGAGAGGAAGCGGCCCTGGGCGCGCGCACCACGCTGGACGTTCTGGACGCGGAACAATCCCTGCTGGAGGCGCGGGCCGACAAGATCACGGCGGAAGCCAATCTCCAGTTAGCACATTATCAACTTCTGGCTGCTATGGGTCGTCTTACGGTAGAACACCTGAACCTGGGGATTCCGACCTATGACCCTTCGCAATACTACAACGCCGTGCGCGATGCGCCTTACACCAGCAAGCAGGGCGAAAGCCTTGATCGCGTCTTGCGCGCGATCGGACGCGACTGATGCTCTGAACGGCGGGGGGCACCATGGCTGACCCCCGCATGTCCCAGAACGCCGCGCGCCTGTCGGAAGACATCGGCGATGTCCTGTCCGCCATCCGCCGCATGATTGCCGACGACGATGCGCTGTCCTCGGCGCGCGACAACATCCGCGCGGAACGCAGCAGCCTGATCCCGGACGATGCCGGCGAATTCCTGGCCCGCCGCTATGGCGGCAATGCCGCCCTGGCGCGGCAGTTGGTCGAAACGACCGTCCGTTCCGCAGAGCCTCTGCCGGCAGAGACCATGCCCGATGCGGCCGCCGCGCCCGCCATCCCGCAGTTCATCCTGCGGGCCAAGCCGGATCTGGTACCGCCTGCCGCCAATGTCTCTCCGCTGCGGCTGGGGGCCGAACGCCGGGTCGATGAGCCCGAGGCCGCCGCGCCCAAGGCTTCGGGGTGGCGGGCCTGGCTGCGCCCCGAGGGGCGGGACGCCGCGCCCGAGATCCAGGCCCAGCCGCAGATCCCGGCCGCGCCCGAACCGGCAGGCATCGCTCAGGCTCTCGGCGACGGCGCGGACGATGCCGACGATTTCGCCGAAGCCTTCGACTGGAAAGCGCGGATGCGCCCCGAGCTTGAGGAACCGGCCCCGATCGTCCTGGCCGAGGCGAAGCCTGCCGAACAGCGCCTGTCCGGCTGGGCCTTGCCGCCCGAGCCTGCCTTCGATCCGGTCGCCCAGCTTGCCGCCGAGGCAGAGGCCTTCGCCGCCGAGCAGCAGGCCCAGGCCGACCTGACCGACGAGGAGCAGAGCATCCGCGACCTGCTGCGCGAGATGGTGCAGGAGGAGTTGAACGGCGAGTTGGGAGAGCGGTTCTCGGCCAATCTGCGCGCCGTGATCCGGCGCGAGATCGCCGCCGCCATCGACGCGCATCTGGACCGTCTCTGACAGTCCCGGACAGCGCCCGCCAAGGCGCTGTCCGGCAAGGCCCCTCAGGTCCGGGCGTTTTGCAGGGTCTTGGCCCACCAGGACAATTCGTCCAGCGTCGCCTTCAACGAGCCTTCCAGGTTGCCTTCGATCTGGGACATCGGGGCATCGGCGCCCAGCGGCGAGACCTTGAAGAAATCGCCTCCGCCGATATGGACGGCATTGCGCAGCGGCACCATCTGAAGCTCGATCCCGATCAGGCGCAGATGTTCCAGGGCGCGCGCGCCCCCCATGCTGCCATAGGCCAGGGCGCTGAACGGCTTGCGGTTCCATTCCTTGTAGGCCTGGTCCAGGGCGTTCTTCAGCGCCCCCGTGATCGAGCGGTTGTATTCCGCCACGACGAAGATGAACCCGTCGAAACCGGCCAGCTTTTCCTGCCAGGCGACCGCGTTCGGATCGCTGGACGGCATCCACAGGTTCGATGCAGGCTCATTGAAGAACGGCAGGTTCGCGTCGCGCAGGTCGATCAACTCGAAATCCAGGTCCGGGTGATTCTTCACCTTGTCCATCAGCCATTGCGCCGGCTTGTCGGCGAAGCGCGTGTCGCGGGTGGAACTGATGATGACGCCGATGCGGGGTTTTGCCATGAGGGTCTCCTTTCGGTCTGTTGCCGTCGCAGCGTAACGCCGAACCTTCGGGGTTGTTCGGTTTTTATCGTGGCAGCAGCGCACAGCAGCCCTTGCGTTCCCGCACAACGGCCTTGCCTGGGACGCGAGGCAATGGTCTATGAATCGCATGAAAAAGTCCGACAACCCCGCCGATCCCTTCAAGAAGGCCCTGTCCGAGGCGACCCGGGCCCTGGCCGACGACCGGGATCTGAACGTGACCTTCAGCGCCGACCCCTCGGGCGTGGCGGGCGATACGATGCGCCTGCCGCAGGTCAGTCGCCGCATGGGCCGGGACGAGGTGTTGCAGGCGCGCGGCACCGCCGACGCCCTGGCGATGCGGATGCGCCACCACGACACGGCGACCCATGCGCGTTTCGCCCCCGCAGGCCCGATGGCGCGCGAATTGTACGAGGCGATGGAAACCGCCCGCTGCGAGGCGTTGGGGGCGCGCGACATGCCGGGCGCGCTGTCCAATATCGATGCCCGGATCGGCGCGGATGCCGACAAGAAGGGCTATGGCCAGATCAAGGCGCCCGCCGATGCGCCTCTGGCGGTGGCGGCGGGATACATCGTCCGCCAGGCCGCGACCGGCCGCGCGCTGCCGGGCGGCGCGCAGCACGTGGCCGACCTGTGGCGGCCTTTCGTCGAACAGCAGGCGGGCGGGTCGCTGACCCATGTCAACGAGGTGCTGGCCGACCAGGCGGCCTTCGCCCGGCTGTCGCGGCAGGTGATCAGCGACCTGGGCTATGGCGATCAGCTTGGCGACGATCCCGACCAGTCCGAGGACGACGCCGAGGACAATGCCGAACAGCAGGAGGAAGCGGGCGACAACCAGTCCCGCGACCAGGACGACAGCGAGGATGCCGAGGCATCCCCCGAGCAATCGCAGGAACAGCAGCAGGACGAACGCCAGGCCCAGGTCAGCATGGACGACCAGTCCGACGAACAGCTGACCGACGAGGCCGAGATGCCGGAATCGGACACTCCGCCCGACCTGCCGCCGCCGGTCAGCGAGGCGAGCGCGGATTACAAGGTCTTTTCCCAAGCCTGGGACGAGGAAATCCGCGCCGAGGATCTGGCCGACCCGGCCGAGCTTGAACGGCTGCGCGCCTATCTGGACAAGCAGCTGGAACCGCTGCGCGGCGCGGTCAGCCGCCTGGCCAACAAGTTGCAGCGCCGCCTTCAGGCCCAGCAAAGCCGCAGCTGGGAATTCGACAAGGAGGAAGGCGTCCTAGATGCGGGCCGCCTAGCGCGGGTGGTAGCGAACCCCACGACGCCGCTGTCCTTCAAGGTCGAGAAGGACACCGAGTTCCGCGATACCGTGGTGACGCTGCTGATCGACAATTCCGGGTCGATGCGCGGGCGCCCGATCAGCATCGCGGCGATCTGCGCCGATGTGCTGGCCCGGACGCTGGAACGGTGCAGCGTCAAGGTCGAGATCCTGGGATTTACCACGCGGGCCTGGAAGGGCGGCCAATCGCGCGAGGCCTGGTTGCAGGCCGGTCGTCCCGCCCAGCCGGGGCGGCTGAACGACCTGCGCCACATCATCTACAAGCCTGCCGACGCGCCCTGGCGGCGCGTACGGCCGAACCTTGGCCTGATGATGAAGGAAGGCTTGCTCAAGGAAAACATCGACGGCGAGGCCCTGGAATGGGCGCACAAGCGGCTGGTCCGCCGGTCCGAGGTCCGCAAGATCCTGATGGTGATCTCGGACGGCGCGCCGGTCGATGATTCGACGCTTTCGGTCAATCCGGCGAATTACCTGGAAAAGCACCTGCGCGACGTGATCGCCATGGTTGAAAAGAAGCGCATGGTCGAACTGCTGGCGATCGGCATCGGCCATGACGTGACGCGATACTATGAGCGCGCGGTGACGATCACCGATGCGGACCAGTTGGCGGGTGCGATCACCGAACAGCTTGCGGCGCTGTTCGATGCCGATCCGCGCAAACGGGCGCGGGCCCTGGGAATGGCCCGTCGCGCCTGAGGCGTCCCGCGGTAGCAGGGGGCCTTCCGCCCCCTGCGGACGCCCAAGGGCGTCCTACCCCCGAGGGTATTGGGGCAAAGAAGAAGTCAGCAGGCCGGGGAGGGTGGCGCGCAGTTTCGCCATGCCGCCGGGCTGCCAGCCCATGGCGCGCAGGCGGTCGCAGGTTTGCACGCGCAAGGGCGCTGGATCGGCGCGGGCGGGCAGGGGGTGCGGGCAGCCGGTCAGGGCCCGAACCTCGGCCAGAAGGTCATGGCGGTCGAGGATCAGGTCGCTGCAATTGACCTGGTCCGGCGGGTCCGGCTGCGTCAGAAGCAGCAGGACCGCGGCGGCCAGGTCGTCGCCATGAACCTCGGTCGCGATGCGGGGCGGGATGGGGCGGCCAGCCCGGTAATCGGTGAACAGGTCGTGCCATTTGCCGCGCAGGCCATAGACTCCGGTCGCGCGGATCGCCGTGCCCCTGACCGGCAGTCCTGCAAGATGGGCCTCGGCATCCGCCTTGACCTGGCCATAGAGATCGGCCGGGCGCGCGGGCAGGTCGTCGGGCAGGGCTGTGCCTGCGGGGTGCCCGTCATGGACCGCGCGCGAGGACAGGAAGACGATCCGGTCCACCCCGTCGCGCGCGGCCGCGTCGAACAGGCGGCGCGTGCCGTCGCCATTGAGGCGCAGGAAGGCTTCGGGATTGTCGCCCTCGCCCCCGCGATAGCGGCCGGGAGTGTGGGCGAAGGCGCAATGGATCAGCGCGTCATGGCCGCCCAGGTCCGGGGCATCGCCAAGCTGAAAGCCGCTGCCGCGGTCCAATTGCGTGACCGCATGTCCGGCCGCCTGCGCCGCGCGCAGCACGAAGCCGCCGACGATGCCCGAAGCGCCGGTCAGGGCGATGCGCATCAGGCGGCGGGGCGGACCTGGGCCGCCAGGTCGGGCACCGGCTGACCCTCGGCGATGGCGCGCCACAGGTCGATCAGCGGGCGCAGCAGATGGGTCTTGCCGTGGTCCTGCCAAGGCTTTTCATATTGGAAATGCAAGATGCGGATATCCTCCCAGCTCCACAGCTCGGGCATGTTCATCCAGACATATTGCAGCATGTTGTGATGGATCGACAGGCCGTGCCAGTCGGGGAAATAGTCTTGCAGGAAGGTCTGGTCGGTGCGCCGCCAGAAGACGCCGGGGCGGTCCAGATGCGACATCATCGCGTTGAAGGTGCGGATGTCGGGGCGGGCCGTGAAGACGCCCGAGTTCATCCGGTGGAACCCGTCCAGCCCGTCATAGACATTGGGCGCCGCGCAGAATTCCGGCAGATCGAACAGCTTTTCGACGGACCGCAGCACCACCGCGTCGGCATCGATGAAGACGCAGCGGTCGTAATCCAGCTGCCACAGCCGCAGCTTGACGAAATTGTCCAGCGGGGTGTGGAAATCGGGCTTGCCGCCCTGGGTGAACGCCGCGCGGGCGTGCAGCGCATCCCTTGCATGGACGCGGTCGAACGCATCCGAGGTCGGCAGCAGGTCGGCGGCGATCAGCCGGGCGCCATGGGCGCGCAGCCGGGCCAGATGCGCGGGGCCAAGGCCGCGGTGCATCACCGCCAGATCGGCGCGGGTGCCGGTCAGCTTCAGCGACCGCAGCAGCGCCTCGGCCCCCGGAAGGTAGTCGGGATTGGTCACCAGCGTGACATAGGCCCGGTCGGACCGCGCCCCCGTCTCGGGCCGCAGGCCGTCGGGCAGGGCGTGATGGCCGCCCTGCGCTGCGGTCGGATACAGGGGGGAAATCCGGTTGGTGTCCATCTGGGATCCTGGAAAGTCCAAATTCTGGCAAGGGCCTGGCAGGCGCGACGGTATGGCGTTTTTGTAAAGCGTTGATGACAGAACGCGGTGGGGTTTGCCAAGTTTCATCTTGCCGCTAACCTGCCGCCGACAACAAGGGGACCAACCATGAGCCTGCCCGCCGCGATTTCCGGCCGCTTGCGCACCATCCTGGGCAGCCGCCTGTCCGAAACCGCCGCGGATCGCGACCACCACGCCCAGTCCGAGGCGTTCCACCGATCCCCTCCGCCCGACGCGGTGGCCTGGCCCGAGACGGCCGAGGAGGTGGCGGCGATCCTGTCGGCCTGCAACGACGCGCGCCTGCCGGTGGTCGCCTGGGGCACCGGCACCTCGCTGGAGGGCCACGCCCTGCCGGTGCGCGGGGGCATCAGCCTGGATCTGTCGCGCATGGACAAGGTGCTGGAGATCCGCCCCGAGGACATGCAGGCCAGCGTCCAGCCTGGCGTCACGCGCGAGGCGCTGAACCTTGAGCTGCGCGCGACCGGGCTGTTCTTTCCGGTCGATCCGGGCGCCAATGCGTCCCTGGGCGGGATGGCGGCCACGCGCGCCAGCGGCACCACGGCGGTGCGTTACGGCACGATGCGCGACAATGTGCTGGGCTTGCAGGTCGTGCTGGCCGACGGGCGGATCATCCGCACCGGCACCCGGGCCGCGAAATCCAGCGCGGGCTTCGACCTGACCGCGCTGTTCGTCGGCTCCGAGGGCACCCTGGGCGTCATCACCGAACTGACGCTGCGCCTGCACGGCCAGCCCGAGGAGGTCGCGGCGGCGGTCTGCGCCTTCGACAGCCTGGATCAGGCGGTGGAATGCGTCAGCGCGACGATCCAGTCGGGGATTCCGATGGCGCGGATCGAATTCGTCGACGCGGATTCTGCCCGCGCCTTCAACCTGCATTCGGGCAGCAGCCTGCCCGAAAAGCCGCACCTGATGATCGAATTCCACGGCAGCCCCGGCGCCGTCCGCGAGGATGCGGCCCGGTTCGGCGACATCGCCGCCGAATTCGGCGCCCAGGGCTTCGACTGGGCCACCACGGCCGAGGATCGCGCCCGGCTGTGGCGGATGCGCCACGGCGCCTATCATGCCTGCCTGGCACTGCGGCCGGGCGCCTCGGGGCTGATTACCGATGTCTGCGTGCCGATGTCGCATCTGCCCGCCGCCGTCCATGCCGCCGCGCAGGACATCGCCGCCGAGGGGCTGGTCGGCCCGATCCTGGGCCATGTGGGGGACGGCAATTTCCATTCCCTGCTGCTGGTCGATCCGGGCAATGCCGACGAGATCGCGGCGGCCAAGCGGGTGGCCCTGCGCATGGCGGAACGGGCGCTTGCCGTGGGCGGCACGATCAGCGGCGAACATGGCGTCGGCATCGGCAAGCGCGGACTGATGGCCGCCCAGCATGGCGAGGGATGGCAACTGATGGGCCAGATCAAGGCGGCGCTTGATCCGCATGACATCCTGAACCCCGGAAAGCTGGTGCCGGATCGGAACTAGGGTTCGCATCCTGCCGTTGCATCTCCAACCCATTCGGAGATGAACCCCATGTCCCACAACGACAACAACCCGCAGCGATCGGCCAGTCGGCACCGGCCCGCGCTGATCGCGATCGTCGTCGCGCTGCTGGCGGCGATCCTGGCATTTCTGGTCTTTAGGCCCGGCATGAACGAACAGAACGACGGCATCGCCACCACGCCCCCGCCCGCCGAGACCCCCATCACCGGCGCCGAAGGCACCGACGGCACGGCGCCCCCGGTGGTGTCGCCTGCGGGCACCCCGCAGATGGAGGAAGGCGCGGTCCGGGGCACCGACGCCGCGCCCGTCGCCGAGGGAGAGCCTGCCGACCAGTAAGCCCTTTTCTGACGCACTCGTGACCGTCACGGCCCGGTGACTTTGCCTCACGCCTTTGCCATAAGCGGGGCGCAACAAGATCCGGTTCAGGACGGCATTCGAGGGCAGGATGAGGGTTTTTTCTAGGCTATTGCTTGGCTTGATGGTGGTATTGGCGGTGGCCTGCGCGCGCACCCCCGAACGCGGCGGATACAGGCCCGCCCCCGGCCCCGGCGCCAACCCGCAACTGGGCGATTCCGCCCCCCACGACTGGGGCGGGCGCCACCCCTACGCCCATGCGGTCCACGGCATCGACGTGTCCCGCTGGCAGGGCGACATCGATTGGAACCGCGTCCGCAATGCGGGCATCAGCTTTGCCTTCATCAAGGCGACCGAAGGAGGCGACCATTACGACCCCAGCTTCCATCGCTACTGGCGCGAGGCCGCCGAGGCGCGCATCCCGCGCGGCGCCTATCATTATTACTATTTCTGCCGCTCGGGCGCGGAACAGGCCGCCTGGTTCATCCGCCAGGTGCCGCGCGAGATCGGGTCGCTGCCGCCGGTCATCGACCTGGAATGGACCAATTCCCGGACCTGCCCCTATCGCCCCTCTCCGCAGGAGATCAAGCAGCAGGCGTCCATCTTCATGGACATCGTGGGCCGTCACTATGGCCAGCGGCCGATCATCTATACGACCGTCGATTTCTATCGCGACAACCGGCTGGGCGACATGCGCGCCGAATTCTGGCTGCGGTCCGTCGCGAACCATCCCAGCGTTCCCTATCCCGGCCAGCGTTGGGCCTTCTGGCAATATACCGGGACCGGCATCGTTCCGGGGATCCGCGGGAATACCGACCTCAACGCCTTTGCCGGGACACGCGCGGATTGGGTTCGATGGTTGCAAACACGACTGACACGGTAAGACCCCGGATCTGGCTGGGGATCGAGTTCGCGGCGCTCTATATCGGGGCGCCGCTGGCGATTGCGCTGTTCATGCCGGGCCGTCACCTGTTCGAGGCGCTGGCCGTATTCTCGCTGGTGGGCCTGTTCCTGCTGTGGCGCACCGGCGGCTTCGGTTTCCGGTCGCTGGTCCGGGGCTGGCGCCGGGTGCCCTTGCTGGAGGTTCTGGCGCTGTCGGCCGTCACCCTGCTGGCGGGGGTGGCGATCCTGTATGTGACCTATCCCGAACGGCTGTTCACCATGCTGCGGTCGGGGATGCTGCCGCTGATCTGGGTGTTCTATCCGCTGCTGTCCGCCCTGCCGCAGGAGCTGATCTTCCGGCCGCTGTTCTTCCACCGCTATGGCGCGCTGCTGCCCGCGGGGCAGGGGGCCATCGCCATCAATGCCGGGATCTTCTCCTTCGCGCATCTGATGTACTGGTCGGCGGTCGTGGCGGTCATGACCTTCGTCGGCGGCTGGATCTTCGCCCGCGCCTATCTGCGCTATGGCTTTCCGGCGGCCTGGCTGCTGCACGCGGTGGCGGGGAACGTGCTGTTCACCGTGGGCATGGGCGCCTATTTCTATACCGGCAACGTGGTGCGCCCGTTCTAGACAGGTTGACTTCCCGCCCCCGCCGCGCTTGATGCGGGGCGGATTATTCGGGGAACGACCATGCACGCCTATCGCAGCCATACCTGCGGCGATCTGACCGCCGCGAATGCCGGTGAAACCGTCCGCCTGTCGGGCTGGGTCCACCGGGTCCGCGATCACGGCGGCGTGTTGTTCGTTGACCTGCGCGATCATTACGGCATGACCCAGGTGCTGGCCGACAGCGACAGCCCGGCCTTCGCCGCGATGGACAAGCTGCGCGCGGAAACCGTGATCCGCATCGACGGCCGCGTGAAGCTGCGCGACGCCAGCCTGGTGAACGCCAAGCTGCCCACCGGAGAGATCGAGGTCTATGCGACCGACCTGGAGGTTCTGGGTCCGGCGGACGAACTGCCGCTGCCGGTCTTCGGCGACCAGGAATACCCCGAGGAAACCCGCCTCGCCTATCGCTTCCTGGATCTGCGGCGCGAGAGCCTGCACAACAACATCATGCTGCGTTCCAAGGTGATCCGGTCCTTGCGCAACCGCATGTGGGACCAGGGCTTCACCGAATTCCAGACGCCGATCATCACCGCGTCCTCGCCCGAAGGCGCGCGCGACTTCCTGGTGCCCTCGCGCCTGCATCCGGGCAAGTTCTACGCGCTGCCGCAGGCCCCGCAGCAGTTCAAGCAGCTGATCATGGTCGCGGGCTTCGACCGCTATTTCCAGATCGCCCCCTGCTTCCGGGACGAGGATCCCCGCGCCGACCGCAGCCCGACCGACTTCTACCAGCTTGACCTGGAGATGTCCTTTGTCGAGCAAGAGGATGTGTTCGCCGCCATCCAGCCGGTGATCCAGGGCCTGTTCGAGGAATTCGGCGGCGGCCGCCCGGTCGATGCCGACTGGCCGCGCATTCCTTACGCGGAATCGATGCTGAAATACGGCAGCGACAAGCCCGACCTGCGCAACCCGATCCAGATGCAGGTGGTCAGCGACCATTTCCGCGGCTCGGGCTTCGGCATCTTCGCCAAGCTGCTGGAGCAGGAGGGAACCGAGGTCCGCGCCATCCCCGCGCCGACCGGCGGCAGCCGCAAGTTCGCCGACCGCATGAACGCCTTCGCGCAGCGCGAGGGCCTGCCGGGCATGGGCTATATCTTCTGGCGCAAGGCCGAGGACGGGTCGACCGAAGCCGCCGGTCCCATCGCCAAGGCCCTTGGCCACGAGCCGACCGAGGCGATCCGCATCCAGCTTGGCCTGGGCGAGGGCGATGCGGCCTTCTTCCTGGGCGGCAAGCCCGAACAGTTCGAGGCCGTCGCGGGCCGCGCCCGCAACGAGATCGGCCGAGAGCTGGGCCTGACAGATGAAAACCAGTTCAAGTTCGCCTGGATCGTCGATTTCCCGATGTATGAAAAGACCGACGACGGCAAGATCGACTTTTCCCACAACCCGTTTTCCATGCCGCAGGGCGGGCTGGAGGCGCTGTCGGGCGACCCCTTGCAGGTCAAGGGCTATCAATACGACCTCGCCTGCAACGGCTATGAACTGATCTCCGGCGCGATCCGCAACCATAAGCCCGAGATCATGTTCAAGGCCTTCGAACTGGCGGGCTATCCGGCCAGTGAGGTCGAAAAGCGTTTCGGCGGCATGGTCAAGGCCTTCCGCTATGGCGCGCCGCCGCACGGGGGATGTGCCGCAGGCATCGACCGGATCGTGATGCTGCTGGCCGACGAGGTGAACATCCGCCAGGTCATCATGTTCCCCATGAACCAGCGGGCCGAGGATCTGATGATGGGCGCCCCTTCGGAACCCACCAACGAACAACTGCGCGACCTGCGCCTGCGCGTCCTGCCCAAAGAGTAGGGCGCGGCGGGGTTCGCGGCGGAACGTCGAAGCCGAGAGAGGCGGTTCGCCAGCCTCTCTATTCCGCCGAGGACAGCCATGTGCGGCAAGGGCCGGTAATCGACCTGCCCATGCCGCCTGGGTTCTGGGCAAGGTGTTCGACATCTTGGCGGGAGTCTGGGACGCGGCGCCTTTCCGGGCCTCGACATGGGCGACGATCCGCGCATTCTGGCGTGACCGCAGCCCGGAAGAGGAACGATGCCCGACCATCCCCAGCCCGATCTTGCCGATTTCACGCCGCCGCCCGGCCCGGCGGACCAGCCGATCCGCAGCGCCCTGTTACAGCCCCTGTCGGCGGAACTGCATGCCGAGGATCTGTTCCGGGCGCAGGCCGGCCATGACGGGTTGTGGACCTATATGCCCTATGGTCCCTTCGCCGATGCGCAGGAGTATCGGGCCTGGACCGCGCAGGCAGAGACCTCGGCCGATCCGCTGTTCCTGGCGATCCTCGATCCCGCCACCGGGCGGGCTGCGGGCCATGCCGCGTTCCTGCGCATCGACCGTCCGAACGGCGTGATCGAGATCGGGCATATCCTGCTGACGCCCGCTTTGCAGCGAGGCCGGGCGGGCAGCGCGGCGCTGATGGCGATGATCGCCTGGGCCTTCGAACGGGGCTATCGCCGGGTCGAATGGAAATGCAACGCGCTGAATGCGCCCTCTCGCCGCGCGGCCCTGCGGTTGGGATTTTCCTATGAGGGCACGTTCCGCAACCACATGATCGTCAAGGGCAAGAACCGCGATTCGGCCTGGTTCGCGATCACCGACGACGACTGGACGGCCTTGGCGCCTGCTTACGACGCCTGGCTGGATCCGGGCAACTTCGATGCCGGGGGCCGGCAGCATGCCAGCCTGTCGGATCTGACGGCGGGCGTTCTGCCGGGCCGCAGCGACGGTCCCTGATCACATTCCGGCGACGCGGGCCAGCCGTTCCTGGACCAGGCCGCTGATCCGCGCCAGGTCGGTGGCCAGGGCATGGCCGGCATCGCGGTCGCGTGCCAAGGCGGCGGCGGCGGCCTCCAGCACTGGGTCGTGGGATGACCGGGCGATGCCCGCCAGGAAATGCGCGATATAGTCGACCGCGGCCGTGTCCTGCGCCGAGGACAGGATTTCGGCGACATGGGCCAGGTCGTCGCGCAGCCCCGAGGGATCGGGCTGGATCACCTCATCCGGCAGGATGCGCAGGCCGAGGCCCCGCGCCTCGACCGGCAGGGCCGACAGGATGTTCTGCTGGAACACCGCCAGGTTTTCGATGGGCTTGGCCAGGAAACCATCCGCCCCCGCCATCAGGGCGGCATCGGCAAGGTCGGGATCGCCCGAGATGCCCAGCAGCACCGGCACACGGGGTTCGGTCGCGGCGATCTGGCGGATCAGATCCGCGCCGTTGCCGTCAGGAAGTCCCAGATCGACGATCACCACAGCGGGACGATAGGTCTGCAAGTGCCGCGCGGCCGACCGCAGGCAGTCGGCCCGCCGGATCCGCGCCCCTGACCGCAGGCACAGTAGCCGCACGGCCTCGCTGGCGAAACGCGAATCTTCGACCACAAGAACGGTCAGGCCGGTCAGCGGCCGGTTGGGCATCGAGACGCGCCACATGGGCAAGGCGTCGGTGATGCCGGGCGCGATGTCGTTCTGCATGTCATGTACCCCTTACCGATGTCGCCCTGCCAGTTAGCCGCCGATTCGCTAAGAAGCGGTTAACGCCGTTGGGTTTTCCTTTCGCCGCCGCGCGGAAAGCCCTAGAACCACCCAAAACCCGGAGGACAGGATGATCGGACGTCTTAACCATGTGGCCATCGCGGTTCCCGACCTGGCTGCGGCATCCGCCCAATATGCCGCTACCCTGGGCGCCAGGGTCGGCGCGCCCCAGGACGAACCGGACCATGGCGTGACGGTGGTCTTCATCGAATTGCCCAACACCAAGATCGAACTGCTGTATCCCCTGGGCGAGAACAGCCCGATCCAGGGATTCCTGGACAAGAACCCGTCCGGCGGCATCCATCACATGTGCTTCGAGGTGGATGACATCCTTGCCGCGCGCGACCACCTGAAATCCGAAGGCGCGCGCGTCCTGGGCAGCGGCGAACCCAAGATCGGCGCCCACGGCAAGCCGGTCCTGTTCCTGCATCCCAAGGATTTCAACGGCTGCCTGATCGAGCTGGAGCAGTCCTGATGAACCTGACCGGGGGCATCGTCCTGTTCGCCGTGCTGTGGTTCCTGACGCTGTTCATCGTCGTGCTGATCGGCCAGCGCAGCCAGCAGGATGCGGGCGAGATCGTGCCGGGCACCCCGGCGGGGGCGCCCGCCGATCTGCGGCTGAAGGGCAAGCTGATCTGGACCACGGTGATCGCGGCGATCATCTGGGCCGCGATCGCCTATGTGATCCTGGGCGGGCTGATCACCCGCGCGGATATCGAGAATCTGGACCGGCTGATTCGCTGATCAGGTGGAACAGATGCGTGAAGGCCGCAGCCGCCAGCAGCGGCACGGCGATATTGACCAGGGGAATCACCAGGGCCACCGCGACCAGGACGCCCGCCAGCGTCACGCGGCCCGCATTCGCCTTGCGCAGGGTCGTGGCCTGAACCTGATCCATGTGGCGGCGGGCGGCCATTTGGAAGAACTCGCGCCCCAGCAGCCAACCGTTCGCGCCGAAGAACAGCAGCGGCGCCAGCGGGCCCAGGACCGGCGTCAGGAACAGCGACAGCACCGCGACCGCCAGGACGGCCAGCATCACCGCGACCGATTCCAGCAGCCCGTCCAGGAAATCCAGCGAGACGCCCTTGCGGGCGGGATAGTGCGTCTCCTCGACCGCGTCGGCGACATGGTCGGCGAACAGGCCCGAAAAGCCTGCGGCGACGGGGGCCATCAGGAAGAACCCCATCAGCGGGAACAGCGCCAGCGATCCCCAGGACAGCGCCGATCCGACCTCCAGCGTGCCGATCCAGGGCAGCGACAGGCTGCCCGGCACGAAGCTGCGGACCGCCCAGAACAGCGCCGATTGCAGGACGACGAACAGCAGGACGGTCAGCGCGAGGCCCATCAGGGCCAGCCGCAGGATGCGCGGCCGCAGCAGGTCCAGCCAGCCCAGGGCGAGGGCGCGAAAGACGATCATTCCAGCCAGCGCGTCTTGGCCGCGACATCGGGGCGCGGGCGTTCCGGCGGCGCGTCCCCCCGGCTGCCCAGATGAACCAGACCCACCAGCCGTTCGCCGTCGGTCAGGCCCAGGTGGTTGCGCCCGAAGGTCTCGTCCAGCACCGCAGGCCCGGTCAGCCAGGCGGCCCCCCAGCCCGAGGCGAGCGCGGCATTCACCAGCCCCAGGCAGACCGCCCCCGCCGACAGGAACTGTTCCCAGCCCGGCACCTTGTCGCTGGCGACGGGCGTCGAGACCACAGCCACGATCACCGGCGAGCCGAAGGCCGAGGCCGCCTTGTCGGCCGCCGCCTGATCCTGGCCGGCGGCCAGCACCTGGTCGCGCAGCACCGGCGCCAGTCGATCCAGGGCGGCGCGTTCCAGCACCACGAAGCGCCAGGGCTCCAGCTTGCCATGGTCGGGAACGCGCGTGGCCAGGGTCAGCAGGCGCAGGATCTCGGCCCGGTCGGGGGCGGGTTCGCGCAGCATCTTGGGCGGATGCGACCGGCGCGTCGCCAGAAAGTCCAGGGCGGCATCGTTGCGATGGGTCATGGCGGTCTCCTTTCCGGCTGTTTTTCCCGAAACGGGCGGGGCGCGCAAGCAAGGGTTGCCAAGGGTGGCGGCAGACGGGATGTTGCGGCCATGAGCGATGATCTGCGCCATCTGGCCGTTCCCGGCGCCACCCTGTTCGTGCGCGTGACGCCGCGCGCGCGGCGCAATGCCGTCACCTTGGCCGAGGATGGCCTGCGTGTCCACACCACCACGGTCCCCGAGGACGGCAAGGCGAACGACGCGGTGATCCGGCTGCTGTCCAAGGCCCTGGACGTGCCCCGGTCGCAACTGACGCTGCTGCGCGGCGCCACCTCGCGCGACAAGCTGTTCCGGGTCGATCAGCCCCGGTCGATGCGGTAATTCCCCTCGGGCAGGTTCAGGGCCAGGCGCAGTTCGGCCAGCTGGTGCATCGACAGGGTGATGCGCACCACTTCGTCGTCGGGGCCGACCTGTTCCAGCACCACGCGGTCGTCGAAGGACAGGATCACCACATCCTCGTTCAGCGGGCCGGTATCGGGATCGGCCTCGTCGATCAGGGTGATGACGGTGGCGTCGAAATCATGCTCGATGGTGAACATCGCGGGCCTCCTTGTTTCGGGACGACAATCGCGTGATGCGGCGCCATCGGCAAGCGGGCAGGGTTTGCGCGGGTTTTCACGACCGGCTAAGATCGGGGAACGCAAACGTTACGACCGCGCCGGGCCAAGGCGCGGCGATGGGGCAAAGGGCAGGCGATGAAGCAGGTCACGGCGATCTTGGGTGCAGGACTTCTGGGCATGGCCGCCTGTGCGCCCCTGCCGATGGATCCTGTCAGCATTCCGACCGGGCCCTATGGCGCGCCCCAATCCGCGCCGGTCCTGACGAATGACGGCAGCCCGCAATCGGCCGCGCGCATGTTCGTGGCGGTGATGCGCCGGATGGAACCGGCCGTTGAACGCGAATGCCTGCAACGGCGCACCCAGCCGATCAACTGCGATTTCCAGTTCGTGGTTGACGACCGTCCAGGGCAAGAGGCCAATGCCTTCCAGACTATCGACGCCACCGGCCGTCCGATCATCGGCTTTACCCTGCCGCTGATCGCCCAGACCCGCAACGGCGACGAGATCGCCTTCGTCGTCGGGCACGAGGCCAGCCACCACATCCTGAACCATCTGGATCGCAAGGCGGGCGCCGCGGCAGCGGGGGCGGTGATTCTGGGCAGCATCGCCTCGGTCTATGGCAACAACCCCGAGGCGATCGAAACGGCGCAGCGAATCGGCGCCTCGGTCGGGTCGCGCTATTACTCGCGGGATTGGGAACTTCAGGCGGATTATCTAGGCGCCATCATGACGCTTAACGCGGGCTTCGACCCGATCAACGGATCGCTGTTCTTCGAGCGAATCCCCGATCCGGGCGACCATATCCTGGGCACCCACCCCCCGCGCGCGGCCCGTCTGGCCCAGGTCAGGCGCGCGGTCGCCGATGTTCAAAGCGGCCGAATTCGTTGATCGCGACATATCAACCAAAAGTTGCGGCGGAAATGCCACAGTTTACGCCGCGTTAACCCCAGGGTTGTCCGAAGCCCCGCATTTCATTGCCGAAAAACCGATGAAATGCTGGCGAAAAAACAGCACCTTGTTGAAAATTCGGCACGCCGGGACCGCGTGCGGCGGAAAGCAGCCGAACTTTTCCGAAAAAAAGCTGCTCAACCGGCGGAATTTTGCTTTTGTCGCAATTACCATGCACATAAAGTGCAATTAAATTTGATCACGTTGACGCGATGCCACGGCATCCGTGTGGAGTGTCGGAATGATCGGCGTTGTTGTCTGGAGCAGTGCAGAACGTGAAAAGGCCGTGATCTGGTGCGAGGATCACGCGGCTCTGGCCTATCTGCAAGGACGTGAAAACCTGACGCGGACGGCCTGCTGGCCGCAGCCTGGCGATCTGGTCGAACTGGAAAGCGAAGTCCTCGGCGCCTTGCGCCATGCGCGCAGTGTCACGATGCTGTCAGAACAGGAATTCGCGCATCTGCCCGACATGCTCCGCGCCAACACGCCCCCGGCCGAGCCGCATCTGCGAATCGTCTCCTCGACCCCCGAGCCGAGAGAGCAGATGGCGGCCCAGCCGATTCTCAGGGCCGCCGTCGCGGGCTGATCCCGTTCAGACGCCGCGCGACAGGGCCGCGACGCCGGTCCGGGCCAGATCGGACAGGCCCAACGGCCGCATCAGGTCGGCAAAGGCATCCAGCTTGGACGGCGTCCCCACCAGTTCGAAGACAAAGCTCTCCAACGTCGAATCAACCACGTTGGCGCGGAAGATTTCCGCGATCCGCAGCGCTTCGACCCGCTTTTCGCCCTGGCCGCGCACCTTGAACAGCCCCAGTTCCCGTTCGACAGCGGGGCCTTCCACGGTCAGGTCGTGGACCTCGTGGACGGGGACGATGCGGCCCAGCTGCGCCTTGACCTGGGCGATCACGGCGGGGGTTCCGCGCGTCACCAAGGTGATGCGGGATCGGTGGCCGGTATGATCCACCTCGGCCACCGTCAGGCTGTCGATATTGTAGCCGCGCCCGGAAAACAGCCCGATCACGCGGGCCAGCACGCCCGGCTCGTTCTCGACCAGCACGGCCAGGGTGTGGCTTTCCTCGACCTGGGAATTCGGATCGCGCAGATCATAGGCCGAATGGCTGGACGCGCCCTTCTGGATGTTCAAAGCATTCATTGGTCTGCCTCATCTTCCGTGCAGAAATATCCTGGGGGTGAGAAGCGCCCGGAAAAAGGTCCACTGGACCTTTTTCAGCGACGAACGCCTGCCGCCCAGTCGGCAGGCAGGGGCAAAGCCCCCACGCGACAGTCTCAGACCAGCACCGCGCCTTCCGATTCGATCACGCCCAGCGTCGCGGCCTCGCCCAGCAGCATCTCGTTATGCGGCTTGCCCGAGGGGATCATCGGGAAGCAGTTCTCGTGCTTCTCGACCAGGACATCCAGGATGAACGGGCCGTCGTAATCCAGCATCTGCTGGATCGCCGCGTCCAGATCCGCGGGATCCTTGACCACCGCGCCCTTGCAGCCGAATGCCTCGGCCAACTTGACGAAATCGGGCAGGCTGTCCGACCAGGACTGGCTGTAGCGTTCGCCATGCAGCAGCTGCTGCCATTGCCGCACCATGCCCAGCCGTTCGTTGTTCAGGATGAACTGCTTGACCGGCAGGCGGAACTGCACCGCAGTGCCCATTTCCTGCATGTTCATCAGCCAGCTGGCATCGCCCGCGACGTTGATCACCAGGGCCTCGGGATGGGCCATCTGCACGCCGATGCTGGCAGGCAGCCCATAGCCCATGGTCCCCAGCCCGCCCGAGGTCATCCAGCGATTCGGCTGGTCGAAATGCAGGTATTGCGCCGCCCACATCTGGTGCTGGCCGACCTCGGTCGTGACATAGCGGTCGCGGCCTTTGGTCAGCGCCTCCAGCCGTTCCAGGGCGTATTGCGGCTTGATCAGCGAATCGCTGTTGCGATAGGCAAGGCATTTCTTGGCCTTCCAGCCCTCGATCTGCGCCCACCACTGGCGCAGGGCCGGGCTGTTGACCTTGCGGCCGCGCGATTTCCAGACCTTCAGCAGATCCTCCAGGACGTGCCCCACATCGCCGACGATGGGGATGTCGACCCGGATCACCTTGTTGATGCTGGACGGGTCGATGTCGATATGCGCCTTGACCGAATGCGGGCTGAAATCGGCCACGCGCCCGGTGATGCGGTCGTCGAAGCGCGCGCCGATGTTGATCATCAGGTCGCAGCCGTGCATCGCCAGGTTCGCCTCGTAGAGGCCGTGCATCCCCAGCATCCCCAGCCAGTTCTTCCCCGAGGCCGGATAGGCGCCCAGCCCCATCAGGGTCGAGGTGACGGGAAAGCCGGTCGCCTCGGCCAGTTCGCGCAAAAGCTGGCTGGCGCCCGGACCCGAGTTGATGACCCCGCCGCCGGTATAGAGGATCGGGCGTTCGGCCCCCTCCATCAGCTCGACCAGCCGCGTGATGGCCTGGATGTCGCCCTTGCGGGCCGGCTGATAGCGGGCGGGCTCGACCTGTTTCGGCCCGACATAGGCGCCGCTGGCGAACTGCACGTCCTTCGGAATGTCGACCAGCACCGGTCCCGGCCGCCCCGAGGTGGCGACCTGGAAGGCCTTGTGGATCGTCTCGGACAGCTTGTCGGTGTCCTTGACCAGCCAGTTGTGCTTGGTGCAGGGGCGGGTGATGCCGACCGTATCGGCCTCCTGGAAGCCGTCGGTGCCGATCATGAAGGTCGGAACCTGGCCCGACAGCACGACCAGCGGGATCGAATCCAGCAGCGCGTCGGTCAATCCGGTGACGGCATTCGTGGCCCCTGGCCCGGACGTGACCAGCACGACCCCCGGCTTGCCCGTTGACCGGGCATAGCCTTCGGCCATGTGGACCGCGCCCTGTTCATGGCGCACCAGGACGTGGGTGATGTCGTTCTGCTGGAAAATCTCGTCATAGATGGGTAGTACCGCCCCGCCCGGATAGCCGAATACCGTATCGACGCCCTGATCGCGCAAGGCTTCGACAACCATTCTTGCACCCGTCATCATTCGGGACATGCCTTCCTCCATCACATCAAGACCCGGCGGCGCAAACCGTCCGCGAGTCGGCGCAAACTATGGAGGCGGCCGGACAGGGTCAATGGGGTCGCGCGGATAAAATGACGCGTATCGCGCAAAAATTGTAATTTTCTTTCGCGGATCAGCGATCGAATTGCGGCAGGGCGATGCGCGCGACCTGTTCGACGATCGGATCCACGGACAGGGGATGGGCTTCGTTCGAATGATCCTGGGGGTCGCCGATATTCTGCCAGACCCCGCCCTTGTAGATCTCCAACGCGGAAAAGCGCGCCTTGTAGTCCATCTTGCGGCTGCCCGGCACCCAATAGCCCAGATAGATATAGGGCAGTTTGGCGGCCCGCGCGATCTCGATATGATCCAGGATCAGATAGGTGCCTAGGCTGGCCGGTTGCAGGATCGGGTGGTAGAAGCTGTAGACAAGGCTCAGCCCGTCATCCAGCACGTCGGTCAGGCAGACGGCGGCCAGGAAGTCGTCGCCGGGCGCCAGCCGTTCGGGATCGTCCCCGCCGCATCGGTATTCGATCACGCGGGTCTTGACCGGCGTCTCCTCGATCATGGCGGCGAATTCGAAGATGTCCATGTCGGCCATTCCGCCATCGGCATGGCGGCTGTCCAGATAGCGGCGGAACAGGTCGAACTGTTCTTCGGTCGCCCAGGCGCTTGTCGCCAGCCGCTTCAGCCCGGCATTGCGCCGCATCAGCCGCCGCTGCGTGCGCGAGGGCTGGAAATCCGCGACCCGGATCCGCGCCGACATGCAGGCCACGCAGCTTTCGCAACTGGGCCGGTACAGCACGTTCTGCGACCGCCGGAAACCCTGGCGCGACAGGGCGTTGTTCAGCTCGGCCGCGTTGTCGCCATGCAGCGCGGTGAACAGCTTGCGTTCGGCGCGGCCATGCAGATAGGGGCAGGGCTGCGGAGCCGTCACATAGAATTGCGGCGCATGGGGCAGGGTATGACGCATCAGCGCAGGCCCTTACGGCGGATTGTCGTTCCAGAACTGATCATGCGCCAAAAAGGATCCGTGTTTCCAACCTGTCGACTGCGCGAAAGCCTAACAATGATTGCACCACCCGCCAAGCGGGGAAAGGGTTAAAGCTTGAGCGGCCCGCCGAACTGGGCGCCGAACTGGGCGCCGAACTGGGCGCCGAACTGGGCGCCGAACTGGGCGCCGAACTGGGCGCCGAACTGGGCGCCGAACTGGGCGCCGAACTGGGCGTTGACGGCGAAGGGCCTTGGGCTAGTCTGCCGCGCATGGATTTCGCAGCCCGCATCACCCGCCGCCCCATCGCCGCCGACCCCGACCGGGCGCGGCATGTGCTTGCCCTGTTCCCGTCCCAGGATCCGGCCCTGTCGGACCTGATCGGCGGTGCCGCCGGATGCAGCCCCTATCTGGCCGGGCTGCTGGCGAAAGAGGCCGACTGGCTGCCCGGCGCGCTGAACCATGACGACGTGGTCGCGCAAGAGACGGCGGGGTTCGAGGATCTGTCCGCCGATGATCTGGCGGTGGCCCTGCGCCGGGCCAAGCGACGCGTCGCGCTGTTGACCGCGCTGGCCGACCTGGGCGGCGTCTGGCCGCTGGAACAGGTGACGGGCACGCTGTCCGATCTGGCGGACCGGGCCGTCGACCTGGCGCTGCGGGTCCATGTCGCCCAGGAACGCCGCCGGGGCAAGCTGCCCGACACCGATGCCGATGCGGGCGGCATCTTCGCCCTGGCGATGGGCAAGGGCGGCGCGCGCGAGCTGAACTACAGTTCCGACATCGACCTGATCGTGCTGTTCAATGAGGCCGCCTATGCCGAGGCCGACCAGCAAGAGGCGCGGGCCGCGCTGATCCGGGCCACGCGCAAGATGGCCACGATGCTGTCGGACGTGACCGAGCACGGCTATGTCTTCCGCACCGACCTGCGGTTGCGGCCCGATGCGGCGGTGACTCCGGTCTGCATCTCGACCGCCGCCGCCCTGGCCTATTACGAGGCCGAGGGACGGACCTGGGAACGCGCCGCCTTCATCAAGGCGCGGGCGGCTGCGGGCGACATCGCCGCCGGGGAACGCTTCCTGCGCGAATTGCGGCCCTTTGTCTGGCGCAAGCACCTGGACTTCGCCGCGATCCAGGACGCCCACGACATGCGGCTGCGGATCCGCGACCACAAGGGCCTGGGCGGGCGGCTGGAGATTCCCGGCCACAACATGAAACTGGGGCGCGGCGGCATCCGCGAGATCGAGTTCTTCACCCAGACCCGCCAGCTGATCGCGGGCGGCCGCGACCCCGGCTTGCGCCAACGCGACACCGTGGGCGGGCTGGCGGCCCTTGCGGACAAGGGGTGGATCCCGGCGGAGGTGGCGCGGCAGCTGACCGATCACTATCGCGAGCATCGCGACATCGAACACCGCATCCAGATGGTCAACGACGCCCAGACCCATTGCCTGCCGCGTGATCCAGCCGGGGTGGCGCTGATCGCGGCGATGATGGGCGATGCCGACGCGGATGCCTGGTCTGCCCGGCTGCGCGCGCGGCTGGACGATGTCCACGACCTGACCGAAAGCTTCTTCGCGCCCGCAGAGACGGCGGCGCGGCCCGCGATCTCGGCGGAATCGCAGGCGATCATCGACCGCTGGCAGACCTATCCCGCGCTGCGGTCTGCCCGCGCGCAGCAGATCTTCCGCCGTGTCGAACCGGAACTGCTGTCGCGCATGGCCCGCACCGGCCACCCGAACGAGGCGCTGTCGCGCTTCGACGCCTTCCTGTCGGCGCTGCCTGCGGGCGTGCAGATCTTTTCCCTGTTCGAGGCCAATCCCCAACTGGTCGACCTGCTGGTCGACATCTGCGGCAGCGCGCCGGGCCTTGCCGCCTATCTGGCGCGCCATTCGGCGGTGCTGGACGCGGTGCTGGGGGGCAGCTTCTTTTCCCCCTGGCCGGGGGCGGCGGGGCTGCGCGCCGATGCCGACCGGCTGCTGCAATCGGCGCTGAGCGGGCCGGGCGGCGGATACGAGGCCGCCTTGGACAATGCCCGCCGCTGGGCGCATGAATGGCATTTCCGCGTCGGCGTCCACCACCTGCGCGGGCTGATCGACGCGGACGAGGCCGCCGTCCAGTATGCCGACATCGCCGATGCCTGCCTGGGCGCGCTGTTTCCCGTCACCGCCGCCGATTTCGCCCGCAAGCATGGCGCGCCGCCGGGACGTGGGGCGGTGGTGCTGGGCATGGGCTCGCTGGGCGCGCGCACCCTGAACGCGGGATCCGACCTGGATCTGATCGTGATCTATGACGCGGCGGGGGCCGAATCCTCGGATGGGCCGCGCCCGCTGGCGGCGCGCCCCTATTACGCACGGCTGACCCAGGCGATGATCACCGCCGTGTCGGCCCCCACGGCCGAAGGGCGGCTCTACGAGGTCGACATGCGGCTGCGCCCGTCGGGGCGGCAAGGCCCGGTCGCGACCGCCATCCAGAGCTTCGAGAGCTATCAGATGACCGAGGCCTGGACCTGGGAGCATCTGGCCCTGACCCGCGCCCGTGTCGCGGCCTGGGCGGGCGACGGGGCCGAGGGGCTGGCCCATGATGTCGAGGCGCTGCGGCTGGAGGTTTTGCGCAGCCGCGGCCGCGACCCGCGCGTGATGCCCGATCTGGCGGACATGCGCGAACGCATCTTCGCCGCCCGTCCGCTGGATGGCGCGTGGGAGGCCAAGGTGGGGCCGGGGCGGTTGCAGGACATCGACCTGCTGGCGCAATCGCTGGCGTTGCGTGCGGGCGACCCGGCGCGGGGGACGCTGGCGCAACTGCGCGCGGGGCGGCGGGCGGGGCTGATCGCTGCGGCGGACGCGGATCGGCTGGGGTCGATCTGGCGGTTCCTGTGGCGGCTTCACGCCTCGGGGCGGCTGCTGACCACGAAGCCGCTGGACATGGAGGAGATCGGGCTTGGCGGGCAGGAATTCCTGCTGCGGGAAAGCGGCGCGACCGGCGTGGACGACCTGGCCCGGCGGCTGCGCGACCGCTGCGCCGAGGCCGCCTCCCTGATCGACGCGGCCCTGCCGGTCGAGGCGGGCTGACAGGCGGCGGCCTGCCGGGGCAGGCCGCCAGGGTCAGGCGGTTTTGCGGATCGGCACGGCAGGCGGCGCGGCGATATCCACGATGGGCGCGGCGGGCCGGGCAGCGGGGGCCGGGTCGCCGATCTGGCCCAGCAGGGGGATCGAGACGGTCCCCTCGGGCACCCCCGTATCGGCGGCGTCATAGATGCCATGCGCGGTCTTGTCCCAGTAGAAGGGCTTGACCACGACCTCGTAGATGGCCTTCCACCCGGCCAGGCAGCCCAGCGGGAAATACAGGTGCAGGCTGGGTACCCAAGCCATCAGGTGGCGATGCTTGTCCGCCCGCACGGCCCACATGCCGACACCGATGGACAGCAGTTCGGACGCGACGAAAGTCCCGAACAGCGCCGGGATCGCATAGCCGCCCCAGACTCCCGCCAGCGGCTCGCGCAGCGGATGCGGCAGGCCCAGGCTCAGCAGCCAGAAGCTCCACAGGACCGGGGCCAGCAGGTATTGCGACAGGCTGCCCAGGAACTGAATCTGGAAGCCGATGAAGCGCCACGCGCCAAGTTCGCGCCACAGCAGGCGGGGGCTGCGCATATGGACGCCCCAGGTCATCGCGTAGCCTTTCAACCAGCGGGACCGCTGCTTGATCCAGGGTAGGGCGCGGCAATTCGCCTCTTCATCCGTGGTGGTGTCGATGATCTCAGTCCGCCAGCCGCGCCGGGCCAAGCGCACGCCCAGGTCGGCGTCCTCGGTCACGTTCCAGGCGTCCCAGGCGCCGACCTGTTCCAGCGCGTCGCGGCGGAAGAACAGCGTGGTACCGCCCAGGGGTACGACCAGGCCCAGCCGTGCGACACCGGGCAGGATCACCCGGAACCAGGCCGCGTATTCGATGGTGAAGCAGCGCGCCAGCCAGTTGGTGCGCGGGTTATAGTAATCCAGCGCGCCTTGCAGGCAGGCCACGTCGGCGGCGGCAAAGTGGAAGCGGCGCGCGACGGTGTGCAACTGGTCGGGATCGGGCCGGTCCTCGGCATCCCAGACGCCGATGATCGCGCCCCGGCAGAAGTTCAGCGCATAGTTCAGGGCGCGCGGTTTCGTCTGCACGGGACCGTTCGGCACCTCGACCACGCGGATCCAGCCGGGCAGGCGGGCGCCTTGCAGGGCGTTGCGGGTCACCTGGTCGCTGGCTTCGATCACCAGCAGGATGTCCATCAGCTCTCGCGGATAATCCAGGCGCGACAGCCGCGCCACCAGCTTGCCCGCGACATCGCTTTCGCGAAACAGCGGCACCATGACCGAGATCACGGGCAGCGGCCCGGTCATTTCCGCCCGCGCGGCACGGCCCTGGGCCAGGTCTTCGGCCTGGGCGCGCTCCTCGGCCTGGATGCGACGGCTGGCGATCAGGGCCGCCAGCTTCAGACCGCTTTGCGCGACCAGCGACAACGTGGCCCACAGGGTCAGCGCCGACAGCACCGCCACCGGCACCAGCCACAGACCAAGCGCCAGGGCCGCCATGGCGCCCAAGGCGATGCGGCCGGTCCGCGCCTCGTTCCGGGACCGGCAGGATTCGGCGGCGGGCACGCGCATTTCCGCCTTGCGGATCATGGCGATGCGGCGCGAGGCCAGGACGGCCGCCTGCACCTGGTCCTCGGAGCACAGCAGCATCCGCACTTGGCCGAAGCTGTCGGGCAGGCCGGGGATCAGGTCGGCGAAAAGCTCGGGGCGGGCGGTGGCGATCCAGGTGACGCCGCCGATGCGGCGCCAGGGCAGGACGGCGTTGGCCAGGCAGAATTCCGCGCCCAAGGCGTCGATCAGGCGCGGATCGCCCGGCGTCCGCGCGGGATCGAGCGCCGAGGTCCGCCACTGGCGGCACAGCGCGCGCAGCAGCGCCTCGGGCGTGACCCAGCCTTGCGACAGAAGGATCTGGCCCAGGCGGCTGCTTTGCCGCCCGCGCATCACGGTGGCCTTCAGCAGGTTTCCGGGATCGACGGCGCCGTCTTCCAGCAGCAACTGCCCCAGGGGCGCGTGGTGGCGCGGCGCCATGGTCGGCGCGGGGGCTGCATCGTCGGGAACAAAGGCAACTGGTTGAGAACTGACCATGGGCGATTCCCTGTTGGATCGCCCATGGGTGCCATGAAAGCGGTTAAGAAGACGTTAAGCCCCCGCCCCCTGGACGCCTGTCCTGCGGCCGCGCATGGCATCGGCGAAACGCTGGAACAGATACAGGCTGTCCTGCGGCCCCGGCGCGGCCTCGGGGTGGTACTGCACCGAGAAGACCGGCTTGTCCTGGACCCGGATGCCGCAATTGCTGCCGTCGAACAGGCTGACATGCGTTTCGATCACGCCTTGGGGCAGGGTCTGGCTGTCCACCGCGAAGCCGTGGTTCATCGAGGTGATCTCGACCTTGCCGGTTTCGGTGTCGCGCACCGGATGGTTCGCGCCGTGATGGCCGTGGCCCATCTTCACCGTCCTTGCGCCAAGCGCCAGGGCCAGCATCTGGTGGCCCAGGCAGATACCGAAGATCGGCAGGTCGCGGTCCAGCAGGCTCTGGATCATCGGCACGGCATAGGCACCCGTCGCCTCGGGGTCGCCGGGGCCGTTCGACAGGAAAACCCCCTCGGGGTCGTGGGCCAGCACCTCATCAGCCGTGGCGGTGGCGGGCAGGACGGTCACGTCGGCACCGTAAGCCACCAGTGACCGCAGGATGTTGCGTTTCGCGCCATAATCCAGGGCCACGACCTTGAAGGGCTTATCCTCGGACGCCGTGCCGAAGCCCTTGGACCATTCCCAGGCCCCCTGGTCCCAGCGATAGCTTTGGCGGCAGGTGACATTCTTGGCCAGGTCCAGGCCGACGATGCCGGTCCAGGCCCGGGCGCGGGCGACCATCGCCGCGATGTCGAAATTGCCGTCCGGGTCATGGGCCAGCACCACATGCGGCGCGCCCTGCTGGCGGATCGCGCGGGTCAGGCGGCGAGTGTCGACCCCGCCGATGCCGATGCGGCCGCGCCGGGCCATCCAGCCGGGCAGGTCGCCCGCCGCGCGCCAGTTCGACGGATCTGTCGGATCCCAGCGGACCACGATGCCGCTGGCGACGGGATCGGGGGCCTCGTCGTCCTCGGGGGTGATGCCGGTGTTGCCGATATGGGGGAAGGTGAAGGTGACGATCTGGCTGGCATAGCTGGGATCGGTCATGATCTCTTGATAGCCGGTCATCGCGGTGTTGAAGACCAGCTCGGCCACGACCTCTCCGGGGGCGCCGAAGCCCTGGCCGTAGAAGACTGTCCCGTCGGCAAGCGCAAGGCAGGCGGTCGGTTTGTTGGCCATGGCGGCACCCTTTGTCTGAATCAGGCGGTGAATAGGGGGACGGGCGGGCAAGGTCAAGAACACAGCCCGCCTTGATTTGCCGCGCCCACTGGCCTAGATCGCAGGCTTTCGCGACCAGGAGATACCGATGGACCTGCGAGCCAGGCTGCAAGCCGCCACCAAGGACGCCATGAAGGCCAAGGACAGCGCGCGCCTGTCCACGCTGCGCCTGATCGGCGCCGCCATCAAGGACCGCGAAATCGCCGCCCGCACGGGCGATGGCGACGGCACGTTGAACGATGCCGACCTGATCGCGATCCTGTCGAAGATGGTCAAGCAGCGCCAGGAATCGGCCAAGGCCTACGAAGAAGGGGGGCGGCTGGAACTGGCCCAGAAGGAAGAATCCGAGATCGGCGTCATCCAGGAATTCCTGCCCCGGCAACTGACCGAGGCCGAAACCGCCGCCGCCATCGACGCCGCCATCGCCGCGCTTGGCGCGACGGGCATCCGCGACATGGGGCGCGTGATGGCGGAACTGCGCGACCGCCACGCCGGGCAGATGGATTTCGGCGCCGTCGGGCCGATGGTCAAGGCGCGGCTGCTGAACTGAAGCGGCCGCCATGCGTTCCGGCGGGCAGGAGGTAACAGCCATGCCCGCCAAATCGAAAGCCCAGCAGAAAGCCGCAGGCGCCGCCCTGTCCGCCAAGCGCGGCGACACCAAGGTCAAGGATCTGAAAGGCGCGTCCAAGGACATGTATGACAGCATGTCCGAAAGCCAGCTTGAGGATTTCGCCGAGACCAAGCGCAAGGGCAAGCCCGAGCATGTGACGAAAAAGGACTGATCAGCGCAGGCTGGCCAGCCGCCGTGTCAGGTCGTCATAAAGGCTGCGGCGTTCCTCGGGCGTGAGGAAGGCGCCCAGTTCGATCTCTCTCTGGCCGTCGGTCAGAGTCAGGTAGGATTCGACCGGCCCCTTGCGCAGGGCAGGCCGCAGCCAATAGCTGTTGGTCGTCCATTCCCGCAGCGCGCCGCCGGGATCGCGGCGCGACACGCGGACGGACTTTCGGTCCAAGACCAGTTCCTCGGCCATGTCGGCCTGGGCATAGCTGCGCTGGATCGCATACCAGACGCCGCCGATCACCAGCAGCACGAAGGGCAGCAGCCCCCACAGCACGGCGGTGCCCAGCATCGCCACCACAGGCAGCGCCATGAAGGCGGCCGTCAAGCCGATGAACCAGACGAACCCCGTGCGCGGCAGCGACCGATAAGGCCACAGCCGCAGCCGATATGACAAGGCCCCGGAGCGATCCGGGGCCGTATCCTGCCATTCATAAGGCATCGGTGGGCATCAATGCGCGTGGCTGTGGTCCCAGTCCTCGCGCTTGGGAAGCTGCTCGAACGTGTGTTCGGGCGGGGGCGAGGACAGGGTCCATTCCAGTGTGTCGGCATGTTCGTTCCAGTAGTTGTTCTGGGTGACGCGTTCGCCCGCGCGGAGCGTATAGAACACGATACCGATGAAGAACAGGAACGAGGCGAAGGAAAGATAGGCGCCCAGCGAGCTGATATAGTTCCAGTAGGCGAATTCCACCGGATAATCGATATAGCGGCGGGGCATCCCCTGGCGGCCCAGGAAGTGCTGGGGGAAGAAGGTCAGGTTCGCGCCGATGAACATCATCCAGAAATGCAGCTTGCCCGCCCATTCGGGATATTGGCGCCCCGACATCTTGCCGATCCAGTAATAGACGCCCGCGAACAGCGCGAAGACCGCGCCCAGCGACATCACATAGTGGAAATGCGCAACGACGTAGTAGGTGTCGTGATACACGCGGTCCAGCGGCGCCTGCGACAGCACCACGCCGGTGACGCCGCCCACGGTGAACAGGAACAGGAACCCGAAGGCCCACAGCATCGGCGTCTTGAACTCGATGGACCCGCCCCACATCGTCGCGATCCACGAGAACACCTTGATGCCCGTGGGCACGGCGATGGTCATGGTGGCCAGCATGAAATAGGACTGCTGGGTCAGCGACATGCCGACGGTGTACATGTGGTGCGCCCAGACGACGAAGCCCAGCACCCCGATCGCGGCCATCGCCAGCACCATCGGCAGATAGCCGAAGATCGGCTTCTTGGCGAAGGTGGCGATGACGTGGCTGATGATGCCGAAGCCGGGCAGGATGATGATGTATACTTCCGGGTGGCCGAAGAACCACAGGATATGCTGGTACAGGATCGGGTCGCCGCCGCCGGCCGGGTTGAAGAAGTTGGTGCCGAAGTTGCGGTCCATCAGCAGCATGGTGATGGCGCCGGCCAGCACCGGCAGGGCCAGCAGGATCAGCCAGGCGGTGATGAAGACCGACCAGGCGAACAGCGGCACCTTGAACAGCGTCATGCCGGGGGCGCGCATGTTCAGGAAGGTGGTGATGATGTTGATCGACCCCAGGATCGAGGACGCGCCCGAGACGTGGACGGCGAAGATCGCCAGGTCCATCGAATAGCCCGCCTCGGTCGTGGACAGCGGCGGATACAGCACCCAGCCGACGCCCGAGCCCATCTGGTCCGACCCGCCCGGCGCCAGCAGCGAGGCCACGCCAAGCGCCACGCCCGCCACATACATCCAGTAGGACAGGTTGTTCAGGCGCGGAAAGCTCATGTCCGGGGCGCCGATATGCAGCGGCATGAAATAGTTGCCGAAACCGCCGAACAGCGCCGGAATCACCACGAAGAACATCATCAGGACGCCGTGATAGGTGATCATCACGTTCCACAGATGGCCGTTCGGGGTGCATTCGGCCGAGGCGTCGGCGATGAAGCGCGCACCCTCCAGGCACATGTACTGGACGCCCGGATGCTGCAGTTCCATCCGCATGTAGACCGTGAACGAGACTGCGATCAGCCCGACGATCCCTGCGGTGAACAGGTAAAGGATACCGATGTCCTTGTGATTGGTGGACATGAACCAGCGGGTGAAGAACCCGCGTTGGTCGTGATGGTCGTCGTGGCCATGAACGGCTGCGTCTGCCATACCCGAACTCCCTCAGATATAGTGATCCGGTCCGGCAGACCGGCAATTCCCTGGGGTCGTTCTAGACCAGCCGTGCCGACCCGGCAATGCCCTAAGGTCGCCGGGGCGACAGCTTTTGGTGGCAGATGCTGCGGGCGGGTCAGCGATAGACCAGCACCGGGATCTTGGAATGCGTCAGGATCCGGGTGGCCTGGCTGCCCATCACGACCGCCGCCACGCCGCGCCGCCCGTGGGACGCCATGGCGATCAGGTCGCAGCCCTCTTCCAGCGCAGTGTCGATAATCGCCTGCCAGGGGTCGTCGTGCCACTTGTGATGCGTCTGGACCCGGACGCCCGCCGCCTCGGCCTTGGCGCGGGCGGCCTTCAGAACCCGGTCTGCATAGGCGGCCGCATCGGCGTCATAGCTGGATCGGCTGCTTTCGACCTGCATCGCGTCGGTGCTGAGGATGTGGAACGGTTCGGTCACGGTGACGATCATCACCGCCGCGCCCAGGCTGGCGGCCAGGGCCACGCCCTTGTCGACGGCCTGACCGGCCAGTTCGGACCCGTCGGTCGGGATCAGGATATGCTTGAACATGATGCTCCTCCTCTCGCGGCGGCGGCGCGCCGATGGCGCGCGGGCCTGGTTGCGGCGCCGACGCTGCCACAAGAAGGGCAGGGGAAACATGACTTGAATCAAACAGGCCGGCCCCGAGGACCGGCCTGCTCGGCGGCGCGTCCGCCCGCGCTATTGTCCGGCGGTGGCCAGGAAGGCCGCGATGTCGGCCTGGTTCTTGTTCAGCTTGAAGGTCATCTTGGTGCGGGCCGACGAATCGCCGGTCTTTTCCTGCACGAACTTGTTGGGATCGGTCATGTAGGCGGCCAGATCCTCGGGCGTCCAGACCTCGCCCGCATCCTTCAGGGCAATCAGCGCCTCGGAATACTTGAAGCCTTCCTCGGATCCTGCGGGCCGTCCGACCACGCCAAAGAGGTTCGGTCCCGTCTTGCCGCCCTTCACGATGTCCTCGCCCGAGGGCGACTGGATCATGTGGCAGGCCTTGCACTTGCGGAATTCCTTTTCTCCGGCGGCGGCATCCCCGTCCTGTGCAAGCGCGGGTGTCGCTAGGGCGGCGCCCAGCAGGGCGCCGATGATGGCAAATCTCATTCTTTTCCTCGCTATTCCAAAGATCTTGGAAGTCCCAACAGAACACCTTAAGGGGCCGAAGCGGATTCGCCACCCGTCAGAAGGTCGCACCCCGCCCTGCCGCCTTGGCCGAAGATCGTATCGAAGCCGTGGCGCAGCGCCAGATCAAGGTCGCCCATGCCGACCGGCAGGCCCAGGTCGACCAGGCTGGTCACGCCATGCCCGCTGATCCCGCAGGGCACGATCCCGGAATAATGGCTCAGGTCCGGTTCGACATTGATGGCGATGCCGTGAAAGCTGACCCAGCGGCGCAGCTTGACGCCGATGGCCGCGATCTTGTCGTCGCGCATCGTCCCGTCTGGCAGGGGCGCCTTGTCCGGGCGCGGCACCCAGACGCCGACCCGCCCGTCGCGGATCACCCCGGTCACGCCGAACTCCGCCAGGGCGGCGATTACCCACGCCTCCAGCCGGGCCACGAAGGCGCGGACGTCGCGGCCGCGCCGATTCAGGTCCAGCATCATATAGACGATCCGCTGCCCCGGCCCGTGATAGGTGTATTGCCCGCCCCGCCCCGCGACATGGACGGGAAAGCGCGCCTCCAGCAGGTCGCCGTCGCGCGCGCTGGTTCCGGCGGTGTAGAGCGGCGGATGTTCGACTAGCCAGACCAGTTCGTCCGCCTGGCCCGCATGGATCGCCGCGACCCGCGCCTCCATGAAGGACACGGCCTCGTCGTAACCCGTCAGCCCCTGCGCCGTGATCCATTCCACCATGGCCCCGATCTGGCCCGGCGCGCGCCCGGCGTCAAGCCGGGGCGGCAGAATCCCCCTTTTCAATCCCCCTTGCCTCGGCTATCACCCGCCGCACTGCCCGGATGCGGTCGTGGCGGAATTGGTAGACGCGCAGCGTTGAGGTCGCTGTTCCTTAACCGGAGTGGAAGTTCGAGTCTTCTCGACCGCACCATCTTTCCCTGACACATCCAGATGAAACCGGGCGACGGCCCGTTGCGGATGAGGGATACGATGAAGATAGCGGTTGTCGGCCTTGGCTATGTCGGCTTGTCGAATGCGGTTCTGCTGGCGCAGCATTCCACCGTGGTGGCCCTGGACATCGACAAGGCCCGCGTGGACGCCGTCAACGCCCGGAACTCCCCCATCGAGGATGCCGAGATCAGCCGCTTCTTCGCAGAGCGCGATCTGGACCTGACGGCCACCTCCGATGCCCGGCAGGCCCTGGGCGGCGCGGATTTCGTGATCGTGGCGACGCCCACCAACTATGACCCCCGGACGAACAGCTTCGACACCAGCTCGGTCGAGGCGGTGATCGCCCTGGCCCGCCAGCACGCCCCCGCCACGCCGATCATCGTCAAGTCCACGGTTCCGGTCGGCTTCACCAGCCGGATGCGGGCCGCAACCGGCTTCGAGGGCATCATCTTCTCGCCCGAGTTCCTGCGCGAGGGGCTGGCGCTGCACGACAACCTGCATCCCAGCCGCATCGTGGTCGGCGACAAGGGCGAGGCCGGGCGGCGCTTCGCGGCGCTTCTGGCGGAAGGCGCGCTGGACCGGGACGTGCCCGTCCTGTTCACCGAATCGACCGAGGCCGAGGCGATCAAGCTGTTCGCCAACACCTTCCTGGCAATGCGCGTGGCCTATTTCAACGAGCTGGACAGCTATGCCCTGACCAACGGGCTGGACCCGCGCGCGATCATCGAGGGCGTCGGTCTGGATCCGCGGGTGGGCGATTACTACAACAACCCGTCCTTCGGCTATGGCGGCTATTGTCTGCCCAAGGACACCAAGCAGTTGCTGGCGAACTATTCGTCGGTGCCGCAGAACCTGATCGCGGCCATCGTGGAATCCAACCGCACCCGCAAGGACTTCATCGCCGAGCAGATCGTCGCCCGCAATCCCCGGACGGTCGGGATCTATCGCCTGGTGATGAAGGAAGGGTCGGACAATTTCCGCGACAGCGCCGTGCAGGGGATCATGAAGCGGATCAAGGCCAAGGGCATCGCCTGCGTCGTCTACGAACCGGCCCTGGCGGCGGATCACTTCTTCCATTCGCCGGTGGAACGGGATCTGGCGGCGTTCAAGGCCCGGTCCGACCTGATCATCGCCAACCGCCGCCACGACGACCTGGCCGACGTGGCCGACAAGCTGTTCACCCGCGACCTGCTGCAACGCGACCTATGACGCCTGCCGCCCGCATCTCTGCCGCGATCGGGATTCTGGATCATGTCCTTGCGGGCCTGCCCGCCGAACAGGCGCTGCTGCGGTGGTCGCGGTCCAGCCGGTTCGCGGGATCCGGGGACCGGGCGGCGGTGCGGGATCTGGTCTTCGACGCCCTGCGCTGCCGCGACAGCCACGCGGCGCTTGGCGGGGCGCTGTCGGGCAGGGGGCTGATGATCGGCGGTCTGCGCGCGGCGGGCCGCGACCCGGCAGAGCTTTTCACCGGCCAGGGCCATGCGCCCGCGCCCCTGGGACCGGACGACCGGCCCGGCACGGCGGACGGCATCGCCGATATCCCCGACTGGATCCGCCCCCTGTGGGACGCGTCCCTGCGGGATCGGGCCAGTGCCGTCGCCGACCGGATGCGCCAGCGCGCGCCGGTCTGGCTGCGGGTCAACCCCATCAAGGCGGATGCCGCCACGGCCGTCGACGCGCTGGCCCAGGACGGGATCGCCGTGGAATCCGATGCGCGCCTTCCCACCGCCCTGCGGGTGACGGCGCATGAACGGCGTCTGTCGCAAGGCCGCGCCTATCGCGACGGTCTGGTCGAGCTTCAGGATCTCTCCCCGCAACTGGCCTGCGCCGCCTTGCCCCTGGCCGCCGGAATGCGGGTGCTGGATTACTGCGCCGGCGGCGGCGGCAAGACTTTGGCCGTCGCGGGCCGCGCGCCGGGGCTGACCCTGGTGGCCCATGACGCCGATCCCGCCCGGATGCGGGACTTGCCGCAACGGGCGGAACGCGCGGGTGTCAGCGTCCAGGTCACCGCCGCACCGAAGGGCGTCTTCGATCTGGTCATCGCCGACGTGCCCTGTTCGGGTTCGGGAACCTGGCGGCGCACGCCCGATTCGAAATGGCGCCTGACCTCGCAGGGCTTGCGCGACCTAGCGGCGGTGCAGGCGCAGATCCTGCGCCGGGCGGCGGATCTTGTCAGGCCGGGCGGGCATCTGGCCTATATGACCTGTTCGGTCCTGGACGGCGAAAACGGCGCGCAGGTCGACCAGATTTTGGCTGAAAATCCGGGCTTTCGACAGGTTTCGCGGCAATCCTGGACGCCGCTTGAGGCCAGCGACGGCTTTTTCCTGTCCCTGATGGCGCGCGGATGAAGCGGCGGGCTGCTATTAACGGCTTGTTAAGCGGTTTGGCGGTATCGACGATCCTGAAGGCTTGGAAGGGGGCTAGACGGATGACATCCGGGGAAACGCAATCCGCCGTCTCTCGCAATGCGGCCGTGGCGCTTCCGCTGCTGATGCTGCCGGTGGTGGTCGCCGCCGTGGCGGCGCTGGCGCTGCCGCAAAGCGGCTATGGGCTGGCGGCGCTTGTGATCGGCACCATCGCGGTGGCCTGGTACATCCTGGGGGGCGTGATCTCGCTGGGCTATGTGCTGGACCGGCTGGCGGCGCGGCGTGCCCTGGCCTCGATCCGGCACGAGGTCGTGGCGGCCGCCGATCCGATCTGGATCTGCGATTCCGACGGCCTGGTGGTCTTGCAGAACGAGGCGTCGCGGACCGGCTTCGGCGACATCGCCGGGCAGAACATCCTGCGGCTGGTCTCGCAGTTGCGGGCGGACGCCCTGGACGATCTGAGCGGGCTGGTGCGCCGTGCGGGCTATGTCGGCTGCGCGGACCTGGCGCTTGGCTCGGGCGATACGCTGACGCTCAGCCGGGCCGAGGATGCGCCCTTGCAGGTCTGGTCCTATCACCGGCAGGGCACCCCGCCCCCCGACCCCCTCGCCGCCGACGAGGCCGAGACCCCCGACGATTTCGAGGCGATCCCCGTGGCCCTGCTGCGCATCGCGCCCAACGGCTATATCCGCCGGGCGAACGCGGCGGCGCGGCGCCTGCTGGGCGCCAGCTTGCCGCAGGGCGCCGATCCCGTCCATATCGGCAGCCTGCTGGACGGTCCCGGCCGCCCGGCGGGGGAATGGATCGCCGAAACCCATGCCGCGCGCCGCAGCGACGGCCGATCCGAGGTGTTGCGCCTGCGTGCGCGCGACGACGCGGCCAAGGAACAGCATTTCCAGGTGACGCTGGCCATGGATCCGGTCGAACAGCCGGGCCTGATCGCGGTCCTGAACGACGCAAGCGCGCTCAAGACGCTCGAGGCGCAGTTCGTGCAAAGCCAGAAGATGCAGGCCATCGGCCAACTGGCGGGGGGCGTCGCGCATGACTTCAACAACCTGCTGACCGCGATCCGCGGCCATTGCGACCTGTTGATGCTGCGCCACGACAAGGGCGATCCCGATTATGCCGACCTGGACCAGATCGGCCAGAACGCCAACCGTGCGGCTTCACTGGTGGGGCAGCTTCTGGCCTTTTCGCGCCGCCAGCAATTGCAGCTGGAAACGCTGGACACGCGCGACGTTCTGGCGGAGCTGACCCATCTGCTGAACCGGCTGGTGGGCGAGAAGATCACCCTGACGATCAGCCACGACCCCACCCTGCGCGCCATCCGCGCCGACAAGAGACAATTGGAGCAGGTCATCATGAACCTTGTCGTGAATGCCCGCGACGCCATGCCTGCGGGCGGCAATATCGAGATCAGGACCGATGTCCTGTCGATCGACGACCTCGCCCGCGACAAGGTGTCCCTGCCCAAGGGCGATTACCTGCGCATCCGCGTCACCGACGAAGGCTGCGGCATCGAGGCGGGGCTTGTCGACAAGATCTTCGAGCCGTTCTTCACCACCAAGCGCGTGGGCGAGGGGACCGGGCTGGGCCTGTCCACCGCCTATGGCATCGTCAAGCAGACCGGCGGCTATATCTTCTGCGACAGCGAGGTGGGCAAGGGCACCTGCTTTTCGCTCTACTTCCCCGCCCAGGCGGGCGTCCGGCAGGCCGTCCGCCCGGTGGCCGCCGCGACCGAGATGACCCAGATCTTGCAGCGCGCCAGCGTCCTTCTGGTCGAGGACGAGGCCCCCGTCCGAGCTTTCGCCGCGCGCGCTCTGCGCCTGAAGGGCTACGAGGTTCACGAGGCCGCCAGCGCCGAGGAGGCGCTGGCCCTGCTGGACGGCGGGCTGACGGTCGACATCTTCGTCACCGATGTAGTGATGCCCGGTATGGACGGGCCAAGCTGGGTCCGCGCCGCCCTGCGCGACCGGCCCGAAACGAGGGTCGTCTTCATGTCCGGCTATACCGAGGACATCTTCGGCGAAGGCCACAACCCGATCCCGAACGCGGCCTTCCTGGCGAAACCCTTTACTCTGAACGAACTGATCCAGGCGGTCGCCCGCCAGATGCAGGATCCGCCCCGCAGGCTGGATGCGTGAACGGTTTGTTAATCACTCGGATCCAGACTGGTTGAGGAAATGTAATTCCCGGCCGGATAACGCTTGAAAAAGCCGCCGGCAGCGCGCATCTATCCACAGGAACAAGAAGTGAACATAAACCATCGTGGTCGGCAGATTGCCCCGTCGGCCAGGCTGTGAAATAACGGTGAGGACGTATGGCACAGGCGAGCATCTTCGACATGAACGACAAGCGCAGCGCGGACAAGCAGAAGGCGCTCGACAGCGCCCTTGCCCAGATCGAACGCCAGTTCGGCAAGGGTTCGATCATGAAGCTGGGCAAGGACAGCCCCGTGGCCGAGATCGAGGCGACCTCGACGGGATCGCTGGGGCTGGACATCGCGCTTGGCATCGGCGGCCTGCCCAAGGGCCGCATCATCGAGATTTTCGGGCCGGAAAGCTCGGGCAAGACCACGCTGACGCTGCATGTGGTGGCCGAGGAACAGAAGAAGGGCGGCGTCTGCGCCTTCGTGGATGCGGAACATGCGCTGGATCCGCAATACGCCAAGAAGCTGGGCGTGAATCTGGACGAACTGCTGATCAGCCAGCCCGATACCGGCGAACAGGCGCTTGAGATCGTGGATACGCTGGTCCGGTCCGGCGCGGTCAGCCTGGTCGTGGTCGATTCGGTCGCGGCGCTGACCCCCAAGTCCGAGATCGAAGGCGACATGGGCGACATGCAGATGGGCAGCCAGGCCCGCCTGATGAGCCAGGCGATGCGCAAGCTGACCGCCAGCATCGGGCGGTCGAACTGCATGGTGATCTTCATCAACCAGATCCGCATGAAGATCGGCGTGATGTTCGGCAATCCCGAGACGACGACGGGCGGCAATGCGCTGAAATTCTATGCCTCGGTGCGCCTGGACATCCGCCGCACCGGCGCCGTCAAGGACCGCGACGAGGTGATCGGCAACACCACTCGCGTGAAGGTGGTCAAGAACAAGGTGGCCCCTCCGTTCAGGCAGGTGGAATTCGACATCATGTATGGCGAAGGCATCAGCAAGGTGGGCGAACTGATCGACCTGGGCGTCAAGGCGGGCGTGGTCGAAAAGTCGGGCGCCTGGTATTCCTATGGCGACGAACGCATCGGCCAAGGCCGCGAGAACGCCAAGCAGTTCCTGCGCGACAATCCCGAAAAGGCCATGGCGATCGAGGACAAGATCCGCGCCAGCCACGGCCTTGAATTCGGCGCCGAAGGCGGCGAATCCGAGGACGACAGCCTGACCGAGGAGTGATCGGCAGGCAGGTTGCAAGACCGGGGACGCGCGGGCAGGTTTGTCCGCGCGTTTTTTTATGCAGGCAACCCTGCGGGGCAGACCTGGTTCTGCGGCGATTGCTGGACAGGACGGGCTGCCGGTTATAGACCATTCGCCAGCCCGGCCCGTCGGGCCCCGCCCCTAGATTGCGAAAGCCCACCATGCCCACATTGAACGACATCCGCTCGACGTTCCTGAGCTTTTTCGAGCGTAACGGCCACCGCGTCGTCGAGTCCTCGCCTCTGGTGCCGCGCAACGATCCGACGCTGATGTTCACCAATTCGGGCATGGTGCAGTTCAAGAACCTGTTCACGGGGCTCGAGACGCGCGACTACAACCGCGCCACCACGGCGCAGAAATGCGTGCGCGCGGGCGGCAAGCACAACGACCTGGACAATGTGGGCTATACCGCCCGGCACCATACCTTCTTTGAAATGCTGGGCAATTTCAGCTTTGGCGACTATTTCAAGGACCAGGCGATCCCGTTCGCCTGGGAACTGCTGACCAAGGATTTCGGCATCCCCAAGGACAAGCTGCTGGTCACGGTCTATCACACCGACGACGAAGCCGCGAATATCTGGAAGAAAGTCGCTGGCTTGACCGACGACCGGATCATCCGCATCCCGACCAGCGACAACTTCTGGCAGATGGGTCCGACCGGCCCCTGCGGCCCCTGCACCGAGATTTTCTTCGACCACGGCGACCACATCTGGGGCGGCCCTCCGGGATCGGCGGACGAAGACGGCGACCGCTTCATCGAGATCTGGAACCTGGTCTTCATGCAGAACGAGCAGTTCGAGGACGGCTCGATGCGCGCGCTGGACATGCAGTCGATCGACACCGGCATGGGGCTGGAGCGGATCGGCGCGCTGCTGCAAGGCAAGCACGACAACTATGACACCGACCTGATGCGGTCGCTGATCGAGGCCAGCGCCCACGCGACCAGCAACGACCCCGACGGGCCGGGCAAGGTCCACCACCGCGTCATCGCCGACCACCTGCGGTCCACCAGCTTCCTGATCGCCGACGGGGTGATGCCCAGCAATGAAGGGCGCGGTTATGTGCTGCGGCGGATCATGCGCCGGGCGATGCGGCACGCGCATATGCTGGGCGCGCAGGATCCGGTGATGCACCGGCTGGTGCCCGCCCTGGTCAGGCAGATGGGCGCGGCCTATCCTGAACTGACCCGCGCCCAGGCAATGATCGAGGAAACCCTGCGCAGCGAGGAAACCCGCTTCCGCCAGACGCTGGATCGCGGGCTGCGGCTTCTGGATGACGAACTGTCGCGTCTGCCCGAGGGCGCGAACCTGCCCGGTGAGGCGGCGTTCAAGCTGTATGACACTTATGGCTTCCCGCTGGATTTGACGCAGGACGCCTTGCGCGAAAGGGGCCGGTCGGTCGATACCGCCGGTTTCGACGCCGCCATGGCGGAACAGAAAGCCAAGGCGCGCGCAGCCTGGGCGGGGTCGGGCGAATCCAAGGACGCCGCCATCTGGTACGAACTGGCCGAAAAGCACGGCGCGACCGAATTCCTGGGCTATGACACCGAGGAGGCCGAGGGCCAGATCCTCGCCGTCGTCGCGGATGGCGCCGATGTGGGCGAGGCGACCGAAGGGCAGACCGTGCATCTGGTGGTCAACCAGTCGCCCTTCTACGCCGAATCCGGCGGCCAGGTCGGCGATACGGGCCTGATCAAGACCGAAACCGGCGCGGCCCGCGTCACCGACACCAAGAAGGTTGCGGGTGTCTTCCTGCATGTGGCCGAGGTGACTCTGGGCACGATCAGCCGGGGGCAGGGCGCGACGCTCTCGGTCGATCACGGGCGCCGCAGCGCGATCCGGGCCAACCACTCGGCCACCCACCTGCTGCACGAGGCGCTGCGCCGCGCGCTGGGCGAGCATGTCGCACAGCGCGGCAGCCTGAACGCGCCGGACCGGCTGCGCTTCGATTTCAGCCACAACAGCGCCGTGTCGGCCGAGGAACTGGCCCGGATCGAGGCCGAGGTGAACGATTTCATCCGCCAGAACAGCCCGGTCGAGACGCGGATCATGACGCCCGACGACGCGCGAGCCCTGGGCGCGCAGGCGCTGTTCGGCGAGAAATACGGGGACGAGGTGCGGGTCGTGTCGATGGGCAACCTGTCGGGCAGCGGCAAGGGCGCTGACGGTGCGACCTATTCGCTGGAGCTGTGCGGCGGTACCCATGTCGCGCGCACCGGCGATATCGGCGCCTTTGCCCTGCTGGGCGACAGCGCCAGCAGCGCCGGGGTGCGGCGGATCGAGGCGCTGACGGGCCAGGCCGCCCTGGCGCATCTGCGCCATTCCGACAGCCAGCTGTCCGAGATCGCGGGCATCCTGAAGGCGCAGGCGGGCGATGTCGTCAACCGCGTCAAGGCGCTGGCGGACGAACGCAAGGCGCTTGCCAACGAGGTCGCGCAGTTGAAGCGGCAGCTTGCCATGGGCGGCGGTCAGGCGCAGGCGGCCAAGGACATCGGCGGCGTCAAGTTCATCGGCCGCCGGGTCGAGGGCGTGGGCGGCAAGGAACTGGGCGCGCTTGTCGATGAGATGAAGTCGCAGCTTGGCAGCGGCGCGGTGCTGGTCCTGGCCGAGGCCGAGGGCAAGGCCACCGTCGCCGCGGGCGTTACGCCCGATCTGGTGGACCGGATCAGCGCCGTGACGCTGGTGCAGACCGCGACGGCCGCGCTTGGCGGCAAGGGCGGCGGCGGGCGCCCCGACCGAGCCCAGGGCGGCGCGCCCAGTCTTGCGGCCGCTGATGACGCCATCGCCCAGGTTGAAAAACTGCTGGAGGAAACGGCATGACCGCGTTGTGGATTGCCCATGTGAGCGTCACCGATGCCGAGGCGTACGCCAAATACGCGCAGGCCGCAGGTCCGGCGATCGCCGCGCATGGCGGGGTTTTCCTGGCGCGCGGCGGGCGTTACCAGCAAATGGAGGGCAACGACCGCCCCCGCAACGTGGTTGCCCGCTTTCCCAGCTTTGATGCCGCCGTTGCCTGCTATAACAGCAGCGAATATCAGGCGGCGCTGACTCATGCCAAGGGCGCGTCCGAACGCGACCTTGTGATCGTCGAGGAAACGGCTCCGCCTGCGGAATAGGCTATTTTCTTCATCCTTTCGTGGTATTCATGACGGAAAGAAGACACGAAGGGGCAGGGTCATGTGCCGTTGGGCCGCCTATGTGGGCCAACCGATCTTTCTGGAAGACATCGTCAGCCGCCCGGATCACTCGCTGATCCGGCAAAGCCAGGGCGCGCGGCGCTGCGTCACGGCGGTCAACGCGGACGGGTTCGGGCTGGCCTGGTATGGCGACCGGCCCGAACCGGGGCTTTACCGCGACGTGATGCCCGCCTGGTCCGATCCGAACCTGCACAGCCTGGTCGCCCAGGTCCGGTCGGGGCTGTTCATGGCGCATGTCCGCGCATCCACCGGAACGGCGACCAGCCGGACCAACTGTCACCCCTTCGTCGCCGGCCGATGGAGCTTCATGCATAACGGCCAGTTCGGCGGCTATGACGGTTTTCGCCGCGATGCCGACGTGATGATCACCGACGAATTCTATCCTCACCGCAAAGGCGCCACCGACAGCGAGGCGCTGTTCCTGATCGCCCTGGGCGAGGGGCTGGACCGCGATCCCAAGGGCGCGATGGAACGGGCGATGGCGCGGCTGACCGACCTGGCGATGCGGCGGGGCAGCGCGCCCCATGTGCGGGCGGCCTGCGCGTTTTCCGATGGGCAGCGCCTTTACGCGATCCGCCATGCCAGCGACGATCAGGCGCCCAGCCTGTTCCACCGCTGGTCCCAGACCCGTAACGGCCGCGCCGTGGTGTCCGAGCCGCTGGAAACCGATGAGAACGACTGGACCGAGGTGCCGCCGGGCAGCTTCTGCATCTTCGACCGCGACAGCGTGACGGTGCAGCCGTTCGTCCCGCCGGTGCAGGCCCGCGCGGCCTGACCGTTATCCCTGTAACGGGGCGGTGCGAGGAGCAGGGGGCGTTGCGTCTTCCGTCGCCGCGACGACCGGGCTGCCTGTGGAATGATCGCTGGGCTGCGGCGCCGCCGCCTGCGGCAGAGCCGGCACGGGTTCGGGCGCGCGCGCGGGCGAGGCTGCGGCGGGGTATTCCGGCTGCGGCTGGCGCGCCATCGTCCCGGCTGCCGGGGCTGAAACCGCGCGGCGGAAGACCAGCAGGTTGTGATACACGGTGCTGCGCCCGGTCAGGCCGCTGCGTTCCTCGCTGGGCAGCACGTCGGCGCGGACATATTCCCAGCCGTCGCGCGCCATGCGGTTCAGTTCGGCAGTCAGGGCGACGGCATAGCGGTCGCCCGGCGTCTTGGCGTCCTTGGCCTTTTCGCCACGCGAGGGTGCGGGCACGACGCTGTATTCGAAATGGCTCAAGGGATGCTTCCTTCTTTTCCGGCGGGCCGCGCCCTGTAACTTGACAGCCTGTGGGATGTTCCGGCGGCAGGCCGCCGGTCCGTCACATGCCCAGCTTCCGGGCGACCAGGTCGTTGACCGCCGCCGGATTGGCCTTGCCGCCGGTGGCCTTCAGCACCTGGCCCACGAACCAGCCGGCCAGTTTCGGATTGGCCTTGGCCTTTTCCACCTGGGCGGGGTTGGCCGCGATGATGTCGTCCACCGCCTTTTCGATGGCGCCCAGGTCGGTGACCTGCTTCATGCCGCGGCTTTCCACGATCTGCGCGGGATCCCCCCCTTCGGTCCAGAGGATCTCGAACAGATCCTTGGCGATCTTGCCGGAAATCGCGCCCGAGCCGATCAGGTCGATCACGCCGCCAAGCTGGGCTGCCGAGACGGGCGAGGTCTCGACGCCGAGGCCCTCCTTGTTCAGGCGGCCGAACAGTTCGTTGATGACCCAGTTCGCGGCCATCTTGCCGTCGCGGCCCCCCGAATCTCCGCCACCGACCACCGCCTCGAAGTAGTCGGCGTTCTCGACCTCGGCCGTCAGCACGCCCGCGTCGTATTCCGACAGGCCCATTTCCTTGACGAAACGGGCCTTCTTCTCATCCGGCAGTTCGGGCATCCGGCCTGCGATCTCATCGACCCAGGCCTGTTCGATGTCCAGCGGCAGCAGGTCGGGGTCGGGGAAATAGCGGTAATCGTGCGCTTCCTCCTTGGACCGCATCGACCGCGTCTCGCCCTTGTCGGGATCATACAGGCGGGTTTCCTGCACCACCGTGCCGCCATCCTCGATAATGGCGATCTGGCGGCGCGCCTCGTATTCGATGGCGGCCTGGATAAAGCGCAGCGAGTTCATGTTCTTGATCTCGCAGCGGGTGCCCAGGTGGCTGAAATCCTGGGTTTCCTGATAGCGTTCGTAATCGCCCGGCTTGCAGACGCTGACGTTCACGTCGGCGCGCAGGTTCCCGTTCTGCATATTGCCGTCGCAGGTGCCCAGATAGCGCATGATCTGGCGCAGCTTCGCGACATAGGCCGCCGCCTCCTCGGGGCCGCGTATGTCGGGGCGGCTGACGATTTCCATCAGCGCGACGCCGGTGCGGTTCAGGTCGACGAAGGACATGTTGGGGTCCATGTCGTGGATCGACTTGCCCGCGTCCTGTTCCAGGTGGATGCGTTCGATGCGGACGCGGCGGGCGACGCCGGGCGCCATGTCCACGATCACCTCGCCCTCGCCCACGATGGGGTGATAAAGCTGGCTGATCTGGTAGCCCTGCGGCAGGTCCGGGTAGAAATAGTTCTTGCGGTCGAAGGCCGAGCGCAGGTTAATCGCGGCCTTCAGGCCCAGGCCCGTGCGCACCGCCTGGGCCACACAGAATTCGTTGATGACCGGCAGCATCCCCGGCATGGCGGCATCGACGAAGGCCACATGGCTGTTCGGTTCCGCCCCGAAGCCGGTCGAGGCGCCGGAAAACAGCTTCGCATTCGAGGCGACCTGGGCATGGACCTCAAGCCCGATGACCAGTTCCCAGTCGCCCTTGGCCCCGGCGATGGTCTTGGGCTGGGGCGCGGTGAAGGAAAGATGGTCGAGCATCGGAAACCTCGGATCGGGCTGGCGGATTTTGCATGTGCAGGTCTTTTAGGTCAGCGCGCCGATGATGTCACGGGGGCGGCGGGCCAAAAGCGGCAGGCTCCGGCGAATCGCGGGTTGGCACGAAACGGGCGCATAAATCGTTAACGCCGGGGTGTTAAACGGGCCATCGGCGGATTTCCGACCATCGGAAATCCGTCGCTTGGCGCGATGCCGCCGACGATTCCGGGGCAGGCTTGCGCGATTTTCCGGGCCGGATAAGGGGATGGGCTGACGAAACAACCCTTTGAGGTTCTGATGCGCGCTGCGCTTGTGCCCCTGGCCGCCCTGGCGTTTCTGGCCGCGTGCCAGTCCACCCTGTCCCCGCAACCCGAAAGCAAGGCGCAGGCCGACGCGCAGCAAATGCAGTTGGCAAGCAAGCCGCCGATGCGGTGGGGACAGGCAGCCGGGTCCGAGCAGTGGACGCAGGCCACGCTGGCCGCTCTGGACCGCGAGGGGGTCACGATCCTGTCGAACGTGCCGGGCGACATCCACACCTATTGCCCCAATTATGCCGAACTGAACACCACCGGGCGCAAGGCGTTCTGGGCGGGTCTGCTGTCGGCGGTGGCCAAGCACGAAAGCACCTACAACCCGCAGGCCAGCGGCGGCGGCGGCAAGTGGCTGGGCCTGATGCAGATCTCGCCCGCGACCTGGCGTCATTACGGCTGCGACGGCAACATCAGGAACGGCGGCGACAACATGTCCTGCGCGGTCAAGATCATGTCGCGGCAGGTGGCACGCGACAATGCCGTCGCCCAGGCCGAAGGCGGCTGGCGCGGCATCGCCCGCGACTGGGCGCCGCTGCGCAATGCCTCGAAGCGCGCCGACATTGCCGCCTGGACCAGCAGCCAGAGCTATTGCCAGCCGAAGGCGTAAGGGGCGCTGCCCCTCGGTCCTGCGGACCTCACCCCGGGATATTTCGGCACAGAAGAGGAGGGCGGGGGTTTTCCCCGCCTTTTTCCTTATCGCAGCGCCGCGATGATCCGCGCCCAGGACCGCGCGCCCCTGGCGAAGCTGTTCACGTCGTATTTCTCGTTCGGGGAATGGATGCGGTCGTCGTCGCGGGCAAAGCCCACCAGCATCGAACCCATGCCCAGAATGGACTTGAAATCCCCCGCGATGGGGATCGACCCGCCGCTGCCGATGAAGGCCGCGTCCTGCCCCCATTCGTCGCCCAGGGCGCGGCGCGCGGCGGTGAAGGCCGGGTCCGAGGTATCCATCACGCTGGCCGGGCTGCCGCCGTGTTCGTGGAATTCCACCGTGCAATCGGCGGGCAGGAAGCCTCGTACATGGTTCCGGAAGGCGGCGCGGATCGCCGCCGGATCCTGGGTGCCGGTCAGGCGAAAGCTGACCTTGGCGCGCGCCTCGGCCGGAAGCACCGTCTTGAATCCCTCGCCGGTATAGCCGCCGGCGATGCCGTTGATTTCGGCGGTGGGGCGGTTCCAGGCCATCTCGACCGGCATTCGGCCCCTTTCGCCGATCGGATCGGACAGGCCCACCCGGCCCAGCATCGCGCCCGCGTCGAAGCCCAGCGATTCCCAGTCGCGGCGCAGATCGGGCGCCAGATCCTGCACGCCGTCATAGAAGCCGGGCAGGGTGACGCGGCCGTCGGCGTCCTTCAGCGCGGCGAGCGCCTGGGCCAGGACCATGATCGGATTGGCCGCCAGCCCGCCGAAGAGGCCGGAATGCAGGTCGCGGTCGGCGCCGCGGATCACGACCTCCTCGCCCACCAGGCCGCGCAGCTGCGTGACGATGGCCGGGCGGGTGCCGCCGAACAATTCGGTGTCGCAGATCATCGCCAGCGACGCCCGCAGCTCGTCGGCGTTGTCGCGCAGGAACGGCCGCAGCGAGGGTGAGCCGGATTCCTCCTCTCCCTCGAACAGCAGGATCAGGTCGCTGGGCAATTCGCCGTGGACGTCGCGCCAGGCGCGGAACGCCTCGACGAAGGTCATCAGCTGGCCCTTGTCGTCGGACGCGCCGCGCGCGCGGATGACCCTGCCGTCGGGCGTCTCATCGATCAGCGGGTCGAAGGGCGGGCGGTCCCACAGGGACAACGGATCGACCGGCTGCACGTCGTAATGGCCATAGAACAGCAGGGGCCGCGCCCCGCCGGGCTGCGACCGGGCGACCACCATCGGATGGCCCGCCGTGTCGCGGATCGAGGCGTCAAAGCCCAGCCCCGCCAATTCGTCGCGCAGCCACTCGGCCGCCGCCCGCACATCGCCCGCATGGGCCGGATCGGTCGAGATCGAGGGGATGCGCAGAAAGGCGCAAAGCCGGTCGAGCGCGGCGTCCAGGCCCCGATCCAGCCGATCCAGGACGGCGTCCAATGTGGTATCCTGTGTCATCCTGTCCTCTGCTTTCCGAGTCGTTTTATAGGATTTTTGCATGGTCCTTTGGTCGACCTGCGACAATTTTAACCTGTCATTCGCGTCGTTTGACATGTATCAACGCAAGACCGCGCGCGATCTGACAATGATTGCACCCAGCCAGCTATGCAAGGGAACGCCCGCAATGAATTATGATGCCGCCCTGGACCAGGCTATCGGTCGGCTGCATGAGGAAGGGCGCTATCGCACCTTCATCGACATCGAGCGGACGAAGGGTCAATTCCCGCAGGCCGTCTGGACGCGCCCCGATGGCGAAACGCAGGACATCACCGTCTGGTGCGGCAACGACTATCTGGGCATGGGCCAGCATCCCGTGGTGCTGGAGGCGATGCACGAGGCCCTGGACGCCGTGGGCGCCGGGTCGGGCGGGACGCGCAACATTTCCGGCACCACCGTCTATCATAAAAGGCTAGAGGCCGAACTGGCCGATCTGCACGGCAAGGAAGCGGCCCTGGTGTTTTCCAGCGCCTATATCGCCAATGACGCGACGCTTTCGACGCTGCGCAAGCTGTTTCCCGGCCTGATCATCTATTCGGACGAGCTGAATCATGCGTCCATGATCGAGGGGATCAAGCGCTTCGACGGCGCCAAGCGGATTTTCCGCCACAACGACGTTGCCCATCTGCGGCAGTTGCTGGCCGCCGACGATCCGGCCCTGCCCAAGCTGATCGCCTTTGAGTCCATCTATTCGATGGACGGCGATTTCGGTCCGATCAAGGCGATCTGCGATCTGGCGGACGAATTCAACGCCCTGACCTATCTGGACGAGGTTCATGCGGTCGGCATGTACGGGCCGCGCGGCGGCGGCGTGGCGGAACGCGACGGGCTGATGGACCGCATCGACATCTTCAACGGCACCCTGGGCAAGGCCTTCGGCGTCTTCGGCGGCTATATCGCCGGGACGGCCAAGATGATGGACGCGATCCGGTCCTATGCGCCGGGCTTCATCTTCACGACCTCTCTGCCGCCCGCGGTGGCGGCGGGGGCCGCGGCCTCGATCGCCTTCCTGAAGGGGGCCGAGGGCCAGCACCTGCGCGACGCCCAGCAACTGCACGCCCGGATCCTGAAGATGCGGCTGAAGTCCCTGGGAATGCCGATCATCGACCACGGCAGCCATATCGTGCCGGTCCATGTCGGCCATCCTGTCCACTGCAAAATGCTGTCGGACATGCTGCTGCGGGACTATGGCATCTATGTCCAGCCGATCAACTTCCCCACCGTGCCGCGCGGCACGGAACGGCTGCGCTTCACCCCGTCCCCGGTCCATGCGCCCCGCCAGATCGATCATCTGGTCAAGGCAATGGACAAGTTGTGGTCGCATTGCGCACTCAACCGCCAGGAAATGAGCGCCTGATACATTCGGCGGATGAACTGCTCTCGCCTGCGTGATAAGCTCGCGTTAAACAACAAAAGGTAACGTCTGATTCGGGCGTTTCCGGCATTGGGCGATGAGGCGGACAGGTCATGAGCAGGCTGCGGGTTGATTACCCGGCAGAGGAGAATAGGCAGGTGGAGGAAGTGGACCATTTCCTCGACAACGACACGCGCCTTGGCGACATCATGCGGGGCGAACGGGCGACGATGGGCAAGTCGCTACTGGATGTGCAGCGCGAATTGCGCATTCGGGCCTCTTACGTCGCCGCGATCGAGAATTGCGACATCACCGCCTTCGACACCCCCAGCTTCGTGTCGGGCTATGTTCGGTCCTATGCGCGATATCTGGGCATGGATACCGACTGGACCTTCCGGCGGTTCTGCCTGGAATCGGGTTTCCAGCCCACGCATGGCATGGCGCCCACCGCCGCCGGGCCGAAGCCTGCCAAGCGGCCCTCCGACCCGGTCGAGGCCCTGGCCAATCCCAAGGCGCTGTTCATCCCCCAGCAGGAAAGCTTCTGGTCGGATATCGAACCGCGCGCCATCGGCGCTCTTCTGGTTCTGATCGCCCTGGTCTGCGGACTGGGTTATGGCGGTTGGGCCCTCTTGCAAGAGGTTCAGCGCGTGACCTTGACACCGGGCGAGAATGCGCCGGGCGTCGTCACCGCGCTGGATCCGGTCCAGGGGTCGGGCATGGCCGAACCCGCCCTGGATCTGTCCGACACCACCGACCTGGCCCAGGCCCTGCCGCAGCCCGAAGGGCTGGACAGGCTGTATCGTCCGCAGATCCTGGAGGCGCCGGTCCTGACCGCGCGCGACGGTCCCATCGCCGCCATCGATCCCGGCCTGTCCCAGGTTCCCGCGCCGCAGGACATGGCCGTCGCCCAGGCTGCTCCCGTCGCCGCTGCGACCGACATTCAGCGCGCCCTGGCCGAGGCAGGCAACGCGGCCTTCGGCCCGCCGATGCCGGAACAGCCCGGCGCCGCCGCGATCACCGTGGCGCCCGACGCGCCCGCCCTGGAACTGCTGGCGGCGCGGCCTGCCTGGGTGCGCGTGACCTCGGCCGATGGCACGGTCCTGCTGGAAAAGATCATGGATGCCGGGGAACGCTTCACCCTGCCGACGCTTGAGGAACCGCCTGTCCTGCGCACCGGCAATTCGGGCGCGGTCTATTTTGCGGTGAACGGCCAGACCTATGGTCCTGCTGCACCCGGTCCGCAGGTGGTCAAGAACATCAAGCTGTCGCCCGAAGACGTGACGGGCAGCTTTGCCCTGGCCGACCTGAACGCCGATCCCGAACTGGCGCAGATGGTGGCCATGGCGCAGGCGGCGCCCATCGCCGATCCGCAGGCCACCGCCACGGAATAGAAGCCTGCGATGGTCGGGGCGCTTCGTCCCCGATCCTGCCCCGCATTGCGGTGGGCGTTCGCCCCAGAAAAGGTCCGCTGGACCTTTTCTGGGGCGCGTCTCATCCCAAGGATATTGCGCTAAGAAGGGGCGGCTATTCCCCCCAGGTGCGTTCCAGCAAGCCGATCCAGTTTTCGCTGGCGATCTTGCGGATCAGCGTTTCGCCATAGCCATGCGCGGCCATCGCGTCCAGAAGCGCGGGCAGGGCGGCTGCGTCGGGCAAATCGCGCGGCATCAGCGCCCCGTCGAAATCCGAGCCGAGCGCCACCCCGTCCTCGCCCAGGATCCCCAGCAGGTGATCCAGGTGGCGCAGCATGGTGTCGAAACCCTCCAACGGCAAGCGGCGGCCGTCCTCGCGCAGGAAGCTGGAGGCGAAGTTCAGGCCGACCAGCCCGCGGCTGTCGGCGATCATCCGCAATTGCCGCTCGGTCAGGTTGCGGCTGCTTTCGCTGATCGCGTGAACGCAGCTGTGGCTGGCGACCAGGGGCGCGTCGGACAGGGCGGCCAGGTCGTTGAACCCGGTCTCGTTCAGGTGCGACAGGTCCAGCATGATCCGCAGGGCGTTGCATTCGCGGACCAGGGTCTTGCCCGCCGGGGTCAGGCCGTCGCCGGTGTCGGGCGATGATGGAAAGGCGAAGGGCACTCCGTGGCCGTAAGCGGTGGGCCGCGACCAGACCGGACCCAGCGACCGCAACCCCGCCGCGTGCCACAGATGCAGCGCGTCCATGTCGGGAATCGCCTCGGCGCCTTCCATGTGCATGATCGCCGCGATCCGGCCCGCCGCCACAGTGTCGCGCAGGCCGCGCGCTGTCGTCACGATGTCCAGCGTTCCGGTCCGCTCCAGGGCCTTCAGCGCGCTGGCCTGGGCGAAGGCGTGGGGCAGGGCCTCGGCATAGGGGATCTGATCGGGCAGGGGCATCGCGAAGGGTGGGTTTTCCATCAGCGCGACGGCGGCGGCGTCGTTGGGGCCGTGGGGCGCCGGGATCCAGATCGCGAAGAAGCCGCCCACCAGCCCGCCCGCGCGGGCGCGGGGCAGGTCGAGATGGCCGGTGCCGTCGCCCTGGGTCCAGACCTGGGGGCCGGATGCCACCACGCGTTGCAGGAAATCGTTGTGGCCGTCGAATACCGGGATCATCCGCTTCTCCTTGCTTTGTGCCGACCATGCACATCCGGGCGCGGGCGGCAATGGCCGCGCTTGGCGCAGGCCGCGATTCGGCGTTAGGCTGGACCTTGCAAGCCAAGGGAGACGCCAGCCATGCCCGACATCAGCCGCGATTTCGACGGACAGACCGTCATCACCACCTTCGAGGTGACGCCCGGCAGCGCCCATGACGTGCTGGATCTGCTGACCGATGCCTGGGACCAGGTGATCCGCCGCCAGCCGGGATTCGTGTCGGGGGCGATCCACCTGAACGACGCGCAGACTCGCATCGCCACCTATTCGCAATGGCGCGACCGCAAGGATTACCAGGCCATGCTGCGCAGCGAGGAGATGCGCCGCCGCAACCGGGAAATCCACGGCATGTGCAAAAGCTTCGAGCCGGTGATGTACGAGGTCCAGGCGGTTTTCGACGACTGATGCTGCATCTGCAAAAAGGCCGTGCAATCGCACCGGGCGACGGCTAACCTTCCGATACGTCAGGCGGGGGACAGCAGGCGATGGCAGGCAGGATCATCACGGTCGCGCAGCAGAAGGGCGGGTCGGGCAAGACGACCCTTGCTGTCAATCTGGCCGTCAGCCTGCATGAACGCGGCCATTCGGTGGCCCTGATCGACACCGATCCGCAGGGCAGCCTGGGCCGCTGGTTCATCGAACGGATGCAGGCCCAGGGCGAGGACGAGGCGATGGATTTCTCGACCTCGTCGGCCTGGGGGGCCAGCTACGAATCCGAGAAGCTGAAAAAGCGGTTCGATTTCGTCATCATCGACACGCCGCCCAAGATCGACAGCGACCTGCGCCCGGCTTTGCGGGTGGCCGATCTGGTGCTGGTGCCGGTGGCGACCAGCCATGTCGACCTGTGGGCGACCGAGGGCGTGCTGGATCTGGCGCGACGCGAAAAGGCCCCGGTGCTGGTGGTGATGAACCGCGTGCGCCCCAACACCCGCCTCTCGGCCGAGGTCGCGCAGAAGGCCTCAGAACTGGGGGCGGAAGTGGCCGGGACGCAGGTGTCGAACCGGGTGCTTTATGCCGAAACCCTGGGCCAGGGCGTTGGCGCGCTGGAACGCGTCCGCAGCGGCCCCGCGCGGGACGAAATCGCCGCGCTGACGGACGAGGTTCTGTCGGCCATCGGCTAGACCGGCAGGATGGCGGGGCCGTCCGGCGTGTCGACCCGGCGCACGGTGATGCCGAAGGCGCGGCGCAGCAGGTCGTCGCGCAGCACCGCATCGGCCGAACCGTCCGCCAGCACCCGCCCGTCCGAGACCAGCACCAGCCGCGTGCAGAACCGCGCCGCCAGCCCCAGGTCGTGGATCGAGGCCAGGACCGTCCGCCCTTCCGCCGCCAGATCGCGGAACAGCCGCAGGCAGGCCAGTTGCTGCGCCGGATCCAGCCCCGCGACGGGTTCGTCGGCGATCAGCAGGGGCGTGTCCTGCGCCAGGGCGCGGGCGATCAGGGCGCGGTTCTGTTCGCCCCCCGACAGGCGCAGGGCGGTGCGCTTGCGGAACGCCTGCAAGCCCATGCGGGCGATGGCCGCGTCGGTGGCGATGCGGTCGATGCCGCTGCGGCCGCCGCCTGGCCAGGGGATGCGGCCCAGGGCCACCAGATCCTCAACGCTGAGCGGCCAGGCGATCTCTCGCGATTGCGGCAGATAGGCGGCGTGGCGGGCGCGCGCGCCGGGCGTCATGGCGGCCAGGCTGGAGGCGCCGGAAAAGGGGATCAGGCCAAGCGCGGCCTCCATCAGGGTGGATTTCCCGGCGCCGTTGGGACCGATCAGGCCGACGAACTCGGCCCGCTCCAAGACCAGAGAGACGCCGTGCAGCACCGGGCGGTTGCGGCGGGTGACGGACAGGCCGGACAGACGCAGGACCATCAGACGCGCCCCCCGCTGCGGGTTTTCCAGATCAGGTGCAGGAACAGCGGCGCGCCGACGATGGCGGTCAGCACCCCCAGCTTCAGGTCGCGGTCGGGAACGATCAGCCGCACGGCGATGTCGGCCCCCAGCAACAGAGCCGCGCCGCCAAGAGCCGAGGCGGGCAGCAGGGCGGACGGCCGCGCGCCGACCCAGGGGCGCAGGATATGCGGGACGACAAGGCCCACGAAGCCGATGGCCCCCGCCACGGCCGTGGCCGGGCCGACGATCAGCGCCGTGCCCGCGACCAGCCGCCAGCGCAGCGCGGCGGCGGACACGCCCATCGCCTGGGCCGCGGCCTCGCCCAAGGTCAGCGCGTCCAGGGCGCGGCGGGTGGACAGGATCAGCGCGGCGCCAAGGACCATCGGCGGCAGGGCCAGCCAGACATGCAGCATGGACCTGTCGGCCAGCGATCCCATCAGCCAGAAGACGATCTCGTTCGCGGCATAGGGGTTGGGCGACAGGTTCAGCACCAGGGCCGTGCCTGCGCCCGCGAGTGCCGAAATGGCGACCCCCGCCAGGATCAGCGTGACCGAGCCTCCGCGCGGCCCAGCCAGCGCCACCAGCAGGCTGACGCCGACCGCCGCCCCCGCAAGCGCGGCCAGGGGCAGGGCCAGGACCGCCGCCATCGACAGCCCGGTCTGGATCGCCAGCACCGCCCCAAGCGCGGCCATGCCCGAGACGCCGATCAGCGCGGGTTCGGCCAGCGGGTTGCGCAGATAGCCTTGCAGGGCGGCGCCGGTCAGGCCCAGCCCGGCGCCCACTGCGACCCCCAGGATCGCGCGGGGCAGGCGGATTTCGCGCATCACGATGGGCAGCGGGCCGTCGCCGCCCAGCACCAGGGCGCGCAGTGAATCCGTCACCGGCAATCCCGCAGGCCCGGTCAGCAGCGAGGCCAGGAACAGCGCGGCCACCAGGCCGGACAGGACGACGAACAGCCCCCTCATCGCAGCGACCCGATGGCCTGGACGATGAAGGGCGTGCCGCAGACCCAATCGCGGTCGGTCACCTGCCCCTCGGCCGGGGCGATGGCGGACAGGGCGGGGTGGTCCAGGATCGCTTCGCCCCGCGACTGGCCGGGCCATTTCGCGCCGGTGATCAGCCGGTCGGGGCGGGTCATCACCAGCAGTTCCATCGGCAGGGGGGTGGTGGTCGCGATGCCGTAATCGCCCGCCACATTGTCATAGCCCGCCGCATCCAGGATCGTCCCGGCCAGCGTCGCGCGCCCCGAGGTGAAGCCGTTCGCGTAATACAGCGCCGCGCGGCCCCGGCGGTCGGGGCTGCGCGCCTGGGCCAGGTCGGCGTCGAAGCGGTCCAGAAGATCGCGCGCGGCCTGGGGGCGGCCCAGCAGATCGCCCATGCGGAGGATTTCCGCACGGATCGCGTCCAGGCTTTCGGCGGGGGGCAGGGTCTCGACCCGGATGCCCAGGCGGCGCAGCATCGCCACCGTCGCGGTCCCGCTATAGGTGCCGGCGATCACCAGATCGGGCCGCATCAGATAGATCTCCTCGGCCCGGCCGGTGTTCTTCGCATAATCCGCCGCCCGGTCCGCCATCGGCGACATGCGCGGATCGGACGCCAGGTCGCTGACCGAGATCAGCTGGCCCGGTGCCGCCAGCAGCATCGCCAGCTGGTCGCTGCACAGGTTCATCGACACCACGCGCTGCGGCGCCGCCCCCGTTGTCTTGGAGGCGGCGGGCAGGGCGGTGGCGATCAGCGCCGCCGCCGCAAGGATCGCCCTAGAACGACGCACGCAGCCCCGCATAGATCGCCCTGCCCGCTGTGCCATAGCCGTCGACCCACTGGTAATCCTCGTCAAGGGCGTTCTCCAGCCGCAGATAGGCGGTGGCATTGTCGCGGACGGGGTGGCTGACCAGCAGGTCCACGGTGGTGAAGTCGTCCATGTCGTTCGGACGGCCCGCGACATGCTGGATCTGGATGCCCGCTGTGGTGCCGGTGGCAAGGACCGTCTCGGCCCCCAGGTTTAGGGTGCGTTCGGGCACCTTGGCCCATTCCGAATCGACCTGATTGTCGATGAAGGTATAGCTGGCGGTCAGCGCATGACCCCCGCCGAAGGCGTAGCGCCCGTCGATTTCCACCCCCCGGCGGCGGGCAGTGCCCGGCACCTGGTTATAGCCGTCGTCCGACCAGTCGGTGGTGCCGCGATCGTCCCAGCCGATCAGGTTGTTCGCCCGCAGCCAGAAGGCGGTCGCACGCAGATGGCTGTCGCCCCATTGTTTTTCCACGCCCACCTCATGGGTGCGGCTTTCCTCGCGTTCCAGCGAGGCGTTGCCATAGGGGCCGAACAGTTCGTAAAGCGAGGGCGCCCGGAAGCCGTTGCCCAGGGCGGCGCGGAACAGCAGGTCGTCGGCCGCGCGCCAGATCGCTGTCACCCGGCCCGAGGTGAAGCCGCCGAAGCGCGAATGATCGTCGCGCCGAACCGATGTCGTCACGTCGATCCGGTCGCCAAGCGCCGTGGTCGTTTCCACGAAGACGCCGTTCAGGCGGGCCTCGCCATTGCCTTGGGCTTCCTCTTTTTCCGTATCGGCGCCGAACACGGCGCGCACGCCTCCACCCAGGTCGGTTGCACCCTGCCAAGACAGTTTCGTGCGCGTGCCCACAAAGGGCGTGACGGTGCCGTTAGACCAGCTTTGCCGGTCGATGCGGTAACGCGTCAGGGCGATCTCGTGATCGACGGCGCCGGTCTGGAATTGCGCGAAGCCGCGCAGGCCATAGCTTTCGCGGTCGTTGTAGTCGTCGCCCGGCGTCCCCGTCACGTCGCCGCCGAAATCGTCGAAATCGCCGGTGCTGTCTTCCCAGAAGCCATTGAAGCCGATGGTGGCGCCGCTTTCCAGCGCATAGGCGGAATAGAAGGACAGGCGCGTCGCCTCGTATCCGTCATCCTCGAAATTGCCGTCCCGTTCGTCGCGCGCGGAAAAGCCGTCGCTGCGGATATGGCTGACCTGGAAGGCCAGGTCGGCATCGGCGCGGCGCAGGGTTGCGCCATAGCTGGCGGTCAGGGTGTCGAAGCTGCCCGCCTCGATCCCGAAATGGTGGTGCAACCCGTCTTCGGTCGGGCGCAGGGATTGCAGCGACAGCACCCCCGCCACCGCGCGCGAGCCGTACAGCGCCGATTGCGCGCCGCGCAGCAGTTCGGCCCGGTTCACGGACTGGCCGATCATTCCGCCGATGTCATAAGAAGGCTGGCCCGCGGCCGGATCCGACACCTCGATGCCGTCGATCACGACGGGCAGGTATTGCGCCGGGGCGCCGCGAAGGATCAGCGATCCCGTGGTGCCCAGCGGTCCCGACTGGCGCAGCGTCACGCCCGGCAGGCGCGACAGGCTGCGGGCCAGGGGCTGGCCCGCGCGATCTGCCAGGTCATCGGCGCCCAGCACGGAAACGGAACTGCCCGACCGGGCCAGATCGGTGGCCTCGCGGTTGGCGGTCAGGGTGATGTCGTCCAGGACGATGGCGCCGGGGGCCGCGTCCTGCGCGGCGGCGGGCAGCGCCGTGGTCAGGGCCAGGGCGGCAAGCAGGGTAATGGGCAGGGCCGGGAAAATGGGTCTTGCGGTCACGAATGACATCCTTCCAGCTATCCGGCATTCGGGCCGGGGCGCGATGCGGTTCGTCCGAAAGGATTTGGCCCGTCGGACAGCGACACCACCACGACGGAAGTTTCCGTTTCCGGCGCGCCCCTCGCACGCCGTCAGGGTGATCGCGTTCGGCAGGTCTCCTGACTTGCGGGTCACGGCTTGGCCGGGCCTTCCCGGTCCTGGGGGACCAGTGGCGTTGTCCGGCCCGGCTCTCCGCTGACAGTTGCGGGGGCAGTCGCGGAATTTCACCGCGTTCCCTTTTAACCGGGCTTGGAACCCGGAACCGAGGCATCGCCGCCATAGCCCAGGGACTGGCGCGCAGGCAAGCGCAATCAGCCCAGCGAGGCCACCCAGTCGGGCACCGTGCGGCTGGCAGGCCCGGTGATCCGCCGATGGAAATCGCGGGCGTTGGCGCTGTTGTCCAGGTTCAGTTCCACGCATTCGACACCGCCGCGCCGAGCAGCCTGGGCAAACCCCGCCGCCGGATAGACATTGCCCGAGGTGCCGATGGCCGCGAACAGATCGGCGCTTTCCAGCGCGTCCCAGATGCGTTCCATGTGATAGGGCATTTCGCCGAACCAGACGATATCCGGGCGCGTGGAAGGGCGGGCGCAGGCGGGGCAGGGGTCGTCGGGGGACATGACCGGCGGCGCGGGCCAGCGATGCCCGCAGGCCGCGCACAGCGCGCCGGTCAGGCTGCCGTGCATGTGGATGACGTGCGGGCTGCCCGCGCGTTCGTGCAGGTCGTCGACATTCTGCGTGACCAGCGTCAGGTCGTGCCGCCGCGCCAGGTCGGCCAGCGCCAGATGCGCGGCATTCGGCCGCGCCCCGGCGGCGGCCGCGCGCCGCATGTTGTAGAAGCGGTGGACCAGTTCGGGATCGGCGGCAAAGCCCTCGGGCGTGGCCACGTCCTCGACCCGGTGGTTTTCCCACAGGCCGTCGCTGGCGCGGAAGGTGGCAAGCCCGCTTTCGGCGGAAATACCTGCGCCGGTCAGGACGGTGATGCGCACGGGCTTAGCGGCAGTAAGCCTCGGCCTGGGATGCGAACCGCTTGTAGCGCGCCCAGAAGGCGTTGTCCGCGTTGGATTTCGACATCCGAACTTCTTGCGCCTCGTGCGGGTCGCGGAAGAAGGACGCGGCGCGGCGCTGATCGGACCGCGACAGGGTCTGGTTCGCGACCTGCTGGATGCAGCCGCAGAGCGGCGCATTGCCGCGTGCGCGGTCGGATCGGACGCAGGCGCTGTCGATCGGGCCGGCCATGGCCAGGGGCGCGGTCATCATGATGGCCGCGGCCGCAATGACGATGCGGTTGAGCATGAACTGTCTCCTCGGTTGCCTTGTCTGCGATGGCGGGCGCCGGTTGTCCCGGTCTGGGTGCCCATCCGCCTGCAACGGTATCAGAAAGGGTCCGCCCGCTCAATCAGGCGCTGTGCCGCAGGGCTTCGCCTGCGGCGTCAAGGCGTTGCGTCGGTCAGGCGGGGCTGACCTCGTATCCGGCGTCGCGAATCGCCTGGGCGGCGCGGCCTGCGTCCAGGCCGTCCACCGCGACGGTCTTCTGCGCCAGGTCGACCGTGGCACGTCCGCCCGCCTCGGCGATGGCGGCCTCGATGGCAGCCTTGCAATGGCCGCAGGTCATGTCGGGAACGGTGAAGGTCATGGCAATCCTTTCGGGGGTTTGACAAGCTTGCGCCAGCATGATCCTGCATGACGGCGACGGCAAGACGGGGGATGCGATGATCGAGGCCATCGGACTGGATGCCGACGACACCCTGTGGGAAAACGAGACGTTTTTCCGCGTGACCGAGGGCGAATTCGTCGCCCTGCTGGGCGATCATGCTGAAGGCGCCGACATCGCCAGCCGGTTGCTGGACGTGGAACGCGCGAACCTGGCCCGCTATGGTTTCGGCATCAAGGGCTTCATGCTGTCGATGGTCCAGACCGCCATCGAACTGACCGACGGGCGTATCGACGGCCGCGCCATCGGCCGGATCCTGGAACTGGGGCAGGAGATGCTGGCCCATCCGGTCGATTTGCTGCCGGGCGTTCCGCAGGCGCTTGATGCGCTGACGGGGCGCCGGCTGATCCTGATCACCAAGGGCGACCTGATCGACCGGGAACGCAAGATCGCCGCATCCGGGCTGGCAGACCGCTTCGACGCCGTCGAGATCATTGCCGACAAGTCGCCCGAATCCTATGCCCGTGTGCTGTTTCGCGCAGGCGTCGCACCAGACCGTTTTCTGATGGCCGGCAATTCGATGAAAAGCGACGTGTTGCCGGTCGTCGAACTGGGCGGTCACGGCGTCTTCATCCCGCATGACCTGACCTGGGTCGTCGAACATGCCGAGGCGCCCGATCATCCCCGTGCCCATCGGCTGAAGACCATCGCCGACCTGCCCGCCCTGATCGACCGGCTGGAATCCCGCCATGCATAACCTGCGCGCCGCCCTGCTGATGGTCCTGGCCATGGCCGCCTTTGCCGCCGAGGACGCGTTGCTGAAGGCCCTGTCCGGCAGCATCCCCACCGGGCAGCTGCTGGCCGTGATCGGCGTTGCAGGAATGGTCGTCTTCGGCATCTGGATCGCCGTCGGACCCGAGGGGCTGCGCCTGCGCACCCTGCTGCGCCCGCAAGTGGTCATCCGCAACCTGTGCGAGGGGGTCTGCGCGGTTACCTTCGTCACCGCGTTGGCGACCGGAGATCTGTCCATCGCCTCGGCCATCCTGCAAGCCCAGCCGCTGCTGATGACGCTGGGCGCGGCACTGTTTCTGGGCGAACAGGTGGGCTGGCGCCGCTGGCTGTCCATCGCCGTGGGCTTTGCGGGCGTGCTGTTGATCGTCAAGCCCGGCACCGCGTCTTTCGAGGTCAGCTCGATCTTCGCCGTCATCGCGGTGATGACGCTGGCCGTGCGCGACCTGATCACCCGCCGCCTGCCGCCCGAGGTCGGATCGGGTCTGCTGTCCGCCGGGGCATTCGGGTCGATGGGTGCCGCCGGATTGGTGCTGCTGATCCTGGGCGGGCAATCGGCGGTGGTGCCGACGCCGGGGCAGGGGGCGCTGATGGCCGCGACGCTGTGCTTTGGCCTGCTGGGATACATCACCATGGTGATCGCCACCCGCATCGCGGAAATCGCCGTGATCGCGCCCTTCCGCTATTCCCGGCTGCTGTTCGCGCTGCTGCTGGCGGTCGGCGTTTTCCGCGAACGTCCCGACGCGCTGACCCTGACCGGGGCCGCGCTGATCGCCGGGGCGGGCATCTATTCCATGTGGCGAGAAGCGCGGCTGCGCAGGGCGCATCTGGCCAGGCCCTAGGGCTGCAAAATTCCCTTCCCGCGCGGCCCGCGCCCTTGTATAGCCCGGCCATGACCGAGCTTTCCCTGATCCGCAATTTCTCGATCGTGGCCCATATCGACCACGGCAAATCCACCCTGGCCGACCGGCTGATCCAGTCGACGGGCACTGTCGCCGACCGCGACATGAAGGCCCAGATGCTGGACAGCATGGATATCGAACGCGAACGCGGCATCACCATCAAGGCCAACACCGTCCGCATCGTCTATCCGGCGAAGGACGGCCAGACCTATATCCTGAACCTGATCGACACGCCGGGCCATGTCGACTTCGCCTACGAGGTCAGCCGGTCCATGCGCGCCGTCGAGGGATCTCTGCTGGTCGTGGACGCGTCCCAGGGGGTCGAGGCGCAGACGCTGGCCAATGTCTATCAGGCCATCGACGCGGGCCACGAGATCGTGCCGGTCCTGAACAAGATCGACCTGCCGGCGGCGGAACCTGAACGCGTCAAGGAAAACATCGAGGAAGTGATCGGCATCGACGCATCCGACGCGATCCCGATTTCCGCCAAGACCGGCCTGGGCATCCCCGACGTGCTGGAAGCCATCGTCACCCGCCTGCCCGCTCCCAAGGGCGACCGCGACGCTCCGCTGAAGGCGATGCTGGTGGACAGCTGGTATGACGCCTATCTGGGCGTGGTGGTGATGATCCGCGTCATGGACGGGGTGATCCGCAAGGGCGACCGCGTGAAGATGATGCAGACCGGCGCGGTCTACGGCATCGACAAGCTGGCCGTGCTGACCCCGCAGATGGTCGACATCCCCGAACTGGGACCGGGCGAGATCGGCGTCTTCACCGCATCCATCAAGCAGGTCCGCGACACCCGCGTCGGCGACACCATCACCCATGAAAAGAAGGGCGCCGAGGCCGCGCTGCCCGGTTTCAAGCCCGCCCAGCCGGTGGTCTTCTGCGGGCTGTTCCCCGTCGACGCCAACGATTTCGAAGCCCTGCGCGACGCTATCGAAAAGCTGGCGCTCAACGACGCGTCCTTCAGCTATGAGATGGAGACCTCGGCCGCGCTTGGCTTCGGCTTCCGCTGCGGCTTCCTGGGGCTGCTGCACCTCGAGGTGATCCGCGACCGGCTGGAACGCGAATACGACCTGGACCTGATCACCACCGCGCCGTCGGTGGTCTTCAAGCTGCACATGCGCGACGGAGAGGTCCGCGACCTGCACAACCCCGCCGACATGCCCGACCTGACCCATGTGGACCATATCGAGGAACCACGCATCAAGGCCACGATTATGGTCCCCGACGAATACCTGGGCGACGTGCTGAAACTGTGCCAGGACCGCCGCGGCATCCAGCTGGACCTGACCTATGCGGGCAGCCGGGCGATGGTGGTCTATGACCTGCCGCTGGCCGAGGTGGTGTTCGACTTCTACGACCGCCTGAAATCCGTGACCAAGGGCTATGCCAGCTTCGACTATCAGATTTCGGAATACCGCGAGGATTTCCTCGTCAAGATGTCGATCCTGGTGAACGACGAACCCGTGGACGCGCTGTCCATCATGGTCCACCGCGACCGCGCCGAGGCGCGCGGTCGGGTGATGGTCGAAAAGCTGAAGGAACTGATCCCCCGGCACATGTTCAAGATCCCGATCCAGGCGGCCATCGGCGCGCGCGTGATCGCCCGCGAGACGCTGAGCGCGATGCGCAAGGACGTGACGGCCAAGTGCTATGGCGGGGATGCAACGCGGAAGAAGAAGCTGCTGGAGAAGCAGAAGGCCGGCAAGAAGAAGATGCGCCAGTTCGGCAAGGTGGAGATCCCGCAGACGGCGTTCATTCAGGCGTTGAAGATGGATGGGTAAGAGAGGCTCTATTGCACAAATTGGGTGATGGCCGAGGTTCCCCTTTCCCCGGACGGCCCTATCCCACAGCTTCCGTGACGGGTATGCAGAGTGCGGTATAGCCGTTCAGCACGGCGATACGGACCTGGATCTTCGCGATCTGGCGGTCGAAGTCCCGTGCCATGAGGCACTATCCCAGCAGGTTTACACAGTGCCTCTTCGTCTCGACGCAGCTTCGGCGGTGGTATCCGCTCCATCGTCGCCAGAAGGTCCGGCCGAGGCATTTCGCGGCGCGCAGTGCCTCGTTTCGGGCCATGGCTCCGGCGGTGATGGTCTTCCACGGCTTGGCGTTCTTGCGTGGCGGGATGACAGCGCGGGCGCCGCGGTCGGCGAGGGCATCGTGGCATTTGCGGGTGTCGCAGCCACTGTCGGCGGTGACGCTGCCGATTTCCTGGCCCGCCGGGATCTGGCCGAGAAGGCCGGAGAGCACCGGTGTGTCACCGATATGGCTCCCCGTGATCTCGACGGCCCTAACCTCCAGCGTTTCCTCGTCGATCCCGAGATGGATCTTGCGCCAGACGCGCCGTGTCGAGCCACTGTGCTTGCGGGCGTGCCACGCATTCATCGCGTCTGTGCTGAAAGAACTCCCAGGCTGTCTTCCTGTCGGCTTTATCGACCAGCTGGGTGACCGCGAACTTGCTGGTCCGATCACTGTCGACAAAGAGGTAGAGCTTGCCTTCAGCGGTCTGAAGCTCCCTGACGTTGCCCCCTGCGGCTAATCCAGTTTGACGTAGACTCTGGCCCAACCGAGAGGACCAGAGATGAAGCGCAGCAGGTTCACCGAAGATCAGATCATCGGTATTTTGAAAGAGCATGAGGCTGGGATTTCCGTTGCCGATCTTTGCCGCAAGCATGGCGTCAGCGATGCCACCGTTTACAAGTGGAAGGCCAAGTATGGTGGTATGGATGTCAGCGAGGCGAAGCGGCTGAAGGGGCTAGAGGATGAGAATGCTCGCCTGAAGCGGCTGCTGGCCGATGCGATGCTCGACAATGCGGCGCTGAAAGATCTTCTGGGAAAAAAGTGGTGACGCCCGCCGGAAAGCGGCAAGCGGTCGCGCATCTGGTGGCGGGCCACGGGATGAGCGAACGGCGGGCGTGTCGGGTGATCGGCTGCTGCCGCATGACCATGCGCTACGAGGCGATCCGGCAGGACGACCCTGTGCTGCGCGAGCGGCTGAAGGAGTTGGCGCGGGTGCGCCGCTGGTTCGGCTACCGTCGGCTGCACGTGTTCCTGCGGCGTGAGGGCCATGTGGTGAACCACAAGCGCCTGTTCCGCATCTACCGCGAGGAACGGCTGCACGTGCGCCGTCGTGGCGGGCGGAAGCGGGCCATCGGCACGCGGGCACCGATGACATTGCCTTTGATGCCGAACCAGCGCTGGTCGTTGGA
>NZ_JBQEOI010000016.1:0-72198 GCF_052045125.1 Paracoccus sp. 22332
GTCGACGAGCCGTTGCGCCGGTTCGCCTGGCCGGGCGGTGCTTCCTTGCCTTCCTCATAGCCCAAATGCGCGGTCAGCTCCGCGCCCAGCATCCGCTCCATGAGCCGGATCTTCAGCTCCTTCATCAGCCCGGCATCGCCGAGCAGATCCTCAGGGCGCTCAATACCCTTCAGCAGTTCATCCAGAAGTTCCTTGGAGATCGTCATGCATGCTTCCTTTCGGTGAAGCATGGACCGGACCACTCATACACAGAAGATCGGACACTCTCTGACCTGGCCTTGCAGAAAGCCCAGCACCTTGACCGGCAGCGTTTCGTTCAGGCCCGACACGAACCAGGCGATGGCGAATTCGTCAAAGGACACGGCCATGGTCACGAACAGCGCCCCCAGGATCGCGGGGCGGCAAAAGGGGATCACGACATGGCGCATCGCCGCCCATTCGGACGCGCCCAGGTTCCAGGCCGCGGGTTCCAGCGACGGGTCCATCTGCGACAGCCGCAGCCGGATCACCGCCATGGCGAAGGGGGCGCAGATCACCACATGGGCGATGATGACCGCCAGCGCGTCGCCCGACAGGTTCACCCGCGACAGGAACGCCAGCATCGCCAGACCCATGATGACCACCGGAATGGTCGGCGGCAGCAGCGCCAGCGCCAGATAGACCTGCTTGCCCATGAAGTGATAGCGATAGTCGGTATAGGCCGCCCCGAACCCCAGCGCGGTCGAGATCACCCCCACCACCACCCCCACCAGCAGCGTGTTGCGCAGGCCTTCCCAGACCAGCGGGTCGGCCGCCACCGCCCGATACCATTCGGTCGAGAAATCGCCCAGCGGGATCGACGGAAAGCGGTCCGAGTTGAAGGAAAACACGAAGCTGGCCAGGATCGGGGCAAAGACGAACAGATAGGCCAGAAGGACATACAGCTTCAGCGCGCCGTTGACGAACGGGTTGCGGTTGGCCTCGTTTTCCTGATTCATTTGCGCCCCCGATAGGCAAAGCGGATCGACAGGAAGGCCACCACCATCAGCGTGACGATCATGGTCAGCGCGATGACGGCGGCGCGCGGCCATTGCTGGCCCGATTTGGTGGTGTCGGTGATCAGGATCGACAGCGTGGTCGGATCGCCGCCACCCAGATAGATCGGGCTGACGAAATCGCCGAAGGACAGGATAAAGGCGAACAGCGCCGCGATCACCAGGCCCACGCGGGCGGACGGGATCACCACGGCGAACACCGTGCGCAACCGGCCGCAGCGCATGTTGTGGGCGGCCTCGATCAGGGTGCGGTCGATGAAGATCAGGCTGAACAGTTGCAGCAGCACCACCAGCGGAAAGGCCAGCGTCACAAAGCCCAGTAGCGTGGCGCCCGGCGTGTTCAGAAGGCCGTAAGGACCAAGGCCGACCCAGCCCAGCATCACGTTGATGAGCCCCGCGTCCGACAGGAACACCTGCCAGGAATAGACCCGCACCAGATAGCTGGTGAAGAACGGGATCACCATCAGCATGATGGCCCAGCGGCGGGCGCGGTCCGACAGCTTGAAGGCGATGGCGTAAGCCACCGGAAAGGCCAGCAGGCTGGTCAGCACCGCCGCCCCGGCAGCCAGCGCCAGCGTGGTGCCATAGGCCTGCCAGAAGATCGCCCGGCCGTACATGGTCGTCCAGTTGACTGTGTCGAAATCCGCCTGCATCCGGAAATTCCGCACCGTCCAGAAGCTGAGGGCGATCAGGAAGACCAGCGGAAAGACGAAGAACAGAAGCTGCCAGATCAGCAGCGGCAGCGAAAAGGTCAGACCATAGAGCGAGACGGGACGGCGCATGGAAACCTCGGGGCTGGGGGGTGCGGCGGGGAACAGGAGGGGCGTCTGCCCCGCCGCGGCAAGGTGCGCCGATCAGGCGCCCTTGTAGTCCGACCAGAAGTCGTTCCAGTCCTCCAGCGACTGCTGGACGGGAAGCTGGCGATACTGAATGCGGCCGGTGCGGATCAGGTCGATGGCGCTGCCGGGGCCTTCGACCATGCCCTGGCGCCTGGCCTCGTCGGGGTTCTGGGCGGCCAGAACCTCCCATCCCTTCTGGCTGGGAACGATGCAGGGATAGGCGGCCATCTGGGCCGATTTCGCCTGCCCCTCGGGCGAGGTGATATACTGGATCCACTTCCTGGCCAGGTCGGCCTTGGCCGATCCCTTGCCGATCGAGAAGCTTTCGGTGAATTGAAGCCCGCCCTGTTCGGGGATCACGCTGCGCACCTTGGCACCGTTTCGTTCCAACGTGCCGGTGATCCAGTCGCCAATGCCCGCAAAGGCCAGCATCTGCCCGTTGTTCAGCGATGCGAAGGTGCCGCCGTAATCGAAGAAGCCGCCCACCTGCGGGCGCAGGGTCAGGGTCTTTTCCTTGACCGCCTCCCATGCCGCCTCGTCGATGTCATAGGGGCTTGGATTGCCGTTCAGCAGGCTGATCTGGCCCAGGTTCGGCAGGTGCCAGTCGAAATGGCCGACCTTGCCCGTCAGGCGCGGATCCCAGAACACGTCATAGGTCGAGGCCTCGGTTTCGGTCAGGGCGTCGGTGTTGTAGGCCACGCCCAGGAACCCGAAGCGGGTGATGACCGAATACAGCGTGTCGCCGTCCCAATGGCCGGGGAACTTGTGGAATTCGGGGAAAAAGTCATCGAATGGGTAGTCCGCCGGATCCAGCGCCTCGATATAGCCCGCCGCGTTCAGCTGCTGGACATATTCGGCGTCCGACAGGATCACGTCAAAGGTGCCGGGCGGGGATTGCGAGATCAGGCCCAGCATGTTGTCGCCGCCGGTATAGTATTTCGGCACGAACTTGACGTTGTTGGCGGCCTCGAACTCGGCCACCATGTCGGGCTCGGCGTGGCCGTACCAGGCCAGCATGGTCAGCTCGGTGGGCGCGGCAAAGGCGCGCCGCGACAGCATAGGCGTGGCCAGCGCCGCCGCCCCCAGCGCCAGTGTCGCGCGCCGCGTCAGGCCGGAACGGGTCTTGTCGGTCCGTGTCATGTCATCACCCCTGTCAGATTGTCTTTTGTTCTGGCGTTCAGGCTAGGAGAGGCAGCCCCCCACACAAAATCGGTTCTTCCAATCCGACCATTTGCGGGCGTTATCGGTCAGGCGGGAACCGCCTGGACGCCCGATCCGACGCGTTCCAGGTCGGCCACCAGATCGCTGACCAGCGACAGCCCCGCCGCCGACAGGCGCGGATGCTTGTAGAACAGGCCCACGCGCAGCGGCTCCAGGGCCGGAAAGCCTTCGGATTCGCGCAACAGCCGCATCCCCGGCAGCAGCGTGGCCCGCGTCAGGGCGGTGACGCACAGCCCGTTGACCACGGCGGTTTGCAGCCCTGCAATGCCCGGCCCGGTATAGACGATGCGCCAACGGCGTTCGATCGTGTCCATCGCCTGGATCATGCGCGCCCGGTAATCGCAGCCCTCGGGATGGGCGCCCAGCAGGGCGGGGGCATGGGCGGGCAGATGGAAATCCTCGGCCGCGACCCAGATCGGCTGCTCGGTCCACATCCGCGACAGATAGGGCATCGTGGCGTCGCTCATCACCGCCACGATGATGTCCAAATCGTCCGACCGCAGGTGCTGGTGCAGTTCGCGCGACAGATCGCAATGCACCTCCAGCTCCACATCGGCGTGGCCGTGGATGTAGCGGGTCAGGGTGCCCTGAAGGAACGCCACCGCGTAATCGGTGGGCAGGCCGATGCGCAGCACGCCCGTCTTGTCGGAACGGTGGAAGTATCGCACCGCCTCGTCGTTGATGCGCACCATCTCTCGGGCATAGCTCAGCAGCGCCTCGCCCGCCGGGGTGGGCAGGATGGCGCGGCCCTCGTGGGCCAGCAGGGGCGCGCGGACCAGTTCCTCCAGCCGGCGGATCTGGAGCGAGATCGCAGGCTGGCTGCGGCCCAGGGCGGCACCGGCGCGGGAATGGCCGCCCAGTTCCACGACGGCGATAAAGGTGCGCAGCAGATCGGTTGGAAGATTGGTCAGTCCGGCCATGGATTTGCCCCGGCAATGCAAGGATTGGGCCTTTATATTTCACTTATGTTCAACGGAAAACTCTAGTCCGGGGGAAAGCCTCAACACACGGGATGCCCCATGCCGCACAAGACCGCATTCGCCTCGGAACTGGCCTGGCCGGACTATCATGCGGCCGTCAGGGACGGCGCCACGCCGATCCTGATCCCGATCGGGTCGATGGAACAGCACGGCCACCACATGCCGCTGCATGTCGATGTGCTGCTGCCCACGGAATTCGCCCGTCGTGCGGCGCTGGTGGTGGGCGGGATGGTGGCGCCGCCCTTCACCTATGGCTACAAGTCGCATCAGAAATCGGGGGGCGGCAACCACCTGCCCGGCACCACCAGCCTCGACGGCGCGACCCTGGTGGCGGCGCTGCGCGACGTGATCCGCGAATTCGCCCGCCACGGCGTGCGCAAGATCTGCCTGGTCAACGGGCATTACGAGAATTCCTGGTTCATCATCGAGGGCATCGACCTGGCCCTGCGGGAATTGCGCTGGGACGGGATCGCCGACATGAAGATCGTGGTGCTGTCCTATTGGGACTTCGTGGGCGACGACGACATCGCCCGGCTGTATCCGAACGGCTTTCCCGGCTGGGCGCTGGAACATGGCGGCGTTCTGGAAACCTCGCTGATGCTGGCGCTGTATCCGCAGTTCGTGGATCTGGCCCGGGCCGTGGACGTGACGCCCGCGACCTTTCCCCCCTATGACGTGTATCCGGTCAAGCCCGAATGGACGCCTGCGGCGGGCACCTTGTCCTCGCCGAAAGAGGCGACGGCGGAAAAGGGCGAGCTGCTGCTGGAGGTCTGCACGCGCGGCATTGTCGAGGCGCTGCTGGCCGAATTCTGACACCCGAAACGGGCCTGCATGGCAGGCCCGTTCGCGGCGCAGGGGTCAGTTCCTGATGATGTTGTGTTCGGGGCCGAAGGGGAAGCCGGTGATGTTCTCGGCCCCGTCCTCGGTCACGATCAGGATGTCGTGTTCGCGGTATCCGCCGGCGCCGGGCGTTCCCTCGGGCAGCATCACCATGGGTTCCATCGACACGACCATGCCGGGCTTGAGTTCCGTTTCGATGTCCTCGCGCAGCTCCACCCCCGCCTCGCGGCCATAATAATGCGACAGCACCCCGAAGCTGTGGCCATAGCCGAAGCTGCGGTATTGCAGCAGATCCCAGCCGCGATACATCTCGTTCAGTTCCAGCGCGATCTCGTTGCATTTCGCGCCGGGCTTGATGAGGTCCAGACCGCGCCGGTGCACGGCCACGTTCTTTTCCCAGATGTCCAGGCTCGCGTCGTCCACGTGGTCGCAGAACAGCGTTCGTTCCAGCGCGGTGTAATAGCCGAAGATCATCGGGAAGGTGTTCAGCGACAGGATCTCGCCCGACTGGATCTTCTTGTTGGTGACCGGGTTGTGGGCGCCGTCGGTGTTGATGCCCGACTGGAACCAGGTCCAGGTGTCCATCAGTTCGACAAAGGGGAACGAATTGGCGATTTCCCGGATCATCGCGTTGGTCCCGGCGATGGCCACCTCGTGTTCCGGCACGCCCGCCTTGACCGCCCCCGCGACCGCCCAGCCGCCCACGTCGCAAACGCGCGCGCCTTCGCGGATCAGCTTGTGTTCCTCGGCCGACTTGATCGACCGCATCCACATCGACGGCTGGGCGATGTCCACGAACTCCACCCCCGGAAGCGCGGCCTCGAGCTGGCGGCGGTAATCCAGGTTGACGTGGTCGAACTCGATCCCCAGCCGCTTGACGCCCGGCGTCAGCTGGCGCACCGCGCGATAGAAGTTGTCGCGCCGCCAGTCGGTATAGGTGACGTTGCCGCCGAAACTGCGCCGCCACGGCTGGCCGCCGTCGATGCCCGCGCTGATCGTGGTCGCGGCGCTGTCGGTGATGACCATGCCGTATTTCCGCCCGAAATAGCAGTAAAGCCAGCCCGAGTAGTAGTTGATGCAGTGATAGGACGTGAACAGCGCCGCATCGACGTTGTTTTCCGCCATCCAGCCGCGCACGTCATTCTGGCGGCGCGTCATCTCGGTATCGGAAAAAGGCGAAAAGTCCTTCTCGCCGTTGTGCCATTCCATGACATGCAGCATGTCGTCAGCCATCGTTCGGATCCTTTCCCATCGGGTTCATGGGAAAGACGCTAGCCAAGCGTCACGCATGACTGAAATTTGTTTTGGCAATCTGCTTATTTGCGCAAGATGCGTCCCGGTCGCAGACCCGGCCGATCGCTTTCGACGACAGCCTGCGCCGAGGGGGCGTTGCTGGATGAGACGGCGCCCCTGCGCCAGAACAGGGCCGGGCATACGGATCGCGTCCGGGTCGAGGGCCGACCGGCAGGCCGACGGCGCCGAGACGAGGCTCGCGGCCCCCGCGCTGACGTTGAATGCAGCCACTCTTTGAGGAAAGATCAGGATCGAAGCGGGTCAACCCGCCTTTCGCACCATAACCCGCTGATCCTTGCGCCGTTGACCCCGGCCAGCGGGTCGGTCAAGCCGTTGCAGTTCCCCCACAGGACGGCTGCGTGGAGGCGGTCCACGACATTCAACGCTGTCTCAGCGTCCCAGCCTTGGCGCCCGGAAAAGGCGCGTCTTGGCAAAGACATCCTCCAGCCGGTTCAGGCGGTCCTGCACCTGGTCGGCGCAATGGCCCTGGACACGTTCCAGAAGCGCCTCGACCAGCATCAGGATCGTGACGGTCGAATCCCAGGCCGCCGGCATGTCGATGCGGCAGGGCAGGGTGTGATGGGCGTGGGCCGCGGCGGGCGACAGCCAGTGGTCGGTGATCAGCACGACCCTTGACCCCTGGCGGGCCGCCAGTTCGGCCATGTGGACGGCATTGGCCTCGTACCGGCGGATGTCGAAGATCACCACCGCGTCGCCTGTCCGCAGATCCAGCAGGGCCTGCTGCCAGTCGGTCAGGTGATCCGAGACATAGGTGACGCCGGGCCGGATCACGCGCAGCAGGGTCGCCATGTAATCGGCATGGGCATGGGTCAGCCGCCCGCCCATCACGGCGACATGGCGGCAGGGATCGGCCAGAAGCGCCGCCGCCGCGTCGAATTCCTGCGTCGTGATCTGGTCCAGCGTGGCCTGGATATTCGTGATCGCCTGCGTCGCGAAGGCCTGCATGGGATGGCGGCGCGGCTCGTGGTCGGGCAGGGCCAGGGGCGCGGCCAGCAGCCGCCCGACCTCGGCCCGCAGGACGGCCTGGTATTCGGCATAGCCCTTGAAGCCCAGCTTCTGCACCAGCCGCACGATCGTCGGCGCCGATACCCCCGCCGCGCTGGCCAGCATCGTGATGGAGCCCAGGGCCGACATCGGGAAATGCGACAGGATATGAGTGGCGGCCTGCCGTTCCGCCCGCGTCAGCGAAGCCAGGCTGGCGCGCATCCGCTGTTCGATGGTCACGACGCCCTCCTGCCTGGTTCTGGAATGATCTTATCAGGAAGCGATCAAATGAAAAGTTCTTGACAGAACGCAAGAACAGAGAGGACGCTGATCGGAAAACAGGGAGAAGAATCGTGGCCTTGCTGCCATTCCGACGCGTTTTCGCGCGCCATGTCCTGTTGCCGTCAGGGGGCGACTGATGCCGGCCCTGGCGCTTGGCTTTGTGCGCGCCGTCGAGACGGTCAACCGCCTGGTCGGGCGCCTGGCGCTGTATCTGCTGTTCGTGCTGGCCGGTGTCCTGGCATGGTCGGTCATTGCCAAGGCCTTTTTCCGCCCTGCCTTGTGGACGCAGGAAATGGCGCAGTTCACGATGATCGCCTATGTCGTGCTGGGCGGCGCCTATTCGCTGATGGGGGGCGCGCATGTGCGGATGGACCTGCTGTATTCCCGCTGGTCGGTCAGGACGCGCGCGGCGGTGGACTGCGTGACGGTTCTGGCGCTGATCGTCTTTCTGGCGGTGATCCTGTGGGGCGGCATCGAAAGCACGATCTATGCGCTGGAGATCGGCGAGCGGTCGCGCACCGTGTGGCGGCCCTACATGGCGCCGATCAAGATCGTGATCTGCACGGGCGTCCTGCTGATGCTGCTGCAATCGCTGGCCTTCCTGATCCGTGACATCGCCACGCTGCGCGGCAATCCGATCCCCGAAGGGCGTCCCTGATGTCCTATGAACTGATCGCCCTGTCGATGTTCCTGGGGATGCTGGCCCTGCTGATGACCGGCCAGAGGGTCTTTGCCGGCATCGGCTTTGTCGCGGTGATCGCGGCCATTGCCCTGTGGGGCGACCGGGGCGGACACGATCTGGCCTTCACCAGCGCCATCAAGCTGATGAACTGGTTTCCGATGCTGACCCTGCCGATGTTCGTCTGGATGGGCTTCGTGATGTCGGAAACCCGCATGGCGGACGATCTCTACCGGATGTTCCATGTCTGGTTCGGCCCGGTGCCGGGCGGCCTGGCGGTGGGGACCATCCTGCTGATGGTGCTGGTGTCGGCCATGAACGGGCTGTCGGTCGCGGGCCTTGCCATCGGCGCCACCATCGCCCTGCCGGAAATGCTGCGGCGCGGATATGACAAGGTGATGGTCACGGGCATCATCCAGGGCGGATCGTCCCTGGGCATCTTGGTGCCGCCGTCCATCGTGCTGGTGCTGTATGCCATGATCGCGCGCCAGCCGGTCGGGCATCTGTGGCTGGCTGGCGTCTTTCCGGGCCTGCTGATGGCGGGGCTGTTCATCGTCTATGTCCTGATCCGCTGCGGGTTGAACCCGGGTCTTGCCCCGCGCCTTTCGGCCCAGGAACTGTCCCGGATCACCTGGGGCGAAAGGCTGCGCCTGCTGCGCGCGGGCATCACCCCCCTTGTGATCTTCGGCGCCATGATGGGGCCGTTCGTGGCGGGTTATGTCAGCCTGGTCGAATCCTCGGTCGTGGGCGCGGTCATCGCCTCGCTGGTGGCGGTGTTCAAGGGCCGCTGGACGCGCGCCATCTGGGAATCCTGCCTGCGCGGGACGCTGAACGTGACCTGCATGTTCATGTGGATCCTGCTGGCGGCACTTGCCTTTGGCGCGGTCTTCGACGGGCTTGGCGCGGTGCGCGCCATCGAGGCCTTTTTCCTCGAGGATCTGGGCCTGACCCGGTGGCAGGTCATCATCCTGATGCAGGTGTCCTTCCTGCTGCTGGGGATGTTTCTGGACGACACGGCCATGCTGGTGATCGTGGCGCCCTTGTATATCCCGCTGGTGCGCGCGCTGGAATTCGACCTGATCTGGTACGGCATCCTTTACACGATCACCTGCCAGATCGCCTATATCACCCCGCCCTTCGGCTATAACCTGTTCCTGATGCGGGCGCTGGCCCCGGACCATGTGACGCTGGGCGACATCTATCGGTCCATCGTGCCCATCGTCGGCATCATGATCCTGACGCTGGCGATCATCATGGCCTTCCCGCAGATCGCGCTGTGGCTGCCGGGTCAGGTTTACGGACAATGAACGACAGGGCGGGCCACACCGCCCCGTTTCCCAACACATCGGAGGTTCAGATGACGACACGACGCAAGTTTCTGATGACCGCCCCCCTGGCCGCGGGGGCCGCCACGCTGGCCGCGCCCGCCGTCCATGCGCAGGGCGCGCCGATCCGCTGGCGGATGCAGACCTATGCGGGCGCCGCCCTGGGCGAACATGTGGTCAAGCCCGCCATCGACCGCTTCAACGCCATCGCTGAGGGCCAGATGCAGATCGAGCTGTTCTATGCCGACCAGCTTGTGCCCACGTCCGAACTGTTCCGCGCCATGCAGAACGGCACCATCGACGCGGTGCAGTCGGACGACGATTCCATGCAGTCCCCGACCGAGGTGACGGTCTTCGGGGGATATTTCCCCTTTGCCAGCCGCTACAGCCTGGATGTGCCGGTGCTGTTCAACCAGTACGGGCTGAAGGAAATCTGGGACCAGGAGTATTCGGCGGTGGGCGTCAAGCACATCTCGGCCGGGGCCTGGGATCCCTGCCATTTCGCCACAAAGGATCCGATCAACAGCCTTGCCGACCTGGACGGCAAGCGCGTCTTCACCTTTCCCACCGCAGGCCGGTTCCTGGCGCAGTTCGGCGTCGTGCCGGTCCAACTGCCATGGGAGGATATCCAGGTGGCCCTGCAGACCGGGGAACTGGACGGCATCGCCTGGTCCGGCATCACCGAGGATTACACCGTCGGCTGGGCGGACGTGACCCAGTATTTCCTGACCAACAACATTTCCGGCGCGTGGATCGGGCATTTCTTCGCCAATGCCGACCGCTGGGCCGAGGTGCCGGACAAGCTGAAGATGCTGATGGAGGTCTGCTTCGAGCAGTCCCATTATTACCGCCAGTGGTGGTATTGGGGCGGCGAGGCGGATCTGCGCGTGAACGGCCCCAAGCTGCAACTGACCTCGATCCCCGACGAGGAATGGGCCACGGTCGAGGAACGTGCCCGCGCCTTCTGGGACGAGATCGCCGCCGAGTCCGAGGTCAAGGCCCGCGTGGTCGAAATCTGCAAGCGATACAACGACGTCATGGCCAAGGCGGGCCGCCCTTATCGGTACAGCTGACGCCGCCTGCCGCCGGGCGCCCATGCCCGGCGGCATGATCCTGGGAATGGACGATCATGCCTGCAAACCTGACACTCGAAACCCTGAAGACGGCCTTCGATGCCGGGGACATCGACACCGTTCTGGTGGTCTTTCCCGACATGCAGGGCCGCCTGATGGGCAAGCGGTTCCACGCCGGGTTCTTCCTGGACGGCGGCCACAAGGAAACCCATTGCTGCAACTATCTGCTGGCCCTGGACATGGAGATGAACACCGTCCCCGGCTATCGCAGCGCAGGCTGGGAACAGGGCTATGGCGATTACGTCATGCGCCCCGACCTGACGACGCTGCGCCGCCTGCCCTGGCTGCCGGGCACCGCCATGGTGATCTGCGACCTGCTGGACCACCACACCCATGAGGAGGTGGCGGTGTCGCCCCGCGCGATCCTGAAGCGCCAGATCGCCCGCGCCCGCGACATGGGCTTTGACGCGATGATGGCCACCGAACTGGAATTCTATCTGTTCGACAACAGCTATGAAAGCCTGCGCGGCGGCATCGCGGGGCTGACGCCGTCCTCGGGCTATAACGAGGATTACCACATCTTCCAGACCACGCGGGAAGAAGACGTGATGCGCGCCGTGCGCAACCACCTGTATGGCGCGGGCATCCCCGTCGAAAGCACCAAGGGCGAGGCCGATGCGGGCCAGGTCGAGGTGAACTATCGCTATTCCGACGCGCTGGACACCGCCGACAACCACACGATCATCAAGCAGGGCGTCAAGGAAATCGCATGGTCGCGGGGCAAGTCCGTGACCTTCATGGCGAAATACGACACCGCCAAGGCCGGATCGGCGGCGCATGTGCACCAGTCGCTGTGGGCCGATGGCAAGCCCGCCTTCCACGACCCCGACGACGCGCATGGCATGTCGGCCACGATGAAGCATTTCCTGGCGGGCCAGTTGGCCGGGGCCGATCAGATGATGGTGTTCCTGGCCCCTTATGTGAACAGCTACAAACGCTTTTGCGCGGGGCTTTTCGCGCCGACCAAGGCTGTCTGGTCCTGCGACAACCGCACGGCGGGCTTTCGCGTCTGCGGCGAAGGGACCAGGGCCGTGCGCGTCGAATGCCGCATCCCCGGCGCCGACGCCAACCCTTATCTGGCCTGCGCCGCGCTGCTGGCGGCGGGTCTGGACGGGATCGACCGCAAGCTGGATCTGGAACCCGAGATGCGGGGCGACCTTTATCAGGCGGGCCACGTGCAAGAGGTTCCCCGGACCCTGCGCGACGCCGCAGACCGCCTGAAGGCTTCGGATCTTTACAGGCGTGCCTTTGGCGACGATGTGGTCGACCATTATCACCACGCCGCCGAATGGGAGATCGCCGAAACCGACCGCGTCGTCACCGACCACGACCTGCGCCGACTGCTGGAACGCGCCTGACAGGACCGACCATGAAAGACATCACCCTGATTTCCCCCATTGACGGATCGGTTCTGATCCGGCGCACACCGCTGGACCGCGAGGCCGCTCAGGCCGCTGTTGCCCGCGCGCGGGCGGCGCAGGCGGATTGGGCCGCCCGCCCGCTGGACGATCGCATTGCCCTGGTCAAGGCGGGCGTTGCCGCGCTGACCGCGATGAAGGACGACATCGCCACCGAACTGGCCCGGCAGATGGGCCGCCCCATCCGCTTCGGCGCGGGTGAAATGGGCGGCGTGAACGCCCGCACCGACTATATGGCCGACATCGCCGCCGAGACGCTGGCGCCCAAGGTGATCGAGGACAGCGCCAGCTTCCGCCGCGTCCTGGCGCGAGAGCCGCTGGGCGTGGTCTTTGTGATCGCGCCCTGGAACTATCCCTATCTGACGGCGATCAACACCATCGTCCCGGCCCTGATCGCGGGCAATGCCGTGGTGCTCAAGCACGCAAGCCAGACCCTGCTGGCGGGCGAACGGCTGGCCCAGGCCTTCCACGCAGGCGGCGTGCCGAAGGACGTGTTCCAGAATGTCGTGCTGGATCACGCGACCACCGAAGGCCTGATCGCGGCGCGGGCCTTCGATTTCGTGAACTTCACCGGATCGGTCGCGGGGGGCCGCGCCATCGAACACGCGGCGGCGGGCACCTTTGTGGCCCTGGGCCTGGAACTGGGCGGCAAGGATCCCGGATATGTCCGCGCCGACGCCGATCTGGACGCGGCGGTCGAGGGCCTGATGGACGGCGCGATGTTCAATTCCGGCCAGTGCTGCTGCGGCATCGAACGCATCTATGTCCATGACAGCCTGCATGACGCATTCGTCGAAAAGGCCGTGGCCTGGGTGAACGCCTTGCACCTGGGCGATCCGATGGACCCCGCCACGACGCTTGGCCCCATGGCCCATGTCCGTTTCGCGCAGACCGTCCGCGACCAGGTGGCCGAGGCCGTGGGGCAGGGCGCGCGGACCCTGATTGATCCGGCCAATTTCCCCCGCGACGACGGCGGCGCCTATCTGGCCCCGCAGGTGCTGGTGGATGTCGATCATTCCATGCGCGTGATGGTCGAGGAAAGCTTCGGCCCGGTCGTGGGCATCATGCGCGTCACCGACGACGAGGAGGCGATCCGCCTGATGAACGACAGCCCCTATGGCCTGACCGCCAGCATCTGGACGCGCGACGACGATGCCGCCGCAGCCATCGGGGCGCGGATCCAGACCGGCACCGTCTTCATGAACCGCGCCGACTATCTGGATCCCGCGCTGTGTTGGACGGGCTGCAAGGACACCGGGCGCGGCGGCAGCCTGTCCTATCTGGGTTACCTTGCCGTGACCCGCCCGAAATCCTTTCACCTGAAAAGGGCGTGACATGAGCTTTGATGTCCCCAACCGCAACTGGTCCTACCCGACCGCCATCAAGTTCGGCGCGGGCCGCATACAGGAACTGGCCGACCATGCCAGGGCGGCGGGCCTGTCGCGCCCGCTGCTGGTCACCGACAAGGCCTTGGCAGCCCTGCCCATCACCGCCACGGCCCTTGACGTTCTGGACCGCGCGGGGCTGGGCCGGGCGGTCTTTTCCGACGTGGACCCCAACCCGACCGAGGCGAACATGCAGGCGGGCATCGCCGCCTATCGGGCAGGCGGGCATGACGGGGTGATCTGCTTTGGTGGCGGATCGGCGCTGGATCTGGGCAAGATGATCGCGCTGATGGCCGGGCAGCGCCCCGGCCTGTCGGTCTGGGATCTGGAGGACGTGGACGACTGGTTCACCCGCGCCGATGCCAAGGCCATCGCCCCCATCGTCGCCGTGCCCACCACGGCCGGAACGGGCAGCGAGGTCGGGCGCGCGGGCGTGCTGACCAATTCCGCCACCCATCGCAAGAAGATCATCTTCCACCCCCGGCTGATGCCCGCTGTCACGATCTGCGATCCCGAGCTGACGGTCGGGATGCCTGCCTTCATCACCGCAGGCACCGGCATGGATGCCTTGGCCCATTGCCTTGAGGCCTATTCCTCGCCCCATTACCATCCGATGAGCCAGGGCATCGCGCTGGAAGGGATGCGCCTGGTGTTCGAAAACCTGCCGGTCGTCTATCGCCAGCCGGACAACCTCTTGGCCCGTGCGCATATGATGAGCGCGGCGATGATGGGCGCGGTGGCCTTTCAGAAGGGGCTTGGCGCGATCCATTCGCTGTCCCATCCGGTCGGCGCCGTCTATGGCACCCATCACGGCACCACCAATGCCGTGGTGATGCCCGCCGTCCTGGACTTCAACCGCCCCGCCATCGAGGACCGGATCGCCGCCGCCGCCGCCTATCTGGGCATCCCGGGCGGCTTCGACGGCTTTCGGGACCGGATCGTGGCGCTGTGTGGGGACCTGGGGATCCCCCGGGGACTGTCCGCCCTGGGCGTCACGGCAGACCGCCTGGACGAACTGACCGTCATGGCGCTGGAAGACCCGTCCTGCGGCGGCAACCCCGTGCCGATGACCGCCCCGAATACCCGCACGCTGTTCGAGGCGGCGATGTGACGGCCTTGAAACCCCGTCCGCATCACCGCGCAGAAGGCCGCAGCGCCCAGTGAACCGGCAGGTTTCGGATGCTTCCCGTGGCACGCCCGCCATGGCTGACATCGGTCATGGCGCAGCGCCATCCTGATACCCAAGGGGCATATTCTTCGAACAACACCATCACACCCGATGCACCGGCATCGGTGACCCGCTGCCCTGCGGGAAAAGCCGCAGGATGACCGCCGGAGTTGCATGGAAATGATCCGCCATCCGGTCTAGGCTTTAACCATTATTGCGGGTTCCTGCCCCAGGATCTTGCCGCCTGATGGAGTGGATCATGGACCGGTCCCCATTGCCATCCTTTTGCCCCAGCTTCCGGTCTTCCCCGGCCCCTGGCCTTTTGTTTCTGTCCGATGCCCATCGGCAGATCCTGGACGGCATGGCGGCCTGCATCGGCGGGCCGCGGTCCGTCCTGGTGCTGACCGGCGACGCGGGCACCGGCAAGACGACGCTGGCCCAGCACCTGGGCATTCTTTGCCCGGACAGGCGGCTGGTGCGGATCGGCGCAAGCCATGCGCATCTGATCGACCTGCACCACCAGCTTCCCAAGGCCATGGGCATTCCCCATTCCCCGGCCTTCGACGACCCCGAAACCGGCCCGCAGGCCCTGGCGCAGGCTTGCCGAGACAGCGGCGAGAGCTACCTGTTGATCGTGGACGAGGCGCAAGCCCTGTCCGACAAGGGACTGGGCTATCTGACCGGGCTGACCGATGCGCCGGGCGCCATCCCCCTTGTGCTGGTGGGGGCGATGGGACTGGACGCGCTTCTGGCGCAGCCCGCCCATGACCGGCTGCGCGCCCGGATCGGGCGGCGGTTCCGCCTGGCCCCGCTGGATCCGGCGGACACCGTCGCCTATGTCGCGCATCGTTTCCGGGTTTCGGGCTGCGCCTGCCATGCGGGGGTCGAGGTGTTTGACGAGGCCGGGATCCTGCATCTGCACGCCTTGTCCAAGGGCATCCCCCGGATCATCAACCACCTGGTGCAAAGCTGCCTGTTCGAGGCCGGGGCAAGCGGCCGGGGGCACATGGACGGGGATTTCGTTCGGGCCTGCCTGTCGTCCCTGATCCAGGAAGGGCGGCTGGCCTATCTGATCGGCCCGGCCGCAAGCCCCCGGCCGGCGCAACCCGCCGCGCCGCCCGCACCCCCGATGCCTGCCCCTCGGGCGGTCGCGCCCCCCGCCCCCGCCCAGGCGGGGGACGGTCCCGCACCCCGCGCCGCCGCTGTCCGCGAACAGCCCTTCAGGGCGCGCAGGGCAGGCGGGCATGGAGTTCGGGCCGCAGTTGCGGCGATGGTGGCGGGGCTTCTGATCCTTGTTCCCGGTCAGGATGCCAGGATGGCGTCGGACGCCGGGGTCGCGGCAGCCCGCCTTGTGCCAGCGGTCCCCCCTTCCGCCGTCCCCCCATCCGCCGTCCCCCCATCCGCCGTCCCACCGCCTGCGCCCCTGTCCAGCCGCGTGGCCGTTGAAGCGCCGCCCCTTCCCGAACGCCTGCTGGCCAGCGGCCTGACCCTGGGCAGCGTCGATCCCGCGCGCGCCGCGGCGCTTTATGCGCGCGCCGGGCTGTGGGGCAGCAGCCGGGCGGCCTATTATCTGGGCCAGCTTTACGAAACAGGGGTGGGCGTGGACCCCGACCCCTATCGTGCCCAGGCCTGGTATGAACTGGCGGGGGATACGGGTGGGGCCGCGTCCCGGCTGGCGGAGCTGGGCGCGTCCCTGCCGCAGTCGGCAGAACCCCTGACGGCGCCCCCCGTCCCGGTCCGTCAGGCGTTGTTCGCGTCGGGTCAGACCGAATTGCACTGGCAAGGCCCTGGCGGCACGGCGATGCCGCGCTTCAGGGTCGAATTCGTCCCGGCAGGCGGCGACGGCCGGACCCTTTACAGGGACACGGCGCTGTCCGCGATGCTGATTGCGCAGCCGGTCGCGCGGTGGCGGGTCATGGCGCTGCGGCAGGACGGGACCACGGGACCGTCCTCGGCCTGGTCCCGCCTGGTTCCCGCCCCGCGCTGATCAGCATCCGATCACCGCGCAGATATTGCGGCGATAGGCCTCGTTCGCCTGGCTGTCGGGCACGGATTGCGCGGGAGCGGGGGCAGTGCAGTTGGCCTGATAGCCGGGATCGATTCCGCGATTGACGCAGGTGCTGACCTCCCAGCCGGGGGGGATGTCGGTCAGGTCGACCGATTGCCATTTCGGATGGCCTTCCGCCCGCAGCGTGTCGATCCGTGTCAGGATCAGAGAAGCCAGATCCGACACCCCCCGGCAACTGGCCCGGTGATAGCTGTTGCGCCCGGGATTGTATTCATAGGTCATCAGCACCGCCTTGACCGCAACCAGATCGATGGGATCGGGCTGAAACGGATAGGTGCCGCCCGCCAGCGTGGCAGGGGAATAGACCGCCTGCAGCGTCGGATCCTGGATCGGCAGCAGGTGGAACCGTTCAGGGTCGATCTCGCCTTCGGCATAAAGCGAGGCGGGCGCCCCCGCGACATAGAAGAAGGCGTCGATCTGACCGGCCTTCAGTTGCGGCAGCGCATCCGCCGGGGCCACCAGCAGGGTTTCGGCAGGCTCGGTTCCGGTCAGGGACAGGATCAGCGACGCGGTCAGAAAGGTGCCGCTGTTCTCGACCCCGATGGCCACGCGCTTGCCGGTCAGGTCGTCCAACCCGGCGATGTCGCGGCGGGCCAGGACGTGGACCTCCTCCTCGTACAGGGGAAAGGCGATGCGGACGCCGGTGATGGCGCGGGCGACGGCCGGATCACCGCCTGCAAAGGTCTGCATGTATTCAAGCACATCGCTTTGCACGATGCCGAACTGGGTGTTCGGGCGCTGCCGGACGGCCAGGAAGTTTTCCAGCGAACCTGCGGATTCCACGACCTCGAGCCCCTGGCCACATCCCTGCATCAGCTTGTCCAGGTCGCGCCCGAACTGGATATAGGTGCCGGTCGATGCGCCGGTCATGATGCTGAGGTGCCCGTCCTGGGCCTGCAAGGGCGTCGGTCCGACACTCATCCACGCCGCAAGGGCCAGAAACAGCAAGGGCCTGAAATGTCGCATCGTCTTGTCCTTCCCATGATGGATGTCAGCATCCCCCCAGCCGGCCGACCAGAACCAGAAGCGTCTGGCGATTGATCGGATCCTGCACCTGGCGCAGGGCGTCCGTGGCGCAATGCCCCTCGATCAGCAGGCCGCGCAGCCGGGCACGCTGCGGGTCGGCGGGCAGGGCCGGGGCCAGGGCCAGGGCGGCATCGACCTGCGCGGGGTCGCGGGGTTGCTGCGGCGGGGCCAAGGCCTGCTGGCCCGCCGGGGCCGCGCTTTCGGCCGCCGGGGGCAGGGGCGGGGCCGGCTCGTCCGGTTCCTGCGCCATGTCGCGCACGCGGGCCAGGGCCGCCAGTTCCGCGGTCAGTTGGCGGACCTCCTCGGCCAGTTCGCCGGAACGCTTTTCCCGCCCGTCGATTTCCGAGGCCAGTTCCGCGGATCGCGCGTCCAGGGCCGCCTGCTGCTGGGCGATCCCGGCCAGTTCGGCACTCGCGTCCTGGACCTGGGCCGTCACGTCAGCCAGTTCGGCACCCGCGGCTTGCAGCGCGTCCTGCTGGCGCTGTTGGTCGGCCTGGCCTTCGGCGATCGCAGCGTGAAGCTTGTCCCGGTCGGCCTGCAAGCTGGACAGGTCGCGGCGGCGGCTTTCCAGCTGCTGCGTCGCCTCGTCGATCTGGCGGGTCAGATCCGCAAGCTGTTCCCTTGCCATGTCCAGGCGGGGCTGCAACTCGGCCACCTCGGATTCCATGGTCGAGATGACCTGGCGCAAGGCATGGGCCTGCCCGGGCAAATCCGCGTCCACCGCCTGGGCGTCAGCGGCGTTGCCCGACAGCCAGACGGACACCGATGCGGCCAGAAAAACACGATACCAGTGGCACACGATGACACACCCTTTGACAGCCGCGATGATGTGCCAAGCCGGTTTTTTGTCAACAATCTTGTGGCAGGCAAGACGGTTCTGGACGATGCTCATCCCCAAAGGTGTGGCATTCCGGACGTGCAGGGGCAAGACATCCTGACTGCCGCCAAGAACCCCGTTGCCGGCAGGCTGCCCTTCCTGGCCGTCTATGTGCCGGTGTCCCGCCCTTATCCAAAAACCTCATGGACGGCCTCGGCGGTGACGCCGACGATGGTGTCGGCCTCGGTGCTTGTCAGGCACAGGGGCGGGGCAAAGCCCAGGATGTCGCCCTGCGGCATGGCCCGCGCGATGACCCCGCGACGCAGCATCGCGGCGACCACCTTGGCGCCCACGCCCTCGGACGCCTCGAAGAAGCCGCGCGCCTCGGGGTCGCGGACCAGTTCGACGGCGCAGAGCATCCCCTCGCCCCTGATCTCTCCGACATGGGGGTGATCGCCAAGCGCGTCCTTCATCCGCGCGTTCAGATAGGCACCCACCTTCCCTGCGTTTTCCACCAGACCCAGCTTGTCGATCAGCTCCAGGTTGGCGATGCCCGCAGCCGCGCCGATGGGATGGGCGGAATAGGTCCAGCCGTGACCCAGCACGCCGTTCTCGTCCGTTCCTTGCGTCAGCACGTCCCAGACCCGCTGGCCGATGATCGACCCAGACAGCGGCGCATAGGCCGATGTCAGCCCCTTGGCGCAGGTGACGATGTCCGGGGTCATGCCGTAATGGTCGCTGCCGAACATCGACCCCAACCGGCCAAAGCCCGTCACCACCTCGTCGGCGATCAGCAGGATGTCGTGGCGCGCCAGCACCTTCTGGATCGCGGCCCTGAACTGCTCCTCGGTCATGCCCGCATCGGGGCGGCGGAAATGATACGGCGCCTCGGTATGGATCACCTGCGCCAGCGGCAGGTCGAATTTCTTGTGAAACAGCTCCAATCCGGTCAGGCTGCCGGTCATTAGGCCCGTGGCTGTCCCCGCGTCAAGGATCCTTGGCGGCTGTTGCGCGAGCCCCTGACAGCGTTGTCGCACCGCTCTGGCGCTTGCCCTGTTGCGACCCCATGTCGGCGGGACGTTTCAAGCGCAGAGGCTTCGCCATGACCGACCGATCCCGCCCGGTGCCCTCGGCCCGGCTTGCCCGCCTTGCGGCCTTTGGCCAGATCGCCGGGGGGGTCGCCGCCGGGGTTCTGGGCGAGGGCGTGCGCCGCCTTGCCCGGGGCGAACGTCCGCACCTGCCCGACCTGCTGCTGACGCCCGGCAATGCGCAAAAGGTGGCCGCGCAACTGTCGCGCCTGCGCGGGGCGGCGATGAAGCTGGGCCAGATGCTGTCGATGGACGCGGGCGATGTGCTGCCGCCTGAACTGACCGCGATCCTGGCGCAGTTGCGCGACCAGGCCCATGTGATGCCGCCCCGGCAACTGGACCGGGTGCTGGCCCAGGCCTGGGGGCCGGATTGGCGCCGCCTTTTCGCCCGGTTCGAGGCCCGGCCCCTGGCCGCGGCCTCGATCGGGCAGGTCCACCGCGCCGTCCTGCCGTCCGGGGAAGAACTGGCCGTCAAGGTGCAGTATCCCGGCATCGCCGCCAGCATCGACGCCGACATCGACAACGTGGCCACGCTTCTGCGCCTGTCCGGGCTGCTGCCGGAAGGGCTTGATGTGGCGCCGCTGCTGGCCGAGGCCAAGCGGCAATTGCGCGAGGAGGCCGATTACCTGCGCGAGGCCGGGCAGATGCGCCGCTATGGCGCGCTGCTGGAAGGCGACGGCCGTTTCGCCGTGCCCCGGCCGGTGGATGCGCTGCTGCGCCCGACCGTCTTGCCGATGACCTTCCAGGCGGGCGTGCCCATCGAAGACCTGGCCTCGGCCCCCGAGGAACGGCGCAACGCCGCCCTTGGGGCGCTTGTCGAACTGGTGCTGCGCGAACTGTTCGACTTCGGCCTGATGCAGACCGATCCGAACTTCGCCAACTACCGCTGGCAGCCTGACAGCGGGCGGATCGTGCTGCTGGACTTTGGCGCGACGCGCGCCATCACGCCCGCGACCGCGGCTTCCTATCGGTCCCTGCGGCAGGCGGGGCTGTCGGGCGACGCGGGCCAGGTCCGCGAAGCGCTTGTCGCAGCGGGCTTTGTCTCGCCCGCCCAGGATCTGCGCCACCGGACGGCGATCGAGGCGATGATCGGCCTGATGCTGGCGCAGCTGCACGCCAGCCGCGACGCCGGGTTCGACTTTGCCGACCGCAGCGTCGTGGCGGCATTGCGCGAACGCGCGGCGCCCCTGTTGGCGGACCGGGCCAGCTGGCACCTGCCCCCGACCGAGACGCTGTTCGTGCAGCGCAAGATCAGCGGGACCGTGCTGCTGTGCGTGCGCCTGGGGGCCAGGCTGCCGATCCTGGACCTGCTGGACCGCGACCGTTGATCGGCGCCCCCGGTCAGGGCGGCGTTAACCGTTCCTTTACCCAGATCGGGCAAGGTTTCGGTTAAACGGGGGGCCACCGCAGGACGCAGGGACCGCCGAGGTCGTGCAGCGGCAGGCAGGGATCGGATGACGGATCGACATCGGGAAAGGCAGGGCAGCGGCGATGATGTCCCGGCACCGCTTGGCGACACACCGCGCCACGAACAGGCGGACGGCAGACCCTTCGGCTTTTCCGAGGCATCGCTGCGCGGCCTGGACGATCTGGACGCGCGGCTGCCCCCGCCCGACGCCCTGACGGAACCCGCCTTTGCGCCGTCCTTCCGCATGACGGACCGGCTGCGGCCGGACGCGGCGGCGGGCGGCGGTCTGGTCAGGGACACCAGCGGCGCCGCGCGTCCGCATTACTGGGGCCACCGGGAACGGCTGCGGACCCGGTTCCTGGACGGCGGGCATGCCCCCATGCCCGAATACGAATTGCTGGAACTGCTGCTGTTCAACGCCATCCCGAAGATCGACGTGAAGCCCCTGGCCAAGCGGTTGCTGGCCGCGTTCGGGGATCTGAACGGCGTGGTCGCCGCATCCGAACACCGCATCCTTCAGGTCGAGGGCGCCGACCGATGGGTGTATCTGCAACTGCGGCTGGTGGACGGCTTTGCCCAAAGGATGGCCCAGGCCAGGGTGCTGCAACGCGAGGTCCTGGCGTCTTGGGACGCGCTGATCGCCTATTGCCGCACGGTCATGGCCCATCGCGAGATCGAGCAGTTCCGCGTGCTGTTTCTGGATCGCAAGAACACCGTGATCGCGGACGAAGCCCTGGGCAGCGGCACGGTGGGCCATGTTCCCGTCTATCCGCGCGAGGTGGCCAAGCGCGCGCTGGAGCTGAACGCCAGCGCGGTGATCCTGGTCCACAACCACCCTTCGGGCGATCCGACCCCCTCGCGAGAGGAGATCACCATGACCGCCCGGGTGATGGCCGCCTGCGAGGCCATCGACGTCACCGTCCACGACCACATCGTCGTGGGCAAGACCTGCGAAGTGTCCTTTCGCGCGACGGGCCTGTTGTAAGGGCTGCCGTGACGGCACGATGACCGTGCCGCCACAGTGGGCAACGCCCGAAGGTTGCAGGTGCGGCGTTCTGAACCCCCCTACACCTTCGCTGTCAGTTCTGGCAGCACCTGGAACAGGTCTCCGACCAGACCGTAGTCTGCGATCTGGAAGATGGGGGCTTCCTCGTCCTTGTTGATGGCGACGATGACCTTGCTGTCCTTCATGCCGGCCAGGTGCTGGATGGCGCCCGAGATGCCCACCGCCACGTAAAGCGCGGGGGCCACCACCTTGCCGGTCTGGCCCACCTGCCAGTCGTTCGGGGCATAGCCGCTGTCCACCGCGGCGCGGGACGCGCCCACCGCCGCGCCCAGCTTGTCGGCCAGCGCCTCGATCAGCGCGAACTGCTCCTTGGAGCCCACGCCGCGCCCGCCAGACACCACCCGGCCCGCCGAGGTGAGTTCCGGACGGTCGGAGGCCGCCACCTCGTCGGACAGCCACGACGACAGGCCCGGATCGGCGGTGAGGTCCGCATCCGCGACAGCGGCGGCCCCGCCCGTGCCCGCCGCCTCGAAGCTGGCGGTGCGGATCGTCATGACCTTCTTGCCGTCACGCGATTTCACCGTCTGGATGGCGTTGCCGGCATAAACCGGACGCTCGAAGGTGTCGGCGTCGATCACCTTCGACACCTCGGGGATCACCATCACGTCCAGAAGCGCCGCCACCCGCGGCATGACGTTCTTGGCGTCGGTGGTGGCGGGGGCTGCGATGTGCTCGTAATCGCCCGCAAGGCTTGCCAGCAGCGCCGCCGTCGGCTCGGCCAGGCGGTGGCCGTAGCGCGCGTCCTCGGCCACCAGCACGCGCGCCACCCCGGCGATGGTCGCGGCCTCGGCTGCGGCGTCCCTGGCATGGGCGCCCGCGCACAGCACCGTCACCTCGCCCAGCGCGGCCACCGCGCCCACCGCCTTGGCCGTGGCGTCCCGGTTCAGAACGCCGCCCGTCACTTCGCCCAACAGAAGAACCGCCATCAGATCACCCCCGCTTCCTTGAGTTTGCCGACCAGTTCGTCGACCGATCCCACCTTGATGCCCGCCTGCCGGCCTTCCGGCTCGCGGGTGGTCACCACCTCCAGGCGCGGGCTCACGTCGACGCCGTAATCGGCCGCCGTCTTCTCCTCCAGCGGCTTCTTCTTGGCCTTCATGATGTTGGGAAGGCTGGCATAGCGCGGCTCGTTCAGGCGCAAATCCGCCGTCACGATCGCCGGCAGCTTGACCTCAATGGTCTGCAGCCCCCCGTCCACCTCGCGCGTGACGCGGGCCGCATCGCCCTCGATCACCAGCCTGGAGGCAAACGTCGCCTGCCCCCAGCCCAGGAGAGCCGCCAGCATCTGGCCGGTGGCGTTCATGTCGTTGTCGATGGCCTGCTTGCCCGCGATCACCAGGCGCGGCTGTTCCTGATCGACCACCGCCTTGAGGATCTTGGCCACCGCCAGGGGCTCGATGTCCTGGTGCACGTCCTCCGCCGCAACCACCAGGATCGCCCGGTCCGCGCCCATCGCCAAGGCCGTGCGCAGCGTCTCGGCCGCCTGCTTCACGCCGACGCTGACCACCACCACCTCCTCGGCCTGGCCCTTCTCCTTCAACCGGATCGCCTCCTCCACCGCGATCTCGTCAAACGGGTTCATCGACATCTTCACATTCGACAGATCAACCCCAGACCCGTCCGCACGAACACGAGCCTTCACGTTGTAGTCAATAACCCGCTTGATCGGGATCAGAATTCTCATGGATGTGGTCCTTTCTTTACCGTGTCGGGACGGGCGTTTCGCCTCGATAGTCGTAGAAGCCGCGTCCGGTCTTGCGGCCCAGCCAGCCGGCCTCGACATATTTGGTCAGCAGCGGGCAGGGGCGGTATTTTGTGTCGGCCAGCCCGTCATGCAGCACGTTCATGATCGCCAGGCAGGTGTCCAGGCCGATGAAGTCGGCCAGTTCCAGCGGACCCATCGGATGATTGGCGCCCAGCTTCATGGATTCGTCGATGGAGCGCACGTTGCCCACCCCCTCGTACAGCGTATACACCGCCTCGTTGATCATCGGCATCAGGATGCGGTTGACGATGAAGGCCGGGAAATCCTCGGCGCTGGCGGCGGTCTTGCCCAGCTTCTCCACCACCGCGTGCAGGGTCTTGTAGGTCGGCTCGTCGGTGGCGATGCCGCGGATCAGTTCGACCAGCTGCATCACCGGGACCGGGTTCATCAAGTGGAAGCCCATGAACTTTTCCGGCCGGTCGGTACGCGAGGCCAGCCGCGTGATCGAGATCGACGAGGTGTTCGAGGTCAGGATCGTGTGGGGCTTCAGGTGCGGGACCAGATCCTCGAAGATCGCCTGCTTGACGGTTTCGCGCTCGGTCGCGGCCTCGATCACCAGGTCGGTCTGGCCCAGGTCGGCCAGCCGCAGCGTGGTGCGGATGCGGGCCATGGCGGCCTTCTTGGCGTCCGGGTCAACCTTGCCCCGGCCGACCTGGCGTTCCAGGTTGCGGTCGATCAGCGCCAGCGCCTTGTCCATGGCCTCCTGGCTGATGTCGGTCATCAGCACGTCGTATCCAGCCAAGGCAAAGACATGCGCGATCCCGTTGCCCATCTGGCCCGCACCAATGATCCCAACCGTCTGAACCGTCATGGCCCCGCATCCTCGCCGAAAGTCCACTTTCCGTCCCCCAGGGCCGGCGCGGCGCGGTCGCGGGTCAGGGGGCTGCGACCCATGCGGATGGGGGTGCGCAGGCCCGGGATGCCTTCGGGGGCGATGCGCAGGCCGCGCGCCGCGATCTGGGGGTCGGACAGCGCCTCGGCCACGTCGTTGACGGGACCGGCGGGGACGCCCGCGGCCTCCAGGCCGGCGATCAGATCGGCGCGGGTGCGCCGCGCGGTGGCGGCGGCCAGCATCGGCACCAGCCGGTCGCGATGCGCGACGCGAGCGGGGTTGGTGGCGTAATCGGGGTGGCTCGGCAGATCGGCCAGATCCAGCACCCGGCACAGCGCGGCGAACTGCCGGTCATTGCCGCAGGCCACGATCAGGTGGCCGTCGGAGGCCGGAAACAGCTGATAGGGCACGATGTTGGGATGGGCGTTGCCCAGCCGGTGCGGCACCGTGCCGCCCAGCAGGAAGTTGGTGGCCTGGTTGGCCAGCACCGCCACCCCGCAATCCATCAGCGACAGGTCCAGATGCTGGCCTTGCCCCGACCGCGTCCGTTCCGCCAGCGCCGCCTGCACCGCGATCACCCCGTAAAGCCCGGTGAAGATGTCGATCCAGGCCACGCCGACCTTTTGCGGTTCGCCCGTCGGGGCGCCGGTCAGGTCCATGATGCCGGACAGGCCCTGGATCAGGAAGTCGTAGCCCGGCTGGGACGCGCGCGGCCCGTCCTGGCCAAAGCCGGTGATCGAGGCATAGACCAGCCGGGGATTGCGCACCGAGAGCGTGGCGTAATCCAGCCCGAAGCGACGCAGCCCGCCGGCCTTGAAGTTCTCGACCACCACGTCGGCCCCGTCGATCAGCCCGCGCAGCCGGTCCAGGTCGGCCGGGTCGTTGAAGTCGCACACCACTGAGGTCTTGCCGCGGTTGGCCGCGTGGAAATAGGCCGCGACCCGTTCGGTGGTGCCGTCCGCGCGGGGCCGGTCGATGAAGGGCGGGCCCCAGCGGCGGGTGTCGTCGCCCTCGGGCGATTCGACCTTGATGACCTCGGCCCCCAGGTCGGCCAGTGTCTGGCCGACCCACGGCCCGGCCAGGATGCGCGCCAGTTCGACGACGCGCAGCCCCTTCAGCGGCGGTTCAGCCAAAGGCCTGGATCCCGGTCTGCGCACGGCCCAGGATCAGCGCGTGGACATCGTGCGTGCCTTCATAGGTGTTCACGGTTTCCAGGTTCTGGGCGTGGCGGATCACGTGGTATTCGCTGGAGATGCCGTTGCCGCCGTGCATGTCGCGGGCCATCCGCGCGATGTCGAGCGCCTTGCCGCAGTTGTTGCGCTTGACGATCGAGATCATTTCGGGCGCAAAGCGGCCTTCGTCGAACAGCCGGCCCACGCGCAAGGACGCCTGCAGCCCCAGCGCGATCTCGGTCTGCATGTCGGCCAGCTTCTTCTGGAACAGCTGCGTCGCGGCCAGGGGGCGGTTGAACTGATGGCGGTCAAGCCCGTACCGGCGGGCGCGGAACCAGCAATCCTCGGCCGCGCCCATCGCGCCCCAGGAAATGCCGTAGCGCGCGCGGTTGAGACAGCCGAACGGCCCGCCCATGCCCTCGATGCCCGGCAGCAGCGCGTCCTCGGACACCTCCACGTCCTCCATCACGATCTCGCCGGTGATCGAGGCCCGCAGGGACAGCTTGCCCTCGATCTTGGGCGCCGACAGGCCCTTGGTGCCTTTCTCCAGAACGAAGCCGCGCACCTTGCCGCCATGGGCGTCCGATTTGGCCCAGACCACGAACACGTCCGCGATCGGGCTGTTCGAGATCCAGGTCTTGGCGCCGTTCAGCACATAGCCGCCGTCGGTTTTCTTCGCGCGGGTCTTCATCCCCGCCGGGTCGGACCCCGCATCCGGTTCGGTCAGCCCGAAGCAGCCGATCCATTCGCCCGTGGCCAGCTTCGGCAGATAGCGCCGCTTCTGGTCCTCGCTGCCATAGGCCTCGATGGGAAACATCACCAGCGAGGACTGGACCGAGGCCATCGAGCGATAGCCGGAATCAACCCGCTCGATTTCCCGCGCCACCAGGCCGTAGGCCACATAGGACGCGCCTACCCCGCCATAGGCGTCATCCACCGTCACCCCCAGCAGGCCCGCAGCCCCCATCTCGCGAAAGATCTCGGGGTCGGTCGTCTCGTTCAGGTAGGCGTCGGTGACGCGCGGCGCCAGCCGGTCGGCCGCAAACGCCGCAGCAGCGTCGCGGATCATCCGCTCCTCCTCGCTCAACTGGTCGTCCAGAAGAAACGGGTCAGACCAGTCGAACGCAGCGCCCTTGGGGGATGTGGTGGACATGAAGGAACTCCTGATTTGTTGCCAGAAGGATATCCATTTGTGCGCAACATCAAAAATGATAAATTTCCATGAGTTCATGCATGGGATGAATGTCTTGCGGATCAGACGATACTTGCCGAACCTCAGCCTGCTTCTGGCGTTCGACGGGGTGATGCGGCATGGATCGGTGACGGCGGCCGCGCAGGAACTGGGCCTGACGCAAAGCACCGTCAGCCGCCTGATCCAGACGCTGGAAGAACAGATGGGCCAGAAGCTTTTCGTGCGTCATCGCCGCCGCCTGGTCCCCACCGACGGGGCCGCGCGCTATCACCAGGACATTTCCGCCGCGCTTGACCTGATCCAGCGGGGCGGGATGTCGCTGATCGCCAATCCCGAAGGCGGCAGCCTGGACCTGGCGGTGCTGCCGACCTTCGGCACCCGCTGGCTGGCCCCGCGCCTGCCCGGATTCATGGCCCGGCATCCGGGGATCCTGGTCAACCTGACGACCCGCTTTCAGCCCGTCGCCTTTAACAGCGAGCCCTTTGATGCGGCGATCATCTTTCGCCATGACGCCGCCCCGGATGCCCACAGCCTGAAGCTGTTCGATGAAAGCCTGACCGCCTGCGCCAGCCCGGCCTTTCTGGCCACCCATCCGATCCGCGATCCGGGCGACCTTGCGGGTCTGGTCCTGCTGCATCTTCAGACCCGCCCGGATGCCTGGGCCGACTGGTTCCGGGGCCAGGGCACGGGGACCGCGCCGTCGGGGGGCATGGTGATGGACCAGTTTTCCATGATGATCCAGGCAGCGATTTCCGGGGTGGGGCTGGCGCTCTTGCCGGACTACCTCGCGCGCCAGGAAATTGCCGAACGGCACCTGCTGCCCGTTCTTGAAACGGCCGTTCCAGGCCAAGGCGGATACCACCTGGTCTGGCCGGGGACGCGCGCCGAATCGCGTCCGTTGATCCATTTCCGCGACTGGCTGGCCCAGGAGGTCACGACAATTGAAGACCCGCGATAACCGTTTCAAAGATCGTGTCTGCCGCGATGTCGCAGGCTTGAATGATGAAGGCCAAGCCCAAGCGTCCTGCCGTCTTTCAAGACATCGGCGATGCCCCTTTCCCTGTCCTTACCACTGCAGCAGTTTTCTTCCGGCGACGGCACCTGCGGTTGTGCCTGCCAGGATCGCCAGGCCGTACCAGAGGGTGAAGAACAGCGGCGAATCCTCGGTGCAATGGAGCGCATAGCCTGCCGCCGCGCCGCCCGAGGCCGCAAGCCCGATCAGCGCGCCCGTCAGCGCCGGACGAAGGGCAGCGCCACGCCGGAACAGCGCCAGGCCCAGGATGATGGCCGGCGCCGACAGCGCGGTGATGGATGCCAGGCAAGCGACGGCGCTGCTACCCAGGGCGGTTGGCAGGATCTGGGCCGGGGGGGTCTGGACCAGCCGCACCGCAAACAACGCCAGGGCCGCCGCCACGGGAACCGCCAGCACCCATGGCCGGACAGCGGCGCCCGGCCGGGCCGAACGCAGGGCCAGCACCAGGGCAGCGACCGCCAGAACCAGGGGCAAAACGACCTTGGCCAGGACCGCAGGATTGTCCAGGGCGGACAGCAGGCCGGCGCGCGGCCCGGCCAGCAGCAGGAACAACCCGGCCGACAGGGCCGCCGCGCCCAGGATCGCCCCGGCCGCCAAGGGGGCCGACAAGGGCGCCGGAGGGGAGCTGGCGGCCAGGCGGCGGATTAGGTCGTCGGTGGATCGGGGGTCGGTCATCGCATCCTCTCGGCCAGATGGGCCAGGCGCCGCATCGCCCGGTGCAGCGCCACGCGGGCGGCGCCTGCGGTCAGGCCCAGTCCGGCGCCCGCGTCTTCGGGACTTCGTCCCTCCAGCCGGACGGCGCGCACCAGGGCGGCGGACCGGGCGTCGATCAGTCCCAGCATCCGGTCGGCGTCGCGCGCGGCCAGGGGCGCGGGTTCGGGTTCGGCGGCCAGAATCTGGGCCACCTCGTCGATCGGCAGATGCAGGCGATGGCCGCGCTTGCGGAAGGCGTCGACCACCTTGTGCCGGGCCACGGCGTAAAGCCAGGCCCGGACAGGCACCGTTGCATCCCAACTGCCGCGTTTCAGGTGGATGGCCAGCAGAACCTCTTGCAGGATGTCCTCGTGCAGGTCGGGGGGCAGGCTGCGGCCCCGCGTGCGGATCAGCCCGCGCAGGGGCGGCGTCACCTCGGTCAGAAAGCGCAGAAAGGCCGCGCCGTCGCCCCCGTTGGCCCGGCGCATCAGATCGTCCCAGACGCGGTCCTTTTCCAGCACGGCCTCCGTCCGTCGATGCCCCAGTCTAGCCCCGGTCCGCGAGGCGGGGCAATGCCCGCCCTGGGCAGGATCCCCGGCCAGCATCATCGGCGTCCGCCCCTGGCGCGATCCAGTCCCAGCAGGTGATCCAGCGACAGCCGCCCCGGACCGTGGGCCGCCAGGGCCAGCAGGGCCGCCGCCCACAGGCCATGGGTCAGCCAGGCGCCAGGATAGACAAAGACCTGGATCACCGCCGTCATCGCCAGCAAACCCAGGGCCGACAGCCGCGTCATCAACCCCAGGATCATCAGCACCGGCAGCGCGTGTTCCGCCAGCGTGGCCAGCACGGCCGCCCAGGCGGACGGAATCAGCGGCAAGGCGTATTCGTGTTCGAACAGGAACCAGGTGGAATCCGTGATCGACAGCCCCTCGACCTTGGTGCGGCCCGATTGCCAGAAGACAAGGGCGGGAAAGACCCGCAGCGACAGGGCCACCAGATCGGCGGGGATGCGGGCAGGCAGGGCGTTCAGCCGGGCGATCATCGGGTGCGCGCCTTGATGAAGGCGCCCTGTCGCATCAGCGCGATCAGGCGGGGGGCGGGATCGTGATCGGGATCAAGGGCGGCGGCGCCGGCCAGGGTCGCGCCGGATTGCAGCGCCTCGATCAGCACGGCATCGGCGGGCGTGATCGCCTCGACCGGGATGGCGAAGGACGGATCACGCAGGATCAGCGCGATCTGGGGGCCGGACGGCAGCGGTCCGGGGGCGGCGCCCGGCTGGTTCTGCGCCCAGATCGTCACCGCCGGATGGTCCAGCCGCAGCACCGTGACTGAAGGGTGCAGGGCCAGCCGCAGGGTTTCAGGATCGGCTGCGGCCAGGATGGCAGGGTCCAGGGGGGCGGCGTCGGCGGCATGAAAGGCCAGTCCCCGCGCCCATTCGATCCGCGCCACATCGGCCATGAACGGCCATCCCGCCAGCGGCCGAAAGCCCGCCAGAAAGCCCGCGAACCCCGCGCCCCATTCCATCAGGACCGGGCTGCGCGGCGGATCGGCCGCCAGATAGGCGCGAGCCAGGGCGGCAAAGAATTCGTCCCCCACCAGCCGCTGGATCACCGGAAAGCGCCGCCCAAGCGCCTGGCCCAGGCTGACGGCCACGTTGTTGCGATAAACGGCAAAGCGGCGCGCGGTCTCGGCCGGGTGGACGGCGGTGACGCCGGGCGGCAGGGTGCCGTCGCGCAGGGCGCTGCGGAACGCGGACTGGCCATCAGGCGGCATGACGGGCCACCCGTGTCAGGAGGGCATCGGCGCGCGCGGCCTCGGCGGCCAGGACCGGCCAGGGAGGCAGGTCGTTGTCCCATTCGACCAGCGTGGGGACAGGGCCGATGCGGTCGATCACCTGCCCGTAAAGCGTCCAGACCGGATCGGCCACCACCGCCCCATGGCTGTCGATCAGCAACGGTCCCGAAGGCAGATCCTCGGCCGCGTGCCCGCCCAGGTGGATCTCTCCCACGCCGTCCATCGGGAAATCGGCCAGATAGGCGCGCGGATCACGGCGGTGGTTGGTGCAGGACACGAAGACGTTGTTGATGTCCAGCAAAAGCCCGCAGCCGGTGCGGGCGGCGATCTGCGCCAGGAATTCGGTTTCGGGGATGTCGGACTGCGCGAACAGCACATAGGTCGCGGGGTTTTCCAGCAGCATCCGGCGGCCCAGCACCTGCTGGACCTGATCCACATGATCGCAGACGGCGGCCAGCGTGCCGGACGTATAGGGCAAGGGCAGCAGGTCGTTCAGGTATTCCGCGCCGTGGCTGGACCAGGCCAGATGTTCGGAAAAACTTTCAGGCTCATAGCGGTCGCACAGGGCCCGCAGCCGCGCCAGGTGGCCGGCGTCCAGCCTGCCTGCACCGCCGATCGACAGCCCGACCCCATGGACGGACAGGGCGTGATCGGCCCGCAGCGCCGCCAGTTGCGCATGGGGCAGCCCGCCCGCGCCCATGTAGTTTTCGGCATGGACCTCGAAAAAGGCGGGCGGGTGCGGATCGCGGCGGATATCGGCAAGGTGCTGGGGCTTGAAGCCGACACCGGCGCGGGGGGGCAGTCGGGTCATGGCATCCTCCTGGTGCCGGGCGCAATGGAAGGGCGCGGTCGCGGGACCGCGCCCTGTCGGATCATGCGGGAACGTCGCGGGTCAGCGGCTCCAGCGAGGCTTTGCGCGCGGTGCCGTCGCTGGCGGGGGGCAGTTCCATCGACAGACAGGTGCCCGCCGGGACCAGCTTCCAGGCATTGCCCTGGTAATCGGTGGTCGAAGTGCCAGCGCAGGTCGTGCCCGGCCCCGCCGCGCAATCGTTTTGCCCGGCTTGGGCCACGCCATAGCATTTTTCCATTTCCTGCGCCTGAATGGGCGTTGCGGCCATCGCGCCAAGCGCGCAGGCCAGCGATGCGCCAAGGGCCAGGCGGGACATCGTTGCGGTCATCAGTGTTTCTCCCTGTCTGAGAAGGCTTGCACGCCTTCCAGAAGACAGATCGGCAGAAGGGGCCAGGATGTTACAACGCGCCCAGAACTTCTTTCGCGCCATGCCTGTCCGGCGGTGCGACCACAGGCCTTGACAGGCCTGGAACAGCGGCTGTTGGCGCAAAAGCCATGACTGGAACGATCAAAAGCTTCGTGGCTGTCTGTTGAACGCTGCCCTTCCGCCCTTCCGGCATCTCTGCACAGGTCCATTGCGTGCTGCCATGGCGCAGGACACCGGAATTGACCGACAGCCTGAAACCACCGATCGGGTCGCGGCAGTTCTTTCCGGTCAGCAGGTGATACGCGCCGTGATGCCGGGTCCATGTCACGCCGCCAGGGGGATCGACCCTTCTCGACATTGTCTTCGCGCGCCCTTTGGTTTCTGACAGGGCGTTTGTCGTTTTCAGGGATCCCGCCTTGTCACGGACAGCCGCTTTTACGGGCGGATATTCCTGATCCTTGTCGCGAACCTTGCCTTCGGCGGATGGCCGAAGGTCTTCAGCGACGCACCGACAGCCGACACAACACGCAGTGCGGTGCCGGTCATCCCTGGTCCTCTTTCCGTTCCAGGGCGTGCCGGAACGTCTCGATCAACTGCTGCTTGAGGATCTTGCCATTGGGGGAGGTCGGCAGCGCGGTGGTGACGATGATGCGCGCCGGACGCTTGTAGGCCGAAAGCCGTTCGGCCACATGCAGGCGCAGATCGGCTTCGGTCAGGCTGGCCGGGTCGTCGGTCTGGCAAAAGGCCAGAACCTCCTCGTTGCCGCCCTCGATCCTGCGCCCGATCACGGCGGTCTGGATCACGCGGGGGTGGTCGTTCAGGGCAGCTTCCACCTCGGGCGGATAGACGTTGAAGCCGCCGCGGATGATCAATTCGCGCACGCGTCCGGCGACGTGCAGGTTTCCGGCCTCGTCCAGCCGGCCCAGATCACCGGTACACAGAAACCCGTCGGCATCGAAGGCCGCCGCAGTGGCCTCGGGGTTGCGGAAATATCCGGGCATCACATGGGGTCCGCGGGTCAGGATCTCGCCCACGCCGTCGGGGCCGACATTGCGCAGGCGCAATTCCACCCCCGGCAGGGCGGGGCCGACGCTGACATCCGGCACGCCCGGCGGGTTGGTGGTCAGCGTGACGCCGGCCGTGGTTTCCGTCAGGCCATAGCCGTTCTGCAGCGCGACGCCGTAGAAGGCCTCGGCCCGCCGCTTCCAGTCCGGATCCAGCGGCGCCGCCCCCGAGGAGACATAGCGCAGCCGTCCCGGCGGCAGGCGGTCGATGCCGCGGGCTGCGGCTTCCTCCATGATCAGGGCGTGCATCTGGGGCACGGCGGGCAGGACGCTGGCCCCGGCCTGCAACCCGTCCAGAACCACCGCGGCTGAAAAGCGCGAAAAAAGCCGCAGCCCTGCGCCCGCGACAAGCGCCGCGATGGTCATCGAGGTCAGGCCGAAGACATGGGTGATCGGCAGCACGCCCAGGATCAGGTCGTCCCGGGTCATGCCGCGCATCCGCGCCGACGTGCCGCCCCCGAAAATCAGGTTGCCGTGGCTGAGCATCACGCCCTTGGGCGTGCCGGTCGAACCCGTCGTATACAGGATCACCGCCACCTGATCGGCCCCCGGTATCACCGGCTCGGGGGTGGCGTCGGGATCCGGAACAGCGATCTGGACGGTGCCCAGCGGGGTCGCCCAGGGCGTGGCCCCCGCCGCCGCTGCGTGGCCACCCGCCTGGGGCGAGGCGCCGGACAGAAAGACCGTCAGCCGGGCCTGGGTATGGGCGGCGATGCGGCGCAGTTCGTGTTCGGTCATGCGGGCATTGACCGGAACCGCGATCGCATCCAGGCGGGACGCTGCAATGATCAGCGCGGGCAGGGCCGCGCAGTTCTCGGCCACGATCAGGAGACGGTCGCCCGGCCCCAGGCCCCGCGCGGCCAGATCGTCGGCCATGCGTTCCACCGCGTCGCAGAATTGCCCATAGTCATGACGAGTGCCGTCTTGATCGATCAGCGCCAGGTCCCTGGGGGACGCCCGGCGCGCGTCCAGAAGATGATGGATTCGCGTCGTCATCGGTCGGTTTCCTTTTTCCTGGGCAGGCCCCGTCCGAAATCGGGACCCCTGCGGTCCAGACGGGCCCGCAGGCCTGCGGCAGCCTCGGGCGAGGCCAGGGCGTCGGCCATCGCATCGCGTTCGCGGTCAAGCTGGTCGTCAAAGCCGGTCTGGCCGGCGTCGGCCAGCAGGCGCTTGATGGCGGCCTGCGCCCCCGCCGGTCCCTGGGCCAGCCGTGCGGCCAGATCCGCGGCGCGGGCGACGGCCTGGCGCGGGGGGCACAGATCCGTCACCACCCCCATGACGGCCAGGGCCGGCGCGGTGACCGGGTCGCCTGTCAGGCACATCCGGGCCGCCAGGGACGCCGGAACGCGCCGCGCCAGCGATGCCGTCAGCCCCCCGTCCGGCACCAGGCCGACGCGGACATAGGCGGCGGCAAAACTCGCGTCCTCGGCCGCGACCAGCAGGTCGCAGGCCAGCGCGATGGACAGGCCCGCACCCGCCGCGCCGCCTTCGACAGCAGCGATCACCGGGCGGGGGCAGGCGCGGATCGCCCGAATGGTCGTGTGCAGGTCGTCGATCCGCGCGCGGCGTTCATCGCGTGTCAGGGCGGCCCGCTGCGCCAGGGCGTTCAGATCGCCCCCCGCGCAGAAATAGCCGCCCGCCCCGGTGAGCACCACCGCGCCCAGCCGATCCTCGGCCGCAGCCTGATCCAGAGCATTGCGCAGAATGGAGTGCATCGCCGGGTCCAGGGCGTTGCGACGGGCGGGATTGTTCAACGTCACCAGCAGGTGATCGCCGCGATCCTCGACAAGAATCCGGGCGGTGGTTTCGGTCATCAGCCGTTCTCCGCCCCGGTGCCGCCGGGAACCCGCTTGAACACGCCGCTGGCCGTGGCGATCAGGGTGCCGTCGTCGTGGACCAAGTCACCGGCCACGAACAGCAGGCTGCGTCCTCCGCCAACCACGCGGCCGGTTGCCGTAACGCCGCCCGGGCGGCCCGCGCCCACGAAATCCACGGTGAGCGAGATGGTCAGGAACGGCCGCCGACCGCTGTCGTCCACCGTCAGGCTGGCCGTGGCCCCGCAGGCGCTGTCCAGAAGCATCGCGGCGATCCCGCCATGCAGCACGCCGTGGCGGTTGGTGTGCCGGTCGTCCACCAGCAGGCGGCAGCGGGCCTGCCGGTCCGGCTGGCCCACGTCCAGCGTATAGCCGACCAGCCGCTGCGTGCCGGTTTCATCCACGATCAGGGCGGGCGAGTCCGTCATGCCGCGCTGGCCGCGATGAAGCGTTCCAGATGGTGATCGCTGTCGCCAAACCGCGCATCGGCGGCCAGCAGGCGGCGGGCCATGGGGGCCAGTTCGTATTCCTCGGTCATGCCGATACCGCCGTGCAGCTGGATGGTTTCCTCGGCCACCAGGCGCGCGATGCGGCCCACCAGCGACTTGGTCGCGGCGACGTGACGGTCACGGTCGGCGCTGTCCAGATGGCCCGCCAGGTTCCAGACGGCGGACCGGGCCTGCTCGACTTCGGTCAGCAGGTCCGCCATGCGGTGCTGGATGGCTTGGAACGATCCGATGGGACGCCCGAACTGCTTGCGGGTCTTGAGATAGTCGGTCGTCAGATCGACCGCCTTTTCCATCACCCCCAGGGCATCGGCGCACAGCGCCAGGATCGCGGCGGCCAGCGGGCGGTCCAGCAGGTCCGCATCGCCCAGGCGGCGGGCGGGCACGTCCTTCAGCGTCACCTCGGCCGCGCGGCCGCCGTCCATCAGGGCATAGCCGCGCAGGCTCAGCCCCTCGGCCCCGGCCTCGACCAGATAAAGGCCGTCCGTCGCCCGCACGATCAGATGCGTCGCGTCCTCGGCGCCATGGATCACCGATTTCTCGCCGGTCAGCTTGCCGGCGGCGGCGGTCGTGGCGACCGTGCCCTCGTACCGCTGGCCGGGTTCGTCCAGCGCGACCGCGACACGGGCCTCGCCGCTGGCGGCGGCCTCGGCCAGATCACTTTCGCCCGCAGCCGACAGGATGCCCGCGCCCAGCACCACACTGTCCAGCAGCGGCGTGACCGCGCCAGCGCGTCCCAGGGTGCGGAACACCATCAGGATGTCCGCCCCGGTGCCGCCGAAGCCGCCGGCCTCCTCGGTCATCAGCGCGGCGCCTGCGCCCAGCTCGAACAAGGCGCTGGCGTCCGTCCCGCGCTCCAGCGTCCGGGCCAGGCTGTCGCCCAGCATGGTCTGTTCTTCGGTGAAACCAAAGTTCATCAGGCGGTCCCCCTTCAGAGGCCCAGCAGGGATTTCGCGATGATCCCCCGCTGGATTTCGTTCGAGCCGCCATAAATCGACAGCTTGCGGTTGTTCAGATAGGCGCGCGTGGCGCCCGCAGCCTCGGGCGGGCCGGGCGGCAGGTCGTCGTTCGCACCCTCCAGCGCCTCGGACGGAAAGGCCAGCGCCCAGGGACCGACGGCACGGCGCGTCAGATCGTTGATGGCCTGCCGGATCTGCGTGCCCTTCAGCTTCAGCATCGAGCTTTCGGCCCCCGGTGCCTGCCCCGCCGCCGCCTGGGCCAGCAGCCGCAGGTTGGTCGTGGCCATCGCCATCAGGTCGATTTCCACCCGCGCGACCTGGGCCGCGAACAGCGGGTTCTGCGACAGCGGCTTGCCGCCCGACATCTGGCCGCGCGCGATGCGCTTCAGCGCGGCAAGCCCCGCCGTGGCAAAGCCCACGCCCGCGATGTTGGTGCGCTCATGCGTCAGCAGATACTTGGCATAGGTCCAGCCCTTGTTCTCCTCGCCCACCAGGTTTTCGGCCGGGACGCGCACGTCGTCGAAAAAGACCTCGTTCACCTCGGGGTTGCCGTCCAGAAGAACGATGGGCCGCACGGTGATGCCCGGCGCGGTCAGATCGACCAGCAGGAAGCTGATGCCCTCCTGCGCCTTGGCGGTGGGATCGGTCCGCACCAGGCAGAAGATCCAGTTGGCGTGCTGGCCCAGCGTGGTCCAGGTCTTTTGGCCGTTGACCACGTAATGATCTCCGTCGCGCACCGCCGTGGTCTTGACCGAGGCCAGGTCGGACCCCGAACCCGGTTCGGAATAGCCCTGGCACCACCAGTCCTGGCCGTCCAGGATGCGCGGCAGGAACCGGTCCTGCTGCTCCTTGCTGCCGAACTTCTGCAACACCGGCCCCAGCATCGCGATGCCGAAGGGCAGGATGCGCGGCGCATGGGCCAGGGCGCTTTCCTCCTCGAAGATGTGGCGCTGGATCGCGGTCCAGCCCGCGCCGCCGAAGTCACGCGGCCAGTTGCCGGCCAGCCAGCCCTTTTCGTTCAGGACGGCGTGCCATTCCTCGATCTCGGCCTTGGTCAGTTCCTGGAACAGGCGGACCTTTTCGGACAGCCGCTGGGGCAGGCGGTCCTTCAGGAACTGGCGGACCTCGGCGCGGAAGGCCTGGTCTTCAGGTGAAAAGCTCATGTCCATGTCGCGTCTCCCTCAGAAAATCTCGATCAGGCCGGCGGCGCCCTGGCCACCGCCGATGCACATGGTGACCACGCCCCATTTCGCGCCGCGCCTGCGCCCTTCCAGCAGCAGATGCCCCGCCGTCCGCGCCCCGGTCATGCCGAAGGGGTGGCCGATCGCAATGGAGCCGCCGTTGACGTTGTATCTTTCGGGGTCGATGCCCAGCCGGTCGCGGCAATACAGCGCCTGGCTGGCGAAGGCCTCGTTCAACTCCCACAGGTCGATATCGCCGACCGTCAGGCCCGCGCGCTCCAGCAGGCGCGGCACGGCAAAGACCGGGCCGATGCCCATTTCATCGGGCTCGCAGCCGGCGACGGCAAAGCCGCGAAAGGCCCCCAGCGGGGTCAGGCCTTCCTGCGCGGCCAGATCGCCATCCATCACGACCAGCGCGGCCGCACCATCCGACAGTTGCGAGGCGTTTCCGGCGGTGACGAACTTGTCCTCTCCCTTCACCGGCTTCAGCGAGGCCAGCCCGTCCAGCGTGGTCGAGGGACGGTTGCATTCGTCCGCGTCCAGCGTGACATCCTCGTGCCGGGTTTCGCCGCTGGCCTTGTCGATCACCGCACGCGTGACCTGCATCGGCACGATCTCGTCGGCGAACAGCCCGGCCTGCTGCGCGGCGGCGATGCGCTGCTGGGACCGCAGAGCGTATTCGTCCTGCGCCGCGCGGCTAACGCCATAGCGGGCAGCGACGTTGTCGGCGGTGTCGATCATCGGAAGATACAGGTCGGGCTTGTGCGCCTCGATCCAGGCCTCGCGCGCAGGGCGGGGCGGCGGCTGGACAAGGCTGATCGATTCGACGCCGCCGGCCAGCACGGCGCGGGCGCCTTCCAGCCGGACCATGTGCGCAGCCATCGCCAGGGCTTGCAGCCCGGATGCGCAGAACCGGTTGACGGTGGTGCCCGCCACGCTGACGGGCAGGCCCGCGCGAATGACGATCTGCCGGGCGATGTTGCCGCCGGTAACGTATTCGGGATAGCCGCAGCCCCAGATGCTGTCCTCGATCAGCGCCGGGTCGATGCCCGCGCGTTTTACGGCGGCGGCGGCGACATGGCCGCCCATGGTGGCGCCGTGGGTCAGGTTCAGGCTGCCGCGCGCAGCCTTGCCGATGCCCGTGCGGGCGGTTGCGACGATGACGGCGTCCTTCATGATGCGTCCTTTCCGGTGTTCACGTCGGCAAGTGTCCCGCCCTCGGCCGCAAGACGCGCCAGAAGCGGCGAGATCTGCCAGAAATAGGGATCATCTTCGGCATAACGGGCGATGTCGGCGGCGATCCGGTCCAGCCCCTGCGCGTCGGCCCAGTGCATCGGCCCGCCCTTCCAGCGCGGAAAACCGTAGCCGTGCAACAGCACCACGTCGATGTCGGACGCCCGCGCGGCGATGCCTTCGTCGAGGATCTTCGCGCCCTCGTTGACCATGGCGGCCATGTAGCGGGACTGGATTTCCTCAGCCTCGAACGGGCGCGGGGTGATGCCCAGGTCGGACCGGATGCCTGACAGCATGTCGTCCATGTCGGGGTCGGGGCGGCCCTGGGGGCTGCCTTCGTCATAGATGTAATAGCCGCGCCCGGTCTTGCGCCCCAGCCGCCCGGATTCGACCAGCCGGTCGGCAAAGACGGGAACGCGTTCGCGCGGATCGCGCGTGGGCGCCTTGCGCTGGCGGGTGGCATGGCCGATGTCGAGACCGGCCAGATCGCCCACCTGATACGGGCCCATGGGAAAGCCCAGGTCCACGACAGCCCGGTCAACCTGATAAGGCGAGGCGCCGTCCAGCACCACGTGGTCGGCCGCCGTGCGATAGGCCAGCAGCATCCGGTTGCCGATGAAGCCGTCGCAGACGCCGGACCGCACGCCGATCTTGCCCATCTTCTTGGCCAGGGCAAAGGCCGTCGCCGTGACATCGGGGGCGGTCTTGTCCGCCACCACGATTTCCAAAAGGCGCATGACGTTGGCGGGCGAGAAGAAATGCAGCCCGATCACGTCCTGCGGCCGGGCGGTCGCCCCGGCGATCAGGTTCACGTCCAGATAGGACGTGTTGGTCGCCAGCACCGCGCCGGGGCGGCAGACGCGGTCAAGCGTGCGAAACACCTCTTGCTTGACGTCCAGATTCTCGAACACCGCCTCGATCACCAGATCGACGTTGGCCAGCGCGTCATAGCCTGCGACCGCGCGCAAGGCCTGGTCCAGCATCCGGTCGGCCGCCGTGCGGTCCAGCTTGCCGCGCTTGACGGCGCCGTCCAGCATGGCGCGGATGCCACCTGTGGCCTTGGCCGCTGCGGCCTCGTCGCGTTCCACCAGGGTCACGTCCAGCCCGGCTGTCAGGGCGGATGCGGCGATCCCCTGACCCATGGTGCCGCCGCCGATGATGCCGATGCGCGCAACCGGCCGGGCCTTGACACCGGCCGGATCATCCTGCTGCGCCGCCCGACGTTCGGCGAAAAAGGCGTGGATCAGGGCAGCGCGTTCAGGGGTCTGCATCAGGTCCATGAAGGCCTGGCGTTCCTGTGCCATGCCCTTTGCAAAAGACAGGTCCAACCCGGCCACTATCGTGTCCAGCGCGCGCAGGGGCGCCACCTGACCGCGCGCGGATTTCGCGACCTTTGCGCGCCATGCCTGAACCATGTCGGGATCGACGGCGGGGGCGGGCGTTTCGGACAGCCGCCGGGGACCGGACCCCTCGGCCAGAAGGCGACGCGCCTCGGCCTCGCCCGCCGCGCGGGGATCGGTGCCTTGGGCCAGCGCGTCGATCAGCCCCAGGTCAAGCGCCTGCTGGGCACCGATCTGGCGGCCCGACGTGATCAGGTCGATGGCGTCCGTTACCCCCACGGCGCGCGGCAGGCGCTGCGTTCCCCCCGCCCCGGGCAAAAGGCCCAGGGTCACTTCGGGCAGGCCCATCCGGGTGCCGGGAACCGCGACGCGGTGATGGGCGCCCAGGGCAACCTCCAGGCCGCCACCCAGAACCGTGCCGTGCAGGGCCGCCACGACCGGCTTGCCGGACGCCTCGATTGCGGCGATCACCTCGGGCAGGAACGGGGCCACGGGCGGCTTGCCGAATTCGGAAATGTCGGCGCCGGCGATAAAGGTGCGGCCCGCGCAGAACAGAACGGCTGCCTGCGCGTCGGCGTCATTGGCCAGCCGGTCCATGGCCTCCGCCAATCCCCGGCGAACCGCCGCCGACAGGGCGTTGACGGGCGGATTGTCGATTTCGATGAAGGCGATCCCGCCTTCGCAGCGATAGGTGACGGGGGAATGTTCGGTCATGGTCATGCCTCGGTGCGGATCAGGCCGGGGGCCTGTCCGGTCAGTCGTTCCAGGGTGCGGACCGCCGCGGCCAGTCTGGGCCCGACGTCGGATTGCATGCGTTCGACCGACGCCTCGGACGGCAGGGCGCCGCAGGTGAAGATCACGGGTTCAGCCAGATTGCCGCTGCGGAACGGAACCGAGACCGCGTTGTAGGCGGCAGGCCCGCTGCCCGCCGGGGTGGACACAAAGCCTTGGCGCATCATTTCGGTCCGCACCAGCGGGCGTGTGGTCAGCAGGTCGGCCATGGCGTCGCGGTCCGCGATGGATTCGGACACGATCCGGTCGATCTCCTCGGGCGTGGCGGCGGCGACAAAGGCGCGCGGCGACGAAAACGGTTGAAACGGGATCCGCTGCCCGACCTCGAGCCAGATCGAGGCGACGTGCATGGGCCGCCAGGTCCGGATCAGGACCATCTTGTCGCCGTCGCGCACCGCCAGGACCACCAGCGTCCCTGTCTCCTCGGCCAGCCGCTGCATCAGGTCATGCGCGGGCACCAGGAAAGACAGCGAAGCCGCGGCCACATGGCCGACCGCGACCAGCGTCGGTCCCGGCCGGAAGCGGTCGTCGCGGGGGGACTGGACCAGATAGCCCAGTTGCCCCAGCGTGAAGGTCAGCCGCGACACGGTCGATTTGGGCAGGCCCGTCCGCTGGGCGATTTCCGCGTTGCTCAGACCATCGTCGGTCACGCGAAACGCGCGCAGGACCGACAGCCCCCGTGCCAGGGTGGTCGCAAAGCGGGGATCGTGCAGGTCGGTCATCGGCGCCTCACAGCCCGTTGGGAATGACAAGCGATATTGCAGGCACCAGGACCAGGATTGCCAGCACCACGATGTCCATCGCCAGGAACCGCGTCACACCTGCGAAGATGGTGTCCACCTTGATGCTGCGGTCGGTCACGTTGCCGATCACGAAGACGTTCAGCCCGACGGGCGGGGTGATCAACCCGATCTCCAGCAGCTTGACCACGATGACCCCGAACCAGATCAGGTCCATCCCCAGGTTGTCCACCATCGGGATCACGAACGGCAGCGTCAGGACGATGATGCCGACCGGATCCAGGAACATCCCCAGGAACAGGTACAGCACGCAGATCGCAAACATCAGGACCAGCGGCGACAGGCCTGCATCGGCCACCCATTGCGACACCATTCCGGCGGCCCCGGTCAGCGCGACAAAGGACACGAAGATCTTGGCGCAGGCCGCGATCAGGAAGATGGCCGAGGTCTGGACCAGGCTTTCGCGGATGGCCGTCCACATGGACCGCAGCGTCAGCGAGCGTTCGAAAAAGCCGATCAGGATGGTCAGGACGACGCTGATGGCCGCAGCCTCGGTCGCGGTGAAGATGCCGCCATAGATGCCGCCGATGATGACCACGAACAGCATCATCGCGGGCCAGGCCGAAATCGCGGCCTTCAGGCGCGCGCCCTTGGGCAGGGGCGTCGGATCGACCGGCGCGGCGCTGGGATCGCGCGAGGTCCACCAGATCACCACGATGATATAGCCCGCAAGCGTCAGCAGACCCGGCAGGATGCCGGCCAGAAACAGCTTGCTGATCGAGGTTTCGGTGAAGATGCCATACAGGATGAACAGCACCGACGGCGGGATCAGCGACCCCAGCGTGCCGCCCGCCGCGACCGAGGCCGTGGCCAGCTTGGGGTCATAGCCCAGGCGCAGCATCTCGGGGACGCAGATGCGGCCCATGGTCGAGGCGCAGGCGATGGACGACCCGGAAATGGCCGAAAATCCGGCGCAGCCCATCAGCGACGCGACGCTGACGCCGCCCGGCACGCTGCGCAGCCAGACATTGGCCGCGTCATAAATGCGGGTGGTGATGCCGGTGTGATAGGCGATGTTGCCCAGCGCCACGAACAGCGGGATCATCGACAGGTCATAGGAATGGATCAGTTCGAAGAAGCTGTTCACCACCATCGACGAGGTCGGGTTGAGCGCGCGTTCCGGCATGAAGCTGCCGCTGCGAAAGGCATAGATCAGGAAGGTGCCGACCGTCGCCACGCCCGCCAGCACAAAGGCGATGGGCACGCGCAGCGCCAGAAGGACGATGACCAGGCCGAAGGCCACAAGCCCGATGGTGGAAGCATCCATGTCAGACAGACTCCTCGGTGCTGTGGCCGCCATCGGCGACGGTTCCGGTCCGGCGCAGTTCGGCGATGTCGTGCAGCGCGACCAGCACAAGGCGGATCACCATGACGATCAGGCCCAGCAGGAAGACCAGCTTCATGGGCCAGCGGGGAATGCCCAGCAGCCCGTCATAGAATTCGCCCGACGCCCACGACCCCGACAGGTTGCGCCAGCTGGCATAGAACAGCGGCAGCATCGCCAGCAGCGCCACGAACCAGCCCATGATGATCAAGGCCCCCCGCGCGCCGGGTGACATGCGATCGGTCACGAAGGTCACGGCGATATGGGCGCGGCTGGCCGTCGCGGCGGCAAGCGGAAAGACGATGGTGGGGATCATCAGCTCGCGCACGATGATCACGATGTCCGGCACACCCCAGCCAAACAGCTGGCGTCCAAGCACGTTGGCGGTGATCACCAGCGCCAGCGCCAAGGCCGAAACGACGGCAAATTCAAGCATGATGCGTTCAATGGCCTTCATGGCCGCACCTCCCGGGTTGGGGCACATCGTGTCCAGACTTGGGGAAAGTTCAGATCAGGCAGGAGATTGGGGACGCGGACGCCAAGCGTGCCGCATCCCCGCATCGGTCGGTCAGTTTGCCTCGGCTGCCCAGGGATAGCCCTGTTCGTCGCGCTGCGTGGTGAATTCCGCGACCAGTGCGGTATAGTCATCGACCAGGGCCCGGCCGTCCAGGCCTGCGGCATCGGCGCGCGCGACCCATTCGTCAACGTATTTCGTGCCCATTTCGCCAAGACGCGCGCGATCCTCGTCCGAGATCTTCAGGACCGGGATCTGCTTGTCCTTCAGGATCTGGATCGACCGCTGGTTGGCGTCGGTCAGGATGCGCCCGAATTCGTCCGCCAGGCCTTCGCCTGCGGTCAGCAGGGCCTGCTGGTGTTCGGGCGGCAGCATGTCGAAGCTGTCCTTGTTCATCATGATGCCCAGGGCGCCGATCTGGCCGAAGTCGATCTCGGTATAGCTGTCGAAGACCTCGTCGAACTTCAGCGCCTCGACCAGATAGGGATAGGTCTGGGTGCAGTCGATCAGCCCGGTTTCCAAGCCCTGATAGGCCTCGTAGACGGACATGTCGACGGGCGTGGCGCCCAGGTCGTGGAACACCTTGCCATAGGCGCCGACGCCGCGGATCTTCAGGCCCTTGACGTCGTCAAGCGTCTCGATGGTCTTGCCCTTGCAGCCCACCTGAACGGCCGACGTCGTGTAGGTGCCAATATAGACCAGGTTCTGGGCGGCCAGGTTTTCCCGGATCTGTTCGTTTTCCCGCATCAGCTTGTCGGTTGCCTTCATGCCCACCCAAGGATCGGGGTTCGGGATCGGCAGGTCGGCCAGGCCATAGGCGATCATGTCCTGGGGAAAATACACGCCGATGACCGAACCCATGTCGGCCACCCCGTCGCGGATCGACTGGACCGCGACCTTTTCCGAAAACAGGGCGCCGCCCCAGTTCACGTCGATGGTCAGTTCACCATTGGACTGTTCGGAAACCTGGTCCACGAACCACTGGGTCGCCTCGGCGCGGACGCCCCGGTTCGGACCAGCTTCGCCATAGATCAGGGTCATAGCAGTGGCGGGCACCGTGGCCGCGAACGCAAGGCCGACCGTCAAACCTGCTGTCAGAAAACGCATAATGATTCTCCTCTCCTGTTTCACATGATGGCATATTGTTCCGAAGAATGGAACACTCTTGTGTTTTTGAGCAAGCTAAGTGATGAAAGGCGACCGGTTCTGGCGCGGGAAACGATGCAATGATGGCACTTTCTGATGAGCTTGGCACTTTTGGAAGCGCCTTTTCCTGCACGAATCCGGGCATGTCCGGTTTGCCGGGATTGCGTGACCGGTGATGCCGGATCTTGCAAAGGCGGATCGCTGCCGGCGTCTTGTCGCGCAGGCCTGCATGATCATCGTTGTCTTGATATCGCTGGCGGGCATCGTCATCACCTCGCCTGCCCTGGGGATCGCCGCGGGCATCGCCCTTGCCCTGTATCTGGCCCTGTCATGGCGGCAGTTCACTGTCGCCACCTGGATCACCGTCGGCCTTTGCGTGATCCTGCTGGTTCTTGCCCTGCTGCGCGGCATCGATCTGGAAACGCTGTCCCGGGGACTGGAACGGATGGCCTATCTGGCCGCGCTGCTGGCCCTGCTGGGGTCGCTTCGCGTGGTCGCCGCCGCCGCGCCCGAGGTTTTGCGCGCCGGCCGGTATCTGACCACGCGGCCGCCGGGACGGCGCTATCTGGCGATGAATTTCGGCGGCCATGTGTTTGGCGTCCTGATCAACCTGGGCGGCATCGCGATCCTGCTGGAAATGACCCGCCGGTCGCTGGACGAAACAAGCGCCCATCTGCCCGCCGGGCTGCGCGAATGGCGGCTGCGCCGCATGACCACGGCGGTGCTGCGGGGCTTTTCCCTTGCGCCGCTGTGGTCGCCCATCGGCCTTGGAATGAACGGGCTGCTCCTAGCGATGCCGGATCTGCGTTATGGCGACGTGGCCCCTGCGGGACTGGCGGCGGCGGTGCTGTTTCTTGGCTGGGGCTGGTTTCTGGACTGGGCATGGGCGCCGCCGGTTCCCGCGGGTCTGCGGCCAGGCCCAGGGACAGGAACGGGCGACTGGGGCGGCGTCGGCCTGCTGACGCTGCATGTGGGTCTGGTGGCGGGACTGGTGTTCGGGCTGCATGCCGCCACAGGCTTGCCGTTCCAGCAGGCGCTTCTGATCGCGGTCCCTGCCTACAGCGTGATCTGGGCATCCTGGCTGGGACATCGCGGCGATGCGGGTGCCATGGCCATGGCACGGCGCACCATCGCCGGAACGGTCGGGCGCTTTCCCCTGGCCGCGGCCGAGATCGGCGTTTTCGCCTCGGCCGGGCTGCTGTCCGTCCTGGTGCTGGAACTGGTGCCGCTTCCCCAGGTCCAGGCGGCGGTGGCCGCCCTGATCGATGCGCCCTGGCAGATGATCGCGCTGCTCAACCTGTCGATGTTCCTGCTGGCAGCCGTGGGGATCAATCCCATCATCACCGCGTCGGTCATGGGCAGTCTGGTCACGCAGCTTGACGTGCCAGGGCTCAGCGACGCCGCGGCCGCGCTCAGCCTGGCAGGCACCTGGGGCTGCGTCATGGGCTTTACCCCGCTGATCACGACGGTCGTTTACGCCGGTGCCTTGGTGGGTCGCCCCCCGTGGGTCGTCGGCATCCGGTGGAACGGGCTTTATTGCCTGTCGTCGCTGGCACTCTGGACCATCGGAATGGGAATCGTCGTGGAACTGGGGGCCATGTAGCGGACGGCGCAGACTGGCCGAGCGCGCCGAAGATGCGGTGTCGCGTGGCCCTTAATTCTGAGATGACGAATTCAACAAAAACAATGGCACACCGTTGCCCTTAAATGCGAGATGTTGCATTTTATTCTGAGATTCTTGCCGTTAATGGTGAGACAGGGTTCACGGGACTGGTCTATTAGTGGGGTTGCAAGCTGATCGCGAAGAAATCGGGGGGCTCGGCGCAGAGGAACAGCGCCGGGCGTCGGTCTTGCGGCCCTTAGTGCAGGTCTATCTTTCCGGGTCCGGCAGCTTGGAGAGCGGGGTCCGTGACGCTGTCTGGGAGCTGGGGGTAAGCCGAGCGACGGTCTGGCGGTGGATCCGGAGGCTTGCCGAAGGCGGCGGCCGAACCAGTGCGATTGTTCCGCGAAAACGTGGTCGTCCAACGGGAACCGCCATGGTGCCCCACGAAGTCGAAGCCATCATCGAAGATCACCTTATGCGATACTACTTGCGCCGGGAGCGTCCCAGCTTGGCGAGGGTGGTCGCCGAAATCCGCAGTGCTTGCGGTGAGCAGGGGTTTCAACAGCCGACGCGCCGGACAGTTCAGCGCCGCCTCGATGCGATGGATGCGCGCGAAGTCATGAAAGCGCGCGAGGGGGCGCAGGCGGCACGGCAGCGTTTCGCGCCGGTGACAGGGCAAAACGCGGCGAAATGGCCGCTGGACGTTGTTCAGATTGATCACACACCGGCGGACATCATCCTTGTCGACAGTTTCGAGCGCAAACCCATCGGCCGGCCTTGGGTGACCCTCGCGATCGACATCACCTCACGCATGGTGACGGGATACCACGTCAGCTTTGAAGCGCCATCTCGCCTTTCGGTGGCCTTATGTCTTACGCATGCTGTGGCCCCCAAAGCAGAACTGCTGGCTGACCTTGAGTGCGCCGTGCCGTGGCCTGCCCAGGGCAAACCGCGCAGCATCCATGTCGACAATGGCCGCGATTTTCGGTCCCAGGCTTTTCAGTCAGCTTGTGCGGAATGGGGGATCAACCTGGTCTACCGACCTCCGGGAAGCCCTCATTTTGGTGGGCATATCGAACGGCTGATCGGCACGATGATGGGCGCAGTGCATCTTCTGCCGGGGACCACCCAGTCGTCAGTTGCGGCCAAGGGCGGCTACGATGCCGAAGCCAATGCGGCGATGACCCTTCGAGAGTTCGATTTGTGGTTCGCCCTCGAGATCTGCCGTTACAACAACAGCGTTCACTCAAGCCTCAACTGCACGCCCGTTGCCAAGTGGGACGCGCTCGCAGGGGAAATGTCCGGCGACATCCCCTTCGATATGGAGGCCTTTCGGGTGAGTTTCCTGCCAAGTGAGCAGCGACAAGTTCGGCGCGACGGCATCCATCTGTTCGACCTGCGTTACTGGTCCGACGCCCTCGCGGGTTATGTTGGTCGCCGGGACGGAAAGGTGGTTGTCCGCTACGATCCCCGCGATCTCTCGGCCGTCTGGGTCGAACTGGATGGCGGCAGATGTGTCGAGGCCCGGTACCGCAACCTGGAAATCCCGCCGGTGTCGCTCTGGGAATACCGCGAGGCCATGCAAAAGGCACGGGCCATGGGGAAAGTGGGCACGAATGAATTGGTCCTCGCCGAATTGATCCGGCAGCAACGCCAAATTGAGGGTGAAAGCCGCGCGCTGACCAAGGCAGAACGCCGATCCCGCGAAAGGACTGTAATGAAGGGTCTGGCCGCCGATGATCGGGGATCCGAGGGGCTGCGACCGGTCGACACCGGTGATACATCGCGCCCGATGTTTAAGGTGGAGCGCTGGTGAATTGAGGGCAGAAACTGAAGATGACGGCCGTATCGCTCTCATTCAGTCGGACATCTGGATAGGCTTTCCCCGGGCAGAGCAAGTGCTGGACCGGTTACAGGGACTGATTGAGATGCCGCGGCAGACCCGCATGCCTGGCCTTCTGGTGCATGGAACGTCCGGCATCGGCAAGACAATGATCGCCCGCAACCTGTCGCGACGCTATGCGCCGGAGTATGATCCGGAGTCTGGCGTCACTCACACCCCGTTACTTCTGTTGCAGGCGCCACCCGCACCCGATGAGCGGCGGTTCTATATGCACATCCTCGCAGCCGTCGGAGCCCCGTCGTCGACGTTGAGTCTGAAGGCGCAGAGTGTTGCCTCGCTGGAAGTTCGTGTCGTGGGTCTTTTGCGCGACCTCGGGCTGCGGATGATCATGATCGACGAAGTTCACAACCTTCTGGCAGGCACGCACCGAGAACAGCGCCGGTTTCTCAATGTCCTGAGGTATCTGAGCAACGAGCTGGAAGCATCTTTGGTCTGCTACGGTGTAAGCGAAGCCGTCGATGCCATTCGCGGCGATGTCCAACTGGCCCGTCGGCTTGATGAACACCACCTGCCGAATTGGCGCGATGATGCTGAGTTCTCGGACATGATTCAGACCTTGATTGCGGCCATGCCGCTGGAGAGAAAATCCAATCTGAAAGTGCGGTCGCTCAAGCAGATCCTTGCATTGACTGGCGGGGTGACGTCCCGCATCTTCGCGTTGGTCAAGGAACTGTCCATCGACGCGATCATCAGCGGTGACGAGTGCGTCACGGATGATGCCATCACAAAATGAGCACCGGTCTGGTCGCGCCATGCAAACGCTCAGCGACGGCTCGAGAAATCGGGGGCGTGAAGTGTCGCCCTCTACCGATATCGGTGACGCCAGTGCCGGACGAGTTGCTTTCTGGTTGGTTATCGCGACTGGCCGCTTCCAATCATTGCGAGGTAGCAGACCTTCTCAACCATATCGGGATCGGCGGAAAACATGCTGCAGCACTCGACCATGATATCAACATGCTGGCTGCGGACAGGATTTCCGTTGCGGCACGCATCGACCCCGCATTCGTGCTGTCAATGACTTTCGCGGCGATGCAGGAAGCAGAGATGCGGTTGACCGCACAGGTGCCGTTTCAAACTTGCCCAAACTGCGCCGATGGCGGACTTGAGCTCAGGCACTGGCGTAGGGCCTGGGCGTTCGACTGCCAGATGTGTGGTGACCGGCTTCTTCCAAAGGCAGACAAGCAGAAGGGCGCAGTGGTCTCCGAAAAGCTGGTTAATCGTGCCCGGAACGGGGCACGGGTGCTGGAGCGCGTCGCTATGTCCGGCAGCGCGCGTGAACTACGCCGAGCAATGCGGGCGGTCACCTTCGCGATGGGACTGAATGCTTTACGTGGAGATCCGTTCTTCGCGCTTCAAAGTCCCCGGTCAAACATAAGGCTCTTCTGCCTTGCCGCTGTTGTCTCCGCCCAATCACGTCCACTGGTAAAGGCTGCGTTGTGCAGCATGGACATCGACGTCTATTCACGAGTTGCCCTGCTTCGCGCCTACGATAAGGAGCCCCGGCTGCTTGCAACGGTCGACCAGATTGCTCAGCGGATGCGACTACGCGTCGGTGGTTCAGCCACCTCATCTCATATTTAAGAGCAAGAAAGGCCGGAAAACGCGCCGTGTCTCGGATTTAGGGGCAACGCGACACCAGGAAGCTGATGCGGCCTGTCAGGGTGTCGGGTGGCATGGCCGGAACCTCGCTCGGACTTGCTGACAATTATGCCAGTGTATAGACTATTTCGCAATTACTGTGCATACGGATTGGAACGCACATGGGTAAGTTATCCATCCGCGATGAAGGTGTGAACGATCTGGCGGAAACGCTGGCGGAGATGCTGGGCGTCACCAAGACAGAAGCGGTGCGGCAGGCAATCCAGAACGAGATTGAGCGCATCCGGTCCATGCCGACCATCGAGGACCAGATTGCCGCCTTGCAGGAGCGGGTGAAGAACTACGGCTTCAGGTCCACGCACATCGTTCCGCCGAAGGGCAAACGCTGATGTTCGTTGATAGCTCTGCTTTCCTTGCCATCCTGGGCAACAGGTCTGACGCGGCCTTGCTGGTGGAGAAGATCAAGGGCAGCCGCAGGCAATGCAAGACCTCAGCCAGCGTGCACCTCGATGTGGTCATGGCCCTGACTGAGAGCCGCGCGGACACACGCAGCGTCTCGGCCGATGCGGTTGAACAGGCCACGGAGATTTTCGACAGCCTGCTTCAGATCCTGAAGGTCTATGAAATTGCGGTCAGCCCGCGCATTGCAGCTGACGGGTGCAGGCTTGCAGCCCGGTTCGGCCAGGGAGCGGATCATCCGGCGAAACTGACGGTGCAGACCTGCCTGGCGCTTGCGGCCGCGGAGTCGCTGCGCCTGCCGGTCCTGCACAGCAACCCGGCCATCGACAGGATCACGGAACAGGATTGGGAGGCATGGCGGACCGGGGAATGAAGAACAGGCTGATAATCTCGTCGCGGTTTCCGGGAACTCTCTTGGGAACCTTACGTTGACCGGGACTCCCTCCCTGTTGGAGATACCTGCCCCGTCCTTTTGGGCGGGGCTTCTTTATGGGGTGACGGCGCGGCCGTCTCCGCTTTGCCGCGTTCGCGGCTCCCGCGCGGATAGCGCGAGGCCAGGCGGCGCGGGGCCGGCTCGACGGCTCCGCCCCGCCTGGTCAACCAGATCGACACGGAAAAGCCCCCGCTGCTGCTGCGGAGGCCGGGGTCAGATCGCACCGATAAATCGCTCTCCGCGCGTGGGGTGCATTTCGTAAATCAGAACCTCGATGCCGAGGCGGGCGGCGCGGCGACTGCCGCGCCTCTCCGCTTCTGCCAAGGGGGCGCAGATGATGGGCAGGTCGTCGGGGTCGTCCCGGATCTCGTAGGTGGTCAAAGTGAGACTCCCGGCTTGAGATTTCCGGCCGCGTCCAGCCAGCCGCGCGCCTTCGCGCAATCCATGCAGATGCAGGTGCCAGATCCCTCGACCACAACAGGGGCGACATAGACCCATGGGTTGTTCCTGCCGCATTTGCGGCAGGACAGGGCGGGCAAGGGGTGGGGGCCGCTCATGCGGCCGCCCCTTCTTCCTTCTCGGCGGGCTTGCCTTTCACCAGCCATTCGGCGGCCTTCTGCGCCTCACTGGCGGCTTTGAAGATCAGCCGCGTGTCGTCTTTCAAGGCGCGCAGCCAGCTTTGGACGTATGCGCCGGACTGGTCAAAATCCGGGGTCAGGCCAAGCCGGGCGCAGGTCATGCAGTTGCCAATCTCCGCAATCAATTCCTCGAACGCGTAAGCTTTGCGGTCGGTGAAGCGGGAAAAGCGGTCAAGGCGGCTCTTGTGGCCGGTCCAATGGGTCGCCTCGTGGGCAAGCGTGGCATAGTAGCCTGCGGCGCTGTGGAACGTCGCAATCGGCGGCATGTGGATGTAATCCTCGGCAGGGTTGTAGTAAGCTTGCGGCTCGTCGCTGGTGCGAATGTCCGCGCCGGTGGCTGCGAAAAAAGCGTCAAGGGCGGGGTCGGCCTCGGTGCCAAGGTCGCGGGCAGGCTCGGCGGGGGTGCCATAGTATTCGGCGGGCAGGCCGTCGATCTGCTCGGCGTTAAACACGCGGTAGGCTTTCAGGTAGGGCAGGCGCCGTTCCTCGCCCGTGTCCGCGTCCTCGCGTTCAAAGGTGCCGTATTTGACAACGGTGGACGATTTCTCGCCCTTGCGGACCTGTCCGCCTGCCTCCTGGGCCTGCTTGTAGGTGAACCAGCGGGCGGCGCGGTAGCCTTTGGCGTCAGCGGCAAGCCACAACATCAGGACGTTGATGCCGGAATAGGGTTCGCCGTTGCTCCGCAGCGGGAAAGGGGCGCCGCCCTTGTCGCCGGTCCACGGCTTGCGCCATGCCGGGGTGCCTGCTTTGAGGCTGGCAATGATGCTGTCGGTGACGTGGGCGTAGAGGTCGAACGTGTCAGCCATTTGTGGCCTCCTTGTGGCGATGCCCTTTGCCGGTCTGGTGCCGGATCATCGGGCGGGGTTTCTGGCGAGGAAGCGCGAAGCGCGCGCCTCTCCTGAAACCCTGCCTCCCGGCGAGGGCAGGAGGGGGACCCAGGCAAGGTTGTCCGTAGGGGCGAAGGGGAACCGCACAATCAAGGAGGCGACCGTCAAGCGCTTCCACTATGACAGCCACGAGCAACTGCGTACGCATCTCGCGGACTTCATGGCAGCCTACAACTTCGCGCGTCGGCTCAAGACCCTCGGTGGTCTCACGCCCTACGAATACATCTGCAAAATCTGGACTTCAGAGCCGGATCGATTCATCCTGGATCCGATCCACCAGATGCCGGGACTGAACACCTAGGATCACACTATGCTTGGATCTCGAACTAGCTCAATCGAAACGCCGATTTTAAGCTCCGCCCAGACTTGATCCGCAGTCAGGGCAGGTATGCCAAGTTCAGCGGCAAGGGCAAGACACGCCCGATCACCAAGCGATAGTCCCAGGGAGCGAGTCGCCGGGCGCAGATGACCGATGGCGTAGGCCTGGGCCGGGGTGAGAGGCCGAATATCGAGACGCAGGCCTCCGAGCACGTCCTCCACCTCGTTGACGCTCAGGCCGCGCTCGCGCAGCTTGGATGCGACCTCGGCGAAATTGGTGGCGCCGATCACTGCCATGGGCAGGGCTTCCAGAACGCGCTCGCTACCCGGCTCGCCATTCAAAAGACAAAGAAGCGCTGAGGCGTCCAAGACTGCGGCCTTACTCACGCTCTGCCTCGCGCCGGCGATCGGCGATCAGCTCGTCTGCAAGCGACACGCCTTCGGGTACATGCCGCCGCATGATGGCCTGGGCGCGGGCAACAGCCTGTGGGAGCGAGCGGACGCGCAACTCGCCGCCATCAATCTCGACAAGCACGGTATCGCCTGTTGCGATCCCCAACTCTCGCCGCATGGTCGCGGGGATGACGAGCTTGCCACCCTCGATGATCCGTACCCGCTGCGTGGTCATGACAGGCATATCCTTTTTGGTCTAACTTTCAACAATGATACCCACCAGTCTATTTAGTATCGATACAACAGGAAAGTCATATCCAATAGGCAAGCAGCTCCGTTTCTAAACTACCAGCTCGCTCTCTGTGTCACATTTAGGCACACTCGCAGGTGACAGCCAGATGTGACGGCCAAGAGTGTCACAAATGGGTGGAAAAGATACCATTGCGACAGTATCAGGAGATTAGCCACCCTAACGTGACAGATTGCCCATGCCTCGGATCGGATACGCCCGCGTCAGCACGTCGAGCCAGGATCTCGACATTCAGAAAGCTAGGCTGAAGGCATCAGGCTGCGAGATCATTCGCGCCGAGACGGGATCCGGAGCATCCCGCGACGGCCGCAGCGAGTTGGCAACGGTTCTGGAGTTTCTTCGCGCGGGCGACGAGCTGGTCGTGCATCGTCTCGACCGCCTTGGCCGGTCCACGCGCGACGTGCTGAACCTGGTGCATGAGCTGGATGCGAAAGGAGCGTCGCTCCGCGTTCTGGAACCCGAAGTCACCACGTCCGGGGACATGGGCCGGATGGTCATCACCGTTCTTGGCATGGTGGCCGACATGGAGCTGAAGTTCATTCGCGATCGTCAGCGGGCCGGCATCGAGGCAGCGAAGGGCAAAGGCATCTACAAAGGGCGTCAGAAGCGGGTGGACGACGCGGAAATCCGCAGGTTGGCAGCGGAAGGCGTGTCCAAGGCCCGGATCGCCCGTGACCTCGGACTATCTCGCATGACCGTTTACCGTGCATTGGCGGCCTGAGATATCAAAGCGGACGTTAAAGCCAAGGGAAGGCGGCGGCTTTTGCAGAATGAAGCTGTCGTTGCCACGCTCCTGAAGAGGTGGGCATAAGCTACGGTGGAAGGTTTTTCATCTGCGAAAACAGCCGCATACATATGAATAATTAGACCAAAGGTTGCCTCTCTGCTCCTTTTGGCTATAATTCCCCCATGCTCGATGACCCCAGCATGGACGATGTTTTCGCATCGTCGCTAACCGCTTGCACCGGATGCTTCCCCATTATCCGCTGTGCATGCCGCGCCGCCAGTCGGCGCTACCCGCCTGTCATCCGCCTTTAGCGGACTTCCATTCCCAGGCCCTCCAGAGAGCATCATCCCCTTGAATTGCCTTCAGGCAAAAGACCTCGCCACCTGATCACGAAAGGTCCACAGCGAAACAGCTTATGAATGACATAAAGCCTCCTTTTACCGACATCGACATCCCTACGGCCGACGCCGGCTTCTACCAAGGACACTCCCTTCCGATCGCTCTTGCCTCCAAGATCACCTTCGCCTTGCTGACCGTCTGGGCCTTGCTCAGACCCGGCAGTGCCGAGGCGATCCTGTCGCTGCTCAACACCGAAGTTCTCGGCGTGTTCAACATGTTCTACATCATTGCTGTGGGACTGTTCGCATGGTTTCTGTTGATCGTGGCCGCTGTGCCCTCTTCCGGGCAGCGCAGGCTGGGGAAAGAGGATGAAAAACCGGAGTTCAGCACCTTTTCCTGGTTCGCCATGATGTTCGGCGCGGGACTGGGCGTGGGCCTGATGGTCTATGCCACGGCCGAGCCGATGGCAAACTGGACCAGCAATCCAGACATCATCACGGGCGGCGTCGCCGCCCACTCCGCCGAGGCGGTGACGTCGGCTTACCGCTACACCTTCATGCATTACGGCATCCACGCTTGGGGTATTTATGTCCTGACCGGCCTGTGCCTTGCTTACTACGCCTATACACGCGACATGCCGCTGACGATCCGCACGGCGCTCACGCCGCTGCTCGGCCGGCACCTGAACGGTCCAATTGGACACGTGGTCGACATCCTCGGCGTCGTCGCCACCATCCTCGGTGTGGCCGTTACCATCGGCTTCGGGATCAGCCAGCTGGTCGAGGGGTTCTACTCCATCACCGGCATGGAGTGGCTCCTGCAGGCAGGCCAGGACGGCGGCCCGCCCGCGCCTTCGAGCGTCGGGCTGATCGCAGCTCTGGTTATCGTGATGGCGCTGTCGACGCTATCTGCGGTGTCCGGCGTCGGACGCGGGGTGAAATACCTGTCGAACCTGAACCTCGTCCTGTCCACCCTGCTGCTCCTGGTGTTCGTGGTCTTCGGCTCGGTCCTGTTCTCGGTGTCGACCTATGGTCGGGCGCTTATGGATTATATCCTGCACTTCCCCGCCTTGTCCTTCGAGGCTTACTCGACCGGCACGCCCCTGGGTGACTGGCAGTCGGGCTCCACGACCTTCTACTGGGCGTGGTGGATTGCGTTCTCCCCCTTTGTGGGCCTCTTCCTCGCCCGTATCTCTCGCGGTCGCACGGTGCGCGAATTTGTGGTCGGGGCTGTTGTCGTGCCATCTCTGGTCTGCTTTGCTTGGATGGCCATCCTTGGCGGCACGGCAATCGATCTGGAGCTGTCGGGCATTGCCCAAGGTGCCATCATCGACGCATCCGCCACCAACATGCTCTTCGCGACACTGCAGTTCATCGTGAGCGAACAGGTTTATGGCATCGTTGCGATCATGTGCGTCGTGCTGATCCTGACTTTCCTCGTCACCTCGGCGGACTCCGGCCTTCTTGTCATCAACACGATCATGGCAGGCGGTGAGGAAGAAACCGACACGCGCCACCGCATCGTCTGGGGCGTGCTGCTGACCCTGGTTATCGCCGCCCTGATCCTGGCGGGCGGCGGTGGGCTTGTTGTCCTGCAGAATGCCATGATCATCGGCGCGCTGCCTTTCGCATTCGTGATGGCGGCGATGTGCGTCTCGCTGGGCAAGGCCCTGTATCGGGATCACTACCGCGATCTGTTCGCCAACGCAGGTGAGCAGGACTTGGCCGCTGATCGCCGGGGCTAAGGAAAGCTTCAAGACCACGGGCCGTCAAAGCCGGCCGGTGGTCCAGCAGTCCGAGCAAGACACCATGCCGAACGCGGGCATGCGTCGACAGTCGCATGCCAGCTTCAAGCTCTTTTCAATCGCTATGTGGTGCCGCATCCGGCAGATCGCGGCCAACAGGAAACATGTCCTCGCCACCTCGGTGCAACCGAACATGGTGGCGACGACACAGCCACCGGACATTCAGCGGCTCGTCGTAGCGGTCATGATGGGCATCAACCTCGCCGCTGCCGCACACCTCACAGCCCTGCTTGTGCAGGGTCCCTGAGACGAGCGCTCGCTGCACTGCCAGATGGGCGCTGTACTTGGGAATATTGGCACGGCGCCAGTTCGTCTGGCGGGTTTCGCTCCTGAACGTCGGTCGGAGAGGGGTCTTCGGCTCCTTCGTCATCACAGCAGCGTTTGGTTTGTCAGTGCAAGGGACGAGCTTGGTTGCGGCCCTGCGCCAACGAGGGCCCCCTTTCGAGCCGCGAGATCCCACTTGCCCGCAAGACAACACACAGAGCCGATCAGCAGGGGTTTCATGGGCCATCTGTAACACAAGACGCCCCTTCACTGCAAAACATGCCGGACCAGTCATGTGAGACTCGAACCATGGCGGGTTTTGCAAGCCCCGCCGGGAAAGTTGGTGTTAATGCTCACCTCAGGCAGAGTGTCCGCTGAGCCATCCCCATTCGATCGAGCTTGCCTCGTCAGTTCTCCGTGCCAACGTCTGCAATTCCCACCCTGGATCACTCGGCAGCAACGGGGCGATCCGCATGCTCTGCCGCCACGCCGCCGCTGATGCTGATGACTCGATCCGTCATCGCCAGCGTCGTCTCGCGGTGGGCGATGACGATGCGGGTCATGCCGAGCTTGCGGATGGCGAGATTGATGATGGCCTCATTCGTGCTGTCGAGATGGCTCGTCGCCTCGTCCATCAGCAGGATCGAGGGGCGGCGATACAGCGCGCGCGCCAGCACGATCCGCTGCTTCTGCCCGCCCGAAAGAGTGCTGCCCATGTCGCCGACCAGCGTCTCGTAGCCCATCGGCAAGGTGCGGATCTCGTCATGGATCGCCGCCATGCGGGCCGCGCGTTCCAGATCCTCGGGCGAGACGTCGCGGTTGAAGCCGGTGATGTTGTCGATAATCGAGCCCGCGAACAGCCGATCCTCTTGGAGCACGCAGCCGACACGGGCGCGGTAGGCCGCCAGACCAATAGAATCCAACGGGATGCCATCGATCAGCACTTGGCCCGAGCTTGGGCGCGCGAGCCCGGCCAACACCTTCAGCAGCGTCGTCTTGCCGGCGCCCGAGGGGCCGGCGATGCCGACGCATTCCCCCGCCTCGATCCGAAGATTGATGCCCTTCAGCACCTCGGGGTCGTTGTCGGCATAGCGGAAACGGACATCGCGGATCTCAAGGCTGGCGGGTTCCGTATTGGGAATGACTGCCACGACAGGGCGACGAGTGTCCTCCTCAGGGGCGGCGAGGGCGATGTCGGCGATACGCTCGCCATGCAGTCCCAGCATGCGGAACTGCAGCAACGTGTCGATGAAGCTGTTGATGCGGTCCGCGAACTGGTCTTTGTAAGCCAGAAAGGCCACGAACATGCCGACGGACATGGTGGAGTCGATGATCGCCATCACTCCCAAATAGATGATGAGCAGCCGGTCGATCCCGAAGATCGAGGATGCGCCCGCCTGAAACCAGACATCGAACTTCTGGACCCGCAATTCGGCGTTCAGGCGCTCCACAAGGTGGTTGATCCAGGTGCCCTGGCGCCGGCTTTCGATGTTCAGCACCTTCACGCTGCCGATGCCGCGCACCGACTCCATGAAATGCGTGTTCTCCTGCGCGGCATGAACGATCGCTTCCTCGGACATGCGGCGATAGGTGCCCCATGTCGAAACACGGAGCAGTGCATAAAGCCCGACGCCCAATAGCGCGAGCCATAGAAGCCAGCCGCCATAAATCCACATCATCGCGATCAAAGCGATCGACATCACACCATCAAGCAGCGCCGTCACTGCTGACGTGGTCACGGTCCGGTGGATCGAATCCAGCGATCCGAAGCGCGAGACGATGTCTCCCACGTGCCGCTTTTCGTAGAATGCCAGCGGCAGGCGCATGAGGTGGTCGAAGAGCCCTACCTTCCATTGCAGGGCGAGGCCCGATCCCATCAGCATGGTGATCCAGCTGCGCACGAATGTTGCCGCCACCTGCAGGATCAGAAGGAATGCGAGCGCGATCACGATGATGCTCAGCAGATCGCGGTCGGCCGCAACTACAACCTCGTCGAGGATCAGCGCGAAACCGATTGGCATTGCGATGACCGTAATCTCCAGCAACAGCGAGATCGCCAGCACCTGCAAGACAGCTGCTCCGATGCCTTTGGTGCGGCGGACCATGTCCATGATGCTGATGCGGACAGTTTCGTCGCGGCGGGTGAAGCTGGCTGTGGGCCACGCTTCCAGCGCAATGCCGGTGAAGTTCTTCGACACCTCCTCCATCGGCACATGGCGACGACCGATGGCAGGGTCGTGGATGACGATGCCCGTTGCGCCGACGCGTGTCAGCACGACGAAGTGGTTGTGGGCCCAGTGCAGGACACAGGGCAGGCGCAGCTTGGAGAGGTCGTCGAGTTCCAACCGCAGGGCGCGGGTGGCCAGTTGCAGCGACTCGCTGATCCTGACCAGATCCTGCAGTGTCGTGCCCTTCATCGAGGCCGAAAAGCGCCGCCGGATCGCCGGCAGATCCATCCGGTGGCCGTGATGGCCCGCGATCATGGCAAGACAGGCAAGGCCGCATTCGGCGCCTTCGCTTTGCAGGATGACGGGCGTGGCGCCGAAGATGCGCGCGTTCAGACGCTGCGCCAACAGCGCGGTCATGACTCGCCCCCCGACACTGCGCCGCGCAGCCCGTAAATTGGTTCGAGAACCCACTGGTAAAGCGGACGCGTCTCGACCAGCAGATGCGCTTCGACCTCCATCCCGGCCTGCAATTCCTCGGTGCGGCCATAGGCGTTCACATGCGGCTGCTGTGGCTGGACGGTAACGCGGTAGAGGACGGGGGCGTCCTGACTGTCGCCGCGCAGTTCGCCGATCCCCTCCGGGCCGAGATTGGCGCGAGAGATCACCGTGACCTCGCCCGGATACTGCCCGAACTTCTGATAGGGAAACGCCTGGTAGCGCAGCAGCACCGGCATTCCTTCACGCAGGAAACCGATGGCGGAGCCGGGCGCGAGCAGTTGCGCGACCAGCGGACGGTTGTCCGGCACGATGGTCAGAAGCGGCGTTCCGGCCGTCACGGTCTGCCCGGCAAGGGTGATGATCCCGGTTACGGTTCCGTCGCGGGGGGCGGTCACCGCAACCTCGCGGCGGGCTTCGCTTTCGGAAATCTGCTGGTCGATATCGAGGATCTGGCGGCGGATGTCGGCGGCCTGCGCCTCGGATCGAAGGTCGAAGGAGGCGAGCTCCGCCTGCAGGTCGTTCAGGCGGCTTTCAGCCTGCACCTTCTCCCGGCTCAGAGCCGGCAGTTGTGCCCGCTCGGCATAGAAGGCGCGCAGGCGTTGCTCGTATTCGGCAGAAACCGCAATGCCGCGCTCCATCAGATCCTTCTGCCGTTCCGCAAAATCCGAAAACTCGCTGATGGTCGCTTGCAGCAGCCGCAACTGCTCGTCGATTTGAGGAATTTCGCGCTGAAGGTCGGACAGCCGCGCCTCGATGGCCTGCTTTTCCAAGGCCCGCATCTGCGTGTCACGCTCCAGCATTTGCGTCAGCTCGGCCCGCTTGTGGGCCAGAATGTCCGAGACCGCCCCCTGGGTAGCCCCGAGCGCGGTCGTTATGTCGATGCTAAGGGTGTATAGCAGGTCTCCTCGCCGCACCTGCTCCCCTTCCTTGACGCGGAGATCGGTAATCCAGCCTGCCTGCGGGGCGGCGACGCGGGTCAGCCCCTCCTGCGGCAGAATGATCCCGCTGACCCGGATGCGGCGGGTGTAATCGGCGAAGGTGACAAACAGCGCGCTTGCAACAACGAAGACAATCGAGAACGTGGCAAAGGCGATGATCGGGATACGTGAGATCACCACAGGACGACCCAGCCACGCTTGCGCGCGTGACTGAAGCGATTCAGGCCGAAACAGTGGCGCCATTCGTCAACTCGTCAGGGATCAGGCCGCATCAAGGCGACGGGATCCGTCACATCGGGACGGGCGGAGGAGGAAGAATGGGGCCCGGGCCCGGATCCGGCGCAGGAATGGAGCGATGGCGGGGGGGCCAGGGGCGCTGCGGCGGGATATCGGGCTTCCGGGGCAAAAGCGGCGGCTGCCGCGGCGGCGGAATGTCCATGCCGCCGCCGGCGACCTGTATCAGCGCTTCGTCAGGAATGATGGTCAGGGCCATTTCAGGCATCTCCCTTGTTGACTGCGTCCATCGCGGAAGGGTCGCAGCAGCCAACGCGGCTGTCTGTAGTCCAGATGTGCTATGCCAACATCTGGTGCTGTTATCCTGTCAATGCATTACCTTAGATAAGAACAGGGGACGTCATGGGGGAGAGCGTGCGCAACCGGATCGTTCTGGCGGACGATCATCCGGTGTTCCGCGATGGACTGCGTCGGATCATCCTTGGCATCGATCCGACCGTCACCATTGCCGAGGCCGGAAGCTTCGATCAGGTGCTGCAGCGGGCACGGGACGGTGCCACTCCGGACGCCTTCATCCTCGACCTGATTTTTCCGGGGTTCGAGCCACCCAAGGCACTGCCCGCGCTGCGGCGCGAGTTTCCGACAAGTTCGATCATCATCGTCTCGATGATGGACGACAGCGCGACGATCCAGAAACTGCTGGACGCGGGCGCTGACGGGTTCGTCGGCAAGGCGTTGACCGCCGAGGAGATGGGGCGGGCGATCCAGGCGATCCGGGACGGCATGTCCGTGATCGCCACCTCGAACTGCACGCTGACCGACACAGCGGATGAGCCGTCCCTGCTGGACGGATTGACACAGCGGCAGATCGAAATTTTGGATCAGCTTTCCGCTGGACTTTCAAACAAGGAGATCGCGCGCAACTTGGGAATTTCGCCCTTCACCGTCCGCATCCATGTCTCGGCGGTGTTCCGCGTGCTCGGCGTCCAGACACGGGCTGCGGCGGCGGCAAAGGCGGCGGCGGCGGGCCTGAACGGCAGCTCGCTGGCCTAGCTAGGCGACTGGCGCCGCGAATTTCTGCGCCATCAGTGCTGCCCGCAGCCGCGCCGGGTGGACGGGCTTCGACAAGATCGGCAGCGACGTGTCGGCCAGTTCCTCGGTCAGACGCGCAGCATCATGGCCCGACATGATGATGGCGGGAATGGGCCGGCCGAGCGTTGCCCGGATGCGCTCGATGCACTCGCTGCCGGCTCCGTCCTCAAGATCCTGATCGGCCAGGATCAGGTCGCAATCCCGTGCCTCTGCGCGGGCCGACGTGTCGTCCTCGACGATGCAACCCCAGCCTTCGAGTATTCGGCGGGTTGCGGCGCGAACCTCGTCGTGATCCTCGATCAGCAGGATCCGCATCCCGGCAAGTGCCGTGACGGGGGATGCCACAGGGGCCGCGAGGGTGGCTTCTTCCTGCGACAGCTCCAGCCCGGATACTTCGATCACGGTGCCGCGGCCGGGTGTTGAGCGCAGGTTCACCTGCAACCCCAGAAGCTGCGCCATACGCACGACAATGGACAGACCCAGCCCGATCCCCTCGCGCGTGCGTCGATGGCGGGGGCTGCGGTAGAATTCGTCGAAAACCTTCGCCTGCTCCTCCAACGCGATGCCGGGGCCGCTGTCACAGATCAGGATCGTCACCTGGCTGCCCCGCCTCCTGCACCCGATCAGCGCCTTGCGGCCAGGCGCGTATTTCACGGCGTTCGATACCAGGTTGCCAATGATGGCAAACAGGATGGCGCGGTCGGTGCGGACAAAAAGCCCGCTTTCCACCACGCGGAGCGTGACCCGTGCTCTCTGGGCTGCCTCGCCATGCTGGGCTGCCACATCCTGCAGCAACGGACCAAGGGCCACGATCTGCTGCTGCGGCACGATCCCGCCACTATCGAGCGTGGAAACGTTCAGCAAGGACCTGAAAAGCCCCGATATGCCATTGAGGGCACGGTCGATGCTGTCCACCATCTCGGCTTGGTCATCGCTCAGTCTGCTGCCTTTGAGACAGGAGGTGAACAGGCTGATGGCATGGATCGGCTGACGCAGGTCGTGGCTCGCCTGCGCCATGAACCGCGATTTGGCCAGACCGGCTTGCAGGGCCTCGTCATGAGCCTGTCGCAGCGCCGACATCAACGTGTATGCGTAGGCAGGGACCATCATGACCATCAGCGCGATGGTGATGAGGATATAGGGCAAGTCGCGCCAATAGGCGCTGAAAAGCGCGAGGCAGAATACACTGGTCAGCGACAGTCCGGCCCCGATCAGCAGATAGGTTCGGCCATATCGCAGGCCATAGCCCAGGGTGATCCACAGCAGCACCACAAAGATCGGCGTCATCACGGCGCCCCCCACGCCGATCAGCACCGTTGTTGCGCCATAATCCGTCGCCATTGCCAGCGCACGGCGCCAGTGCCTGATCCCGGGCCGCCTGCGCACCGACCAGTGGATGAACAATGCGGCGGCAAAGATCAGCACAGTCTCGACCGCGAAAAAGCGCATCAGCGGCTGCCCGATGGCGCTGATGGCGCCCAACAGGCCGATATAACAGGCAATGGCCGCCGCGAGGATCAGCCTGACCACGGCCTGCTGGCGTTCGGTCTCGGCGAAAAAATCCTCGGACCCCCGTAAAGGGGCGGGACGGTTCAACGCTGTCTCCATTCGGTCTGCGAACCTCCCTGGCCGCTTCCGTTCACCCCTGACAGGCGATTTTCGGCTGATAGCTCATTTGAGCTAGATGCCTTGGCCGGCTCGATCCCCATGATTGGTAACGGGTAAGCAAGCCCAGTCAAGACAGGGGTAGAAGCCATGACAACCGTTCAACATCAGACCGAGAGCCTGCGCGAACTGTCTGCCGCCGAACTCGATGCGGTCGGCGGCGCCTGGAGCGTCGGTTCGTCCGGCGATGGTGGCCTTTCCTTCGAGATCGGCGGCTATAGCGGCACGGTCTGGACCGATGGCGCAGCAATCGGATCGCGCAACAGCAACGGCCAATATGTCGTTCGTTACTATCGCTGGTAGTTTGATGGCACGCGATACGGAAATTGCCTGCTCGAACCTGCGCGAAATCAGGCCGGACGAAGCGGTGCTGATCTCTGGCGGCAGGTCGGAAGGCGGCTGCGTCATTCCGCCAGGATTGGCGGACCTTCTGAAAGTCAAACCGAAGTGAGGCAAGGATGCATGAACTGAACAGTGTCGAACAGGCGCTGATATCCGGCGGCGGCCTCGGCTACGGCCAGGTTCCTGGTTTCGATCTCGAGGGACCGCGTGGTCCGAACTACACCCACTCGTTCGGGAACGGCTGGAGCCTGACCTTCGGCTCCACCGTAGACAGATCGGCCCAAGGGATCGGAGTGCGCTTTGTCTGGAAGTAGCGCAAATTCGGACCTGAAGCCGCAGGTGCTTCCCTTCGATCATCTTAAACTCGTCAGCGGTGGCGTGACCGAACGGCCCGACGGCAAAGGCTGCACTGAACCCCGCAAATCTGGTCTCAGGCAGGCTTGAAAAGAACCGGGTCGTCCCGGTTCGGCCGGGGCATCCACAACTGCCGTTAGCCTGTGCTGTTGATCACGAATACTAACCCAGGTTCTGCTCAATGGTGAAAACCTGCGCATAGCCGATCTTCGCGGCCCAGAGCGATTTCAGTAAGAAAAATCATCACCAGAAGCGAGTAAGCTTCCTTAGTTTTCCTTACCGAGTAAATTTACTAAAACCGGCAGGTTCTGCAACGAACACGATAGGCTATGGCCATGGGCAGAATAGCCTCCGTTTTCTTTACCTCCCTTTTGCCAGCAGGAACGACTCCTCGTCGTTGGCGTTCCTGTGCCATGGGACGACCCGACATCAGGACGAGAGTTGTGTCGGTCTGGCAGAAGCTTGCGAGTGCAATCGCAATTCTGGCGGTCGTGATGTTCGTGGCGCATGGTGCAGCTGCCAAAGGCGCACTTCCCCACGCCCACGACCATTCCGTTGCTCCCGCCGAATTATCGCTCATCGCAGGTCATACTCCTGCCGAGCCGGGTGGGAACCATGAGCATTCATCGGCGGTCGGCCACAAGCATGGCACTGCCAAGGATGGAACTGCTCCCTGCTGCGGAGAGGCGTGTCTGCTGGCGCTGATGCCGGACGTGGATATTCATCTGAACGAGCCTTGGGGCGTACGGTCGAAATCCCCGTTCGTTGTCTCCTCATTGGCGGGGCACGACCCTGAAGGGCTGCGTCGTCCTCCACGGCTCCCCTATCGGATCTGATCGCGTTCCATCGGAAGTGAAGCGCCAAGCCTGATTGAAGAGGTGGGCGCCCACTCCCAAGCCTCAGACGGGCGGATTGCGGTCAATGAACGCGAGGTTTTCACCTTGCGTCCTCGATGCGGTGAGACTGGCGCCGCGCTCGCCGCTTCCTGTTTCCGGCGCTTTCGCAACGGAGAAGCCACATGCACCAGATGTCTACTGAAATGCAGAGCTGCATCGACGACTGCCAGCGCTGCCACGGCGTTTGCCTCAGCATGGCCATGAACCACTGCCTGGAGGCAGGCGGACGGCATGTCGAGCCGGAGCATTTTCGGCTCATGATAGCCTGCGCCGAGATCTGCCAGACCTCGGCAAACTTCATGCTGATGGGCAGCGATCTTCACAAGCGCACCTGCGCGGTCTGCGCTGAAGTCTGCGAGGAGTGCGCCCGGAGCTGCGAGCAGGTCGGCGACATGCAGGAATGCGTCGATGCCTGCCGCCGGTGCGCCGAAAGCTGCCGGAAAATGGCCGCCTGAACGCACCAGAAACCAGTTACATCAAAGGAGAACCTTCATGCGTAAGTTCGAGCTAGCCGCCATCTTCGCTGCCCTTCTCGCCGCGCCCGCGGCTCTTGCTCAGGAGAGCGGGACCGGGGGGCAGGCGGGCCACATGGCGGGACAGGGGGGCTCCATGACGGACCTGTCGATCCTGCCGCAGGGCTGCCAGGACGCAATCCAGCAGTCCGGAATGCCGGGGATGATGCAGGGCATGGACATGTCCGGCATGATGGGCGGCATGGAAGGAATGGATGAGGCCCAGCAGGCCTCCATGCAGGCCATGATGGAGATGAACGGCCCGATGATGGCCACCCACACCATCAAGGACCCCGACCTTGCCTTCCACTGCGGGATGATCGCGCATCATGCCGGCGCCATCGCCATGGCCGAAGTCGAGTTGAAGTATGGCGACGACGAGGAGTCGAAAGCGATGGCTCAGAAGATCATTGATGCCCAAGGCCCTGAAATCGAGGAGATGACCGCCTGGGTCGAGAAGAACGCGGGCCAGCAGTAAGGACTCGGGCCGCCGGAGCTTGAAGCTGCGGCGGCCACAACGACAGCAAGGAGTGCCTGGCGCGTCTACAGGAGGTGAACTCATGTCGGTTGTCTCGCGGCGGCCATGCCGGTTCCGACAGGTCGTTCCGGGAAACTCCGAAATGAGGAGCGTTCATCATGACGATTGATGCAACGGCTTCCGCTTCATGATTTTTCTTGACCTTCCAGCGACAGGAAGGTGCACGACAAGCGCGGGCGATTCTCGGGTAGCTTCCAAACGAGGTACATGATGGCCAGCAAGAGCAAAGACCAACACCCAGCCTCCCTCCACATGGAGAGCAGCTCTCGCGACGGCGACCATCAGCATCACCATCACGGGCATGTTCATTCCAGCCACCACGGGTCAGAGCACTCGCACGCCCCGGCGACGGCTCCGAGTGACGGCGCGCATCAGATCAAGGACCCGGTCTGCGGCATGATGGTCGATCCCCATGCGACGCAGCACAAGGCGGAGCACGCCGGCCGGCCTTATTACTTCTGTTCGGCAGGTTGCCGCGCGAAGTTCCTGGCCGAGCCGGAGCGCTACCTCGACCCGGCCGCGGCGGCGGCCAAGGCCGAGCCCGTGCCCGAAGGGACGATCTACACCTGTCCCATGCACCCCGAGATCCGGCAGGTCGGGCCGGGGTCGTGCCCGATCTGCGGCATGGCACTGGAACCTGTTCTGGTCAGCCTGGAAGCCGAGCCCAATCTCGAACTGATCGACATGCGCCGTCGCTTCTGGATCGGGCTGGTGCTGACGATCCCTGTGTTCCTGCTGGAAATGGGAGGGCACCTGCTAGGGCTCGATCACCTCGTCAGCCAACGCAGCTCGAACTGGATCCAGTTGATCCTCGCGACTCCGGTGGTCCTGTGGGCCGGGTGGCCCTTCTTCCAGCGCGGCTGGCAGTCGCTGGTCACGCGAAACCTGAACATGTTCACCCTGATTGCCATGGGCACGGGGGCGGCCTGGATCTACAGCGTCGTCGCGACGCTGGCGCCGGGCATCTTCCCCGACGCCTTCCGCCAGCATGACGGCTCGGTCGCCGTCTATTTCGAGGCGGCCGCGGTCATCACCGTGCTCGTGCTGCTGGGGCAGGTGCTGGAATTGCGCGCCCGCGAGAGCACCAGCGGCGCGATCCGCGCGCTGCTCGACCTGGCGCCAAAGACCGCGCGTCGCATCGACGTGGATGGCACCGAGGAAGAGGTTCCGCTCGATACCGTCCATGTCGGTGATCGTCTGCGGGTCCGGCCGGGCGAGAAGGTGCCGGTCGATGGCGAGGTGATCGAGGGACGCAGTGCCGTCGATGAATCGATGGTGACCGGCGAGTCCATGCCGGTGACGAAGGAGATCGGCGCATCGGCGATCGGCGGGACCATGAACCAGTCCGGTGCCCTGGTGATCGAGGCCCGCCGTGTTGGCCGCGACACCATGCTGTCGCAGATCGTCCAGCTTGTCGCGGAAGCGCAGCGCAGTCGTGCCCCGATCCAGCGGCTTGCCGACCAGGTGTCGGGCTGGTTCGTGCCCGCGGTGATTGGGGTCGCCCTCCTCGCCTTCATTGCCTGGTCGATCTGGGGACCCGAGCCGCGCTTTTCCTTCGGGCTCGTCGCTGCCGTGTCCGTCCTCATCATCGCCTGTCCCTGCGCGCTCGGGCTGGCGACACCCATGTCGATCATGGTCGGCGTCGGGCGTGGCGCCCAGGCCGGCGTCCTCATCCGGAACGCCGAGGCCCTGGAGCACATGGAGAAGATCGACACCATCATCGTCGACAAGACCGGGACGCTGACCGAGGGCCGGCCTGCGGTGACGGCCATTGTTCCCGCAGCAGGTTTCACTGAGGAGGAAGCCCTGCGCCTGGCCGCCAGCGTCGAGCGGGCGAGCGAGCATCCGCTGGCACTCGCCATCGTCCGCGCGGCGGAGGAACGGGGGATCGCGCCCGCGCCAGTCGCGGATTTCGATTCTCCCACCGGCAAGGGCGCGCTCGGCACCGTCGACGGGCGGCGCGTCGCGCTCGGCAACGCGAAGTTCCTGGCCGAGCAGGGGGTCGATGTCGCGCCCTTGGCCGAGCAGGCCGACAGGCTGCGCGAGGACGGGGCGACGGCGATCTTCATGGGCGTCGATGGGCAGGTGGCCGCCATCTTCGCCATTGCGGACCCGGTCAAGCCATCGACGCCCGAGGCGCTTGCCGCCCTGAAGGGGCAGGGCATCCGGGTTGTCATGCTCACCGGCGACAACTGGACGACGGCCAAGGCCGTCGCGCGCCAGCTCGGCATCGACGAGGTCGAGGCGGAGGTCCTGCCGGATCAGAAAAGCGAGGTCGTGCAGCGGCACAAGGCGGCGGGGGAAGTCGTGGCAATGGCGGGGGACGGTGTGAACGATGCCCCGGCGCTCGCAGCAGCCGACGTCGGCATCGCGATGGGCACCGGCACGGACGTGGCGATGGAGAGCGCGGGCGTCACGCTGCTCAAGGGCGATCTCACGGGTATCGTGCGGGCGCGGCGGCTGTCGCAGGCGGTGATGCGCAACATCCGCCAGAACCTGTTCTTCGCCTTCATCTACAACGCGCTCGGCATCCCGGTCGCGGCCGGTGTGCTGTATCCGTTCTTCGGCATCCTGCTGTCGCCGATCATCGCGGCCGCCGCCATGGCGCTGTCCTCGGTCAGCGTGATCGCGAACGCGTCCCGGCTGCGGGGGGTGAAGCTGTGATGACCGGAAGGCGGCCAGAATCGATCGTCAGCACCTTCGACGGGCGGCATCATGTCGCAACCTGCCCTGGCCGGTTTCAGGTGTCGTCTTCCCGCACGACGTGGTGTGATGAGGGCACTGACGGAAAATGGCCGCTTCCCTGCTTCCTGAGCAGGCAGGAAGCCTGAGACGGTCCAGAGGAAGAGAACGAACGGTCCGATGAACAGGGGTGTGGCAAAGGGCATGGGGCTTCGCGGCTGCTGGAGGCAATGGCTCGCGACCGCATTCCTGTTCCTGGCTTTCGCCGCCCTGGGTCTACAGGCCGGAGCCCACTCCCTCCCGGCAGCACACACGGACCATGCCGAGCGGGCTGTCGCCGCGAGCTTGGACCAGGGCTGCGATCATTCTCATGCGCCGTCCGGCTGTGCCCGGACGACTTCCGGAGATCAGGACGGTTCCGGCGGGAGTGGGCCGGGTTCCCAGGACGACTGCTGCGCCCAGTTCTGCACGATCGCCGCCCTTCTGCCGGAGAGCCCCCGGGCCGATCCGCCTTCCGGCGGGGAGACCCGCCTCGGCATCCTGGTGGGTCGCTTGGGGCGGACTCCCGAGGGAATCCTGCGGCCACCCCGTTCATCCATCGTCGTGTGAAGGCGTTCCGGGCCTGACAGGTCCACGCCGTCCGGCCGCCTCGGTCGACAGACCGGAAACGCCATCCAGCCATCACCGATCATCGGGAACCGCGCGTCCGCTGCGTGACGCTGCCTTCCCGTCAGCATGGATGAACAGCAATGAAACGAACTGCAATCGCCCTTTCCCTTGGCCTCGCAGCCGGGCTGCCGACTGTTGCCCTGGCGCAGGCCGGGCATGACACCAACCACCCTGCACAGGCGCAGGAACAGGCCGCCCCGCCTGCCGCCCCGACGATGCCGATGCCGGGTATGCCTGACCAGATGCGGACCATGATGCAGGCCATGCCGGCCGAGTGCCTAAGTGCCATGCAGCAGATGATGCAGGGCGGGATGATGCACGGTGCGGTCGATGCATCGAAAGCTGCCGGCGATGGGAACGCCCCCGAGTTCACCCGCGCCTATGTGGACGCGATGGACGCAATGCACGGGCCGATGATGGAAGGCGTCATGGCCGATGACCCCGACACAGCCTTCGTGCGGGGCATGATCCCGCATCATCAGGGCGCGATCGACATGGCCCGGATCGTGCAGCAACACGGCGATGATCCCCAGACCAGGGCATGGGCCGAGCAGATCATCGCCGCGCAGGAGCGCGAGATCGCCGAGATGGAAGCCTGGCTGAAGGAGAAGGCCCAGTCCGAGGCCATCGACTTCGGCCGGACCGGCGGCACCGTCTGGTCCGCCGACGAAGGCGGCAGCTCCATCAGCGCCCTCGACCTGGGCACCGGGACCGTGACCACAACGCCGATCCCGGTGGCGCCCCATAACGTCGACCTGACGCCGGACGGGCGCTTCCTTCTGGCGGTCGGCACCCCGACTAGTGGCGACCACGGGGATGGGCACGATCATGCGGGCGGCGATACCGCGGGCCTTCTGGTGATGCTCGATCCGCAGGATCTGTCGAAGCCCGCGGCCACGGTCGAGGTCGGCGCGCATCCCGCCCATGTGGTGGCCGACCGGCAGGGGCGCGCCTTCGTCTCGCTGTCGGGCAGCGACGAGGTGGCGGTGGTCGATCTGGCCCAAGGTGCCGTCACCGCCCGCGTCGAGACCGGCGCCTATCCGCATGGGCTGCGCCTCAGCCCGGATGGCGCCGAGCTTTACGTCGCCAATGTCGAGGACGGCACAGTCTCGGTCATCGACACGGCCAGCCTGACCGAGGCGGCACGCATCCCGGTGGGCACGGCGCCGGTCCAGGTCGGCTTCACCCCAGACGGCGGAAAGGTCTATGTCTCGCTGCGCGACGAGAACCGCGTGGCGGTGATCGACACCGCCACGCGCGAGGTCACGGACAGGATCGAGGTCGGTCCCAATCCGATCCAGATGATCGCCACCCCCGATGGCAGGCAGGTCTACGTCGCCAACCAGGGGACCGAAGCCGCGCCGAACGACACCGTATCGGTGATCGACACGGCGACCGGCGAGGTTGCCAGGACGCTGAAAACCGCTTCTGGCGCGCATGGCGTATCGGTTTCAGCGGACGGCGCCTTCGTGTTTGTGACCAACATCGCGGACGACAGCGTCTCGGTCATCGACGTCGCGCGCCAGGAGGTCGTCGGATCGGTGCCGGTGGGCGACCGCCCGAACGGCATCGTCCATGGGTCGTCGAACTGACCGGATCGCAGAATCTGGCGCCGGGTTTCCTGGCGCCAGTCCGAGCTACAGCTCACCGAACAAAGCCTCTCCGGCACCGCTCGCGCGGCTCACCCGTCGCGCGAGCCATTCAGAGGAAAGACATCATGCGAACTGTTCTTCTCGCTGCAAGTGCCGCGATCGCCACAGGCGGTGCCTGGTGGCTCTGGGGCCAATCCGATGCAAGGCCGGCCGAAGAGGGCCAGGCTCTTGTCGCTGTAACCCTGCCGGCCACGTTGTCACCCGAAGCCCAAGCCGGTCAGCAGGCCTTCGCCGCCAACTGCGCATCCTGCCACGGCATCGATGCCGAGGGGCGGGTGGGGATCGCGCCACCGCTGATCCACATGATCTATGAGCCGAGCCACCACGGCGACATGGCTTTCGTCCTGGCAGCACGCAACGGGGTGCGTGCCCATCACTGGCCCTTCGGAAACATGCCTCCGGTGCCGGGGCTCACAGACCCGGAGCTGGCCGGGATCATCCGCTTCGTGCGCGAGGTTCAGGTTGCAAACGGCATTCGCTAGATCGCTGATCTTGGGCATCCTGGCCGTGATCGGGGGCGGGTCCCGGCTGCATTCTTGCCGTGTCCCTGGTCAGGGTGCACGTGGCACCCTTCAGGGCAAGGGAGGACTGGAATGAACATCGCCGAAGCCGCGCGGGCGTCGGGTCTCACCTCCAAGACGATCCGATACTATGAGGACATCGGTCTTGTGACCCCGCAGCGCGGGGTGAACGGCTATCGCCATTTCAGCCCTGCTGATGTCCACCGGCTGCGCTTCCTGAGCCGCGCGCGACGGCTCGACTTTTCGCTGCAGGACTGTCGCGACCTTCTGATGCTGAACGAAGACACGAGCCGCAGCAGTGCCGACGTGCGCGAGATCGCCGCGCGCCATCTCGCCCAGGTCGACGAAAGGCTGGCTGATCTGGCGCAGCTGCGCACTGCCCTGCAGCAGTTGGTTCAGAGCTGTGCGGGCGATGGGCATCCGGATTGCTCGATTCTCGATGCACTGGCAGGAGATTGCACTGACCCCAGCCGGGCCTAGGGTCAGGATTCATAACCAATAGATGACGAGAGCCGCGAGGGCGATGGCTGAGAGGAAGACCTTGGGGCATCGGTCATAGCGGGTCGCGACGCGCCTCCAGTCCTTGAGCCTGCCGAACATGATCTCGATGCGGTTACGCCGCTTGTATCTCCGCTTATCGTATTTGATCGGCGTCTTGCGTTTCTTCCGGCCTGGGATGCAGGCACGTATCCCCTTGTCCTGCAACGCTTCTCTGAACCAGTCAGCGTCATAGCCACGATCCCCGAGTAGCCATTTGACGTTTGGCAGGCCACTCAGCAGGGCCCGAGCGCCGATATAATCGCTGACCTGTCCAGCGGTGACGAACAGGTCGATCGGTCGCCCCTGACTGTCGCAGATGGCGTGCAGCTTGGTGTTCATACCGCCTTTGGTTCGACCGATCAGGCGACCACGCCCCCCTTTTTGGCGGCCATGCTGGTCGCCGTTCGATGGGCCTTGAGGTATGTTGCGTCGATCATCACGGTCGTTTTCTCGCCGTGTTCCGCCGCCAGCCCGGCCATCATCCGCGCGAAGATGCCCTTTTCGCTCCAACGCTTCCACCGGCTGTAGAGCGTCTTATGTGGGCCATACGCGGCGGGCGCATCGCGCCAACGCAAGCCATTGCGATTGATGAAAATAATCCCGCTCAGCACCCGTCTGTCATCAACCCGGGGCTTCCCGTGCGACCTGGGAAAGAAGGGAGCCAGGCGCGCCATCTGCGCGTCGGTCAGCCAGAAGAGATCGCTCATGTCACCGCTCCGTTTTCGGAGGCGTGAATCACGCAGCGCAACAGAAATCAATGCATCCTGACCCTAG
>NZ_JBQEOI010000017.1:0-67781 GCF_052045125.1 Paracoccus sp. 22332
TAGGTCATGTTGACAAATGGCGGAGCCAGAGGCGGATCGACGTGATGTCGATGAAGCCCAGGAAGCTTTCGGCGGTCTTGTCGTAGCGGGTGGCGACGCGACGGGCATTCTTGAGCTTGTTGAAGCACCGCTCAACGAGATTGCGCAGGCGGTAGAGCCTGCGGTCAACGGCGACCCGTAGCTTCCGGGTTTTGCGCATGGGGATGACCGGCACCACGTCGCGCACCTCCATGGTCTTGCGGATGTTGTCGGAGTCGTAGCCGCGGTCTGCGAGCAGAACGCTTGGCTCGGGCAGGTTGTCAGCCATGACCAGATCGAAGCCGAGGTAGTCCGATGTCTGCCCGGCCGTGATCTCGGTTCTCATGGGCAGGCCTGCCGCATTGACCCGCAGATGGATCTTGGTCGTGAAGCCACCTCGCGAGCGGCCGAAACCTTGGCGCGGAGTCCCCCTTTTGCGCCCGCTGCCTGATGATGAGCGCGAACCACGGTGCTGTCGATCATCTGCAGCGCATCCGGCACGATCCGGCTCTCGTTCAGCGCCTCCAGGATCTGTTCCCACAGCCCCGCCAACGTCCAGCGCCGGAACTGCCGATAGACAGACGACCATTTGCCGAACTCTTCCGGCAGGTCGCGCCAGGGCGACCCCGTTCGGGCGATCCAGAAAATCCCATCCAGAACAAGCCGATGGTTCGTGGGCTTGCGGCCGTTCGGAGAACGGACAGCCAGGATGAAGCGTTCAAAGAACGCCCACTCGTCGTTCGACATCAGGTTTCGTGCCACGCTGGTCTCCATTGCAGATACCAGCTTGAATCACGATCACCGCGCCCGGTGAATCCCTTTTGTCAACACGCCCTAACCTAGGCTTCGGCGTCACGCCAGATTTCCACATCAACTTGCCCCACTTCTCTGACTGTCTCATTGGTCCGCATTGCACACCGCGACTAACCCCGACTGTCAGTGGTCCGGTTTCACTCTACCGGCAAAGTCGCTTCACTTGACGCCCCCTCATTCACCGCCGGACCCTTGCGCGCAAAACTATCCGACATCTCCGCCGCGATCGGCGCCTGCGCCTGCGCGTCGCCCACGGGCCAGATCAGCACGAAGCCCTCGGCCCGGCCATCGCGGACCCAGCCTTCGGCCCGGCCGATATGAGCCTCGTTCGAGCCTTCCAGCAGCACATGGCCGGGCTTGATGGTGCGGGTCGGCTGCGGCACCCAGCCAAGCGCGGTGACAAGGCCTGACAGATCCAGCAGCTCCTGTTGCCCGCCGGGCTGGCTGAACAGGATCAGCGCCGCGCCGGACCCGTCCCTGGGACCATAGATCGACAGCGCCCGTTCCGTCCGGTCGAACTCCAGCCGGTCCATCGGCGCCAGCAGCGACAGCCCGGTCGCCGCGTCCTCCAGCGTTTCCAGCCCGACCTCGGCCCGCCAGGCGTCGCGGCGTGCGATCAACTCGCGCATCGCGGTGCCGGGGTCGGTGGACAGGCGTTCGGCCAGAATCTCGGCGCGGATGGCGTCGCGGGTGCGCGGGCCGTCCTTGCCGTCGATCTCTCCGTCATAGACGCCCGCCCAACGCAGCGCGCGCTGCACCTGGTCCAGCGGCGGCATTTCGCCGGGGGCGGCCGGGGGCGCGGGCAGGTTCGGCGCCTGCCCCGCCTGGACCACCGCCGCCAGATCGGCGGCGTCCGACACGAAAGCGTCGTTCGGGACAAGGTCGCCATCCTTGAAAACCTTCAGCCAGGCATCGGCGGCAGCCCGGTCCAGCGGACCCAGAACCACCCCGAACCAGCCGTTCGGCAGGCCCGCCAGCCCCGCCTCGGGGAAGGTCTTGCGCCATTCGACAAGGGCCGCGTCCGCATCTGTCCGCGACGGGACCGATTGCAGGCGCAGATAGGCGCCCGGCGCGGGCAGATCCGGCTGCGGCACGGCGGGTTCTGGCGCGGCAGCCGGCGCCTCGGCCACGGGCGCGGTCTGGCCTACCGGGGTCAGCACCACATCCTCGCCCGGCACGGTGACGAAACTGTCCGCCGGGATCTGCCGTGCCTCTTTCAGCGCGCCGATGCGCTCGCCCGCCTCCTCGGGCGTCAGCGGCCCGATGGCGATGGCGGTCCAGCCGCGCGGCAGCGGAAAGGTCACCACATCGCCCAACTGGCTGGCCCAGCGGGCGGCGGCCTCGGCCACGTCGCCGCCCCGCTTGGCCTCGATGCGGATCACGGCGTCCTGCGCGAAGCCCGCCATCGGCAGTCCCGCCGCCATCACCACGAAAGCCAGTCGCCGCATTCCCATCCCCTTTTCCGGCCTTTATTGACCCTGTTCCCCGCGCCGCCTAGAAGGCGCGCAAGCATGTGCTGATCTATGCAAAGGACGGCCCCGATGACCAGCCCCAACCGACCCCGCAGCTTTCAGGAGATCATCCTGCGCCTGCAAGCCTATTGGGCCGAACAGGGCTGCGCGATCCTGCAACCCTATGACATGGAGGTGGGCGCGGGCACCTTCCACCCGGCCACCACGCTGCGCAGCCTGGGCGGCAAGTCCTGGGCGGCGGCCTATGTCCAGCCCTCGCGACGCCCCACGGACGGGCGCTATGGCGAAAACCCGAACCGGCTTCAGCACTATTACCAGTATCAGGTCATCATCAAGCCGTCGCCCGCGAACCTGCAAGACCTGTATCTGGGCAGCCTGCGCGCCATCGGCCTGGATCCGCTGGTCCATGACGTGCGCTTCGTCGAGGATGACTGGGAATCCCCCACGCTGGGCGCCTGGGGCCTGGGATGGGAGGTCTGGTGCGACGGCATGGAGGTCAGCCAGTTCACCTATTTCCAGCAGGTCGGCGGCCATGACTGCCGCCCCGTTTCGGGCGAGCTGACCTATGGGCTGGAACGGCTGGCGATGTATGTGCTGGGGGTCGAGCATGTGATGGACATGCCCTTCAACGATCCCGGCGCGCCGATCCCGCTGACATATGGCGACATCTTCCGCCAGACCGAGCAGGAATATTCCCGCTGGAACTTCGATCAGGCCGATACGGACATGCTGTTCCAGCACTTCAAGGATGCCGAGGCCGAATGCGCCCGGATCCTCGCCGCCGACCCGGTGGACGGCGCGGGGCGGACCATCCCCATGGCCCACCCGGCCTATGACCAGGCGATCAAGGCCAGCCATATTTTCAACCTGCTGGATGCGCGCGGCGTGATCTCGGTCACGGAACGGCAGGCCTATATCGGCCGGGTCCGGGCGCTGGCGAAAGCCTGCGCCGACCTGTTCGTGACCACGGAAGCGGCCCAGGCATGAACGGCAAGATCATCGGCATCGGCCTGCTGGCCGCCGCCGTGATCGCGGGCGGCGGCATGTGGTATTTGCAGGAATATCATTTCTACGACCGGCTGGACCCCTCGGCCGTGGCACCGACCGTGATGGTTGACGGCGCCCCCCTTCCCCTGGCGACCACCGGGGTCGAGGCGATCGACGCCGACAGTTCCCCCCTGCGGTGGCGCGCCTGTTTCCGCCTGGCCGAACCCCTGCCCGCGGGCGCGGAACCCTTTGCCCAGCCGACGCCGCTGGCGGCGCCCTCATGGTTCGGCTGCTTCGACTATGCCCAGCTAACCCGCGACCTGGAATCGGGCGTGGCCGCCGCCTATCTGTCCCGGCCCGAAATCCGGCCCGACGTGGACCGCGTGATCGCCGTTTATCCCGACGGCCGCGCCTTCGGCTGGCACCAAATGAACGACAAGACCCCGGAACGCGGAGTGATGGACTGATGCCCGACCTGCTGATCGAACTGTTTTCCGAGGAAATCCCCGCCCGGATGCAGGCCCGCGCCCGCGAGGATCTGAGGAAGCTTGTGACCGACGGCTTGGTGAACGCCGGGCTGACCTATGCCTCGGCCGGGGCGTTTTCCACGCCGCGCCGCCTGACCCTGACGGTCGAGGGGCTGACGGCCAACAGCCCCACCACGCGCGAGGAACGCAAGGGCCCCCGCACCGACGCGCCGGACGCCGCGCTGGAAGGCTTCCTGCGTTCGACCGGCCTGACCCGCGACCAGTTGCAGGCCCGCGACGACAAGAAGGGCCAGGTCTGGTTCGCCGTGATCGAACGCGCGGGCCGCCCCGCCTCGGAAATCGTGGCCGAGGTCCTGGACGCCACCATCCGCAACTTCCCCTGGCCCAAGTCGATGCGTTGGGGTGCGGGTTCGCTCCGCTGGGTCCGCCCGCTGCATTCGATCCTCTGCCTGCTGTCGGACGAAGCGGGCGCCACCGTCGTCCCCCTGGCGGTCGAAGGCATCACGGCGGGCAACAACACGCGCGGGCATCGCTTCCTGTCCCCCGATGCCTTCACCGTCACGGGCTTTGACGATTACGCCGCGAAACTGCGCCGTGCCCATGTGATTCTGGACAGCGCCGAACGCGAGGCCGCGATCCGCCAGCAGGCCGAAAATCTCGCCTTCGCGCGCGGCTGGCAGATCGTCCCCGACGACGGGCTTCTGTCCGAGGTCGCGGGCCTTGTCGAATGGCCCGTCCCCCTGATGGGCGTGATCGAGGACCGCTTCCTGGACCTGCCGCCCGAGGTGCTGCAAACCTCGATGAAGGAACACCAGAAGTTCTTCTCGGCCAAGAACCCCAAGACCGGCCGCATCGAAGGTTTTGTGACTGTCGCCAATATCGAGACCCCGGACGACGGCGCGACGATCCTGGCCGGGAACCAGCGGGTGCTGGCCGCGCGCCTGTCGGACGCCGCGTTCTTCTGGGAAAACGACCTGCGCGAGGCGAAGGCGGGGATGCAGGCCTGGGCCGAGGGTCTGAAATCGGTGACGTTCCACAACAAGCTGGGGTCACAGGCGGATCGTGTTGCGCGGATCGCGGCGCTAGCCCGAGAGATCGCGCCCTTGGTCGGCGCCGACGCGAACCAGGCCGAACAGGCCGCAAAGCTGGCCAAGCTGGACCTGCGCAGCGCGATGATTGGAGAGTTCCCCGAACTGCAAGGCACCATGGGCCGGTATTACGCTCTTGCGGCAGGCCAGCCCGAGGCGGTAGCGGATGCCGCCCGCGACCATTACTCGCCGCTTGGGCCATCCGATGCGGTGCCGACTGCGCCGGTTTCGGTGGCGGTGGCCTTGGCTGACAAGATCGACACACTGACCGGGTTCTGGGCGATTAATGAGAAGCCTACCGGCTCGAAGGATCCCTATGCGCTGCGGCGGGCGGCGTTGGGGGTTATTCGGTTAGTACTGGAGAGCAAAAATGCAATCAGAATTTCTGACCTTATCCATTTTGCCAACAATAGTATTTCTGACGAATACAATGCTAAAGCGGACAAGATAAAACGAAGCCTGAAGGAGGCTGCTGAGAGTGTAGGTTTACCACTGGGCGAAACAGCCGAGATTGCATTCAAGTCGGTCAATCAAGTTAGCGGTGAAATCGCTAACGCGACGGGTCATGAGATGAAGTGGGTTGTCGGAGAATGGCGCACCGACCTCCTCTCCTTCCTCCACGACCGCCTCAAGGTCTACCTCCGCGACCAGGGCATCCGCCACGACATCATCGACGCCGTGCTGGCGCAGCCCGGCAATGACGACCTCGTGCTCGTGGTGAACCGCGCCACCGCGCTCAACGCCATGCTGCAAACCGATGACGGGAAAAACCTGACCCAGGGCCTCAAGCGCGCCGGGAACATCCTGGCGCAGGCCGAGGAAAAGGACGGCGTCGAATACAGCTTCGGCGCCGACGCGAAATTCGCCGAAACCGACCAGGAACGCGCCCTGTTCGCCGCCCTCGATACCGCCGAACCCGCGATCAAGCAGGCCATCGCGGCGGAAGACTTCCCCGCCGCCATGACGGCCATCGCCGCCCTGCGCGCGCCCATCGACGCCTTCTTCGACACGGTGCAGGTCAACACCGACAACCAGATCGTCCGCCGCAACCGCCTGAACCTGCTGCACCGCATCCGCGCCGCAGGCCAGCAGATCGCCGACTTCACCAAGGTCGAGGGGTGAAAAGCGCCCGGAAAAAGGTCCACTGGACCTTTTCCAGCGACAAACAAGCGACTCGCAGCAAAAGGGCCACAGGCAAAACCTCCGGCCCTTCTTCTTTGTCCCAATACCCCGCGGGGGTCCGGGGGCGCGAAGCCCCCGGCTTTTACACCATCCGGTCGACCATCATGTGCTTGATGGACGCGATCGCCTTGGCCGGGTTCAGCCCCTTGGGGCAGGTATTGGTGCAGTTCATGATCGTGTGGCAGCGATACAGCTTGAAGGGATCCTCCAGATCGTCCAGCCGCTCCCCAGTCGCCTCGTCGCGCGAATCGATGATCCAGCGATAGGCGTGCAGCAGTGCCGCCGGACCCAGATAGCGGTCGCCGCTCCACCAGTAGGACGGGCAGGCGGTCGAACAGGAGGCGCACAGGATGCACTCGTACAGCCCGTCCAGCTTCTTGCGGTCCTCGATGGACTGCTTCCATTCCTTGCCGGGCGTGGGCGACTTGGTGATCAGATAGGGGTTCACGCTGGCGTGCTGGGCATAGAAATGCGTCAAGTCGGGGACCAGATCCTTGACCACCGGCATGTGCGGCAGCGGATAGATCGACACGTCGCCCTTCACCTCGTCGATGCCATAGATGCAGGCCAGGTGGTTGCCGCCGTCGATGTTCATCGCGCAGGAACCGCAGATCCCCTCACGGCAGGACCGGCGGAAGGACAGGGTCGGGTCGATCTCGTTCTTGATCTTGATCAGCGCGTCCAGGACCATCGGCCCGCATTTGTCCAGATCGACGAAATAGGTGTCCAGGCGCGGATTTTCGCCCGTATCGGGATCCCAGCGATAAATCTTGAACTTGCGGACATTGGTCGCGCCCTGGGGCGCGGGCCAGGTCTTGCCGACGCGGATCTGGCTGTTCTTGGGCAGGGTGAACTGGACCATTGGGTGCTCCTCTCAGGAAGTGCCTTGCGGCACATCCGCCGCGAAAAGATGTTCGGCGCGGGCGACCAGATCGACGATCCGGCCATGCGCGTGCGGGTTCAGCGCCAGCCCGTTCAGGCGGCGCAGGAATTCGGTGGCGCCGGTGTTCAGGCGGCTGTTGGACGGCCCGTCCAGCGGAGCCAGCGCGTCGATCAGGTCGTCCCCGATCCCCGCATGGCGCAGCAACTGGCGGCCGGGGCGCAGGGGATCGGCCTCGTCCTCCAGCTTGAAGCGGGTCACGCGGCCGCCGACTTCGGCCGTCAGGCGGCGCATCAGGTCGCCCCATCCGGGAAGGCCCGCCGTCTCGGTCTCGAACTCGGCCAGGCTGCGGCCATAGCCGTCGGTGCGCACCGCCTGCGCCCAGACCGAGGGGCGCCAGGCCTTCTGCTGGCGGGTGTAGATCGCGAAATCGACCGCGAAATCCCGCGCTTCGGCCAGAAGCAGCGCGGCGATCTGCGGCAGGGCGGGATACAGCCGCACCTCGCCGCCATTGCCGGGCATGGCGCCTGCCAGGTTCTCGTGGCTGACCAGCACCGGCACGTCATTGCCGGGCAGCGTATCCAGCACCGCGCGGAAGGCCAGCTTCAACGCCTGTGCGCGGTCCCCGGACGGATCCAGGCTGAAGGCCACCGCCGCCCGGCCCAGGGGACGCATGGGCGATCCTTCCTCGGGCGTACGGATCACCAAATGGTCCGCCAGCGCGTCGGCGTTGCGGCGCAGGTGCCGCTGAATCGCGGTGCTGCCGGTCTTCTGGACGCCCAGATGGACGATCAGGCGCCGCGCCCCCTGCCCTGTCCGCCCTGCGCCCGCCATCTCAGCCCGTCCAGCCCGGCTGTTCGGTCAGCGGGCGGCGCGGCATCTGCCCGGAGCGGCGCTGCACGCAGCGGTCATAGACCTGCGAAGGATCGCGCCCCGCCAGATAGTCGCCCGACAGATCGACCGAAACGCTGCCGAAGCCGCGCGTCCCGCCGCCGCCGAAGCCGGTGCCGACGCCCAGGGCCACATTGGTGCGCGGGCGGACGGTCAGTTCGGCGTCGCGCAGGCAGGTCAGTTCGGCCTGCTGGACCGGCACCGGGCCGCAGGCGGCCAGGGTTCCCGCCAGCAAAAGCGCCATATGTCCCGCCCGCGCGCGCATCACGTCACGCCGTGCGCGCCGCCGCGGCGATGCACTGGGTCGTCGCCGGACGCGAGACGATGGCCGCCACGCTGTCCGCCGTGCCCGTCACGCCCGCGCGGGACGCTTGGGCGATGTCGATCAGTTCCGCCGTGGTGGCGTTGTTGACCACGCAATCGGTATAGGGCGCGACATTGGCGCCGGGCAGGCGCTTTTCCATCTCGGCGTTGATCACGGTGCGGGCCACCTGGCGCGAGGCCGCATCCAGCACCGTGGGCGTGGTGATCACACTGGGGGGCGTGGTGACGGTCGTCGCGGGCGGAACGGGGGCCACGCAGCCCGCCAGGGCGGCGGCGGCAAGACCCAGGGCGGCAAAAGTCTGGAAGCGCATCAGTAAACCCTTTTCTTGGGAGCAATCTTCTTCAGGTCGATCCCGCCATCTGCTTCCGTGGTCAGAGGGTCCAGATGAACGGGGCGGTAATCCAGTTTAACCGCGTTTCCATCCACCCATGCAAGCGAGTGCTTGCGCCAGTTGGCGTCGTCCCGCTCGGGCCAGTCCTCATGCGCATGGGCGCCCCGGCTTTCCTTCCTCGCCTCGGCCGCGACGATCGTCGCCAAGGCGTTGGGCATCAGATTGGTCAGCTCCAGCGTTTCCATCAGGTCGGTGTTCCAGATCAGACCCCGGTCGGTGACCTTGAGGTCGTCCAGCTTGGCGGCGATCCCCGTCATCTTCTCGGCGCCCTCGGCCAGGGTCTTGTCGGTGCGGAACACCGCCGCGTCGGCCTGCATGGTGCGCTGCATCTCCAGCCGCAGATCCGCAGTGGGCGTGGTGCCGTTGGCATTGCGCAGCGCGTCGAAGCGGGCCAGCGCCTTGTCCACCTGGGCCTGGTTGGTGGCGGGGACATGGCTTTCGCGGTCGATCACCTGACCCGCGCGGATCGCGGCGGCGCGGCCGAAGACCACCAGGTCGATCAGGCTGTTCGACCCCAGCCGGTTCGCGCCGTGGACGGACGCGCAGCCCGCCTCGCCCACGGCCATCAGGCCGGGGAAGATCGCATCCGGGTTGTCGGCGGTGGGGTTCAGCACCTCGCCCCAATAGTTCGTGGGGATGCCGCCCATGTTGTAATGGACCGTCGGCAGGATCGGGATCGGCTGCTTGGTCACATCGACGCCCGCGAAGATCTTGGCGGATTCACTGATGCCGGGCAGGCGCTCGGCTAGGGCCTCGGGCGGCAGGTGCATCAGGTTCAGATACATGTGGTCCTTGTCGGGACCGACGCCGCGGCCTTCGCGGATCTCGATGGTGATGCAGCGGGAAACCACGTCGCGCGAGGCCAGATCCTTGTAGGTGGGCGCATAGCGTTCCATGAACCGCTCGCCCTCGGAGTTCGTCAGGTATCCGCCCTCGCCCCGCGCGCCTTCGGTGATCAGGCAGCCCGAGCCGTAGATGCCGGTCGGGTGGAACTGCACGAATTCCATATCCTGCAAGGGCAGGCCCGCGCGCGCCACCATGCCGCCGCCGTCGCCGGTGCAGGTATGGGCCGATGTCGCGCTGAAATAGGCGCGGCCATAGCCGCCGGTCGCCAGCACCACCATCTTGGCGTTGAAGACGTGGATGGTGCCGTCGTCCAGCTTCCAGCAGACGACGCCGGTGCAGGCGCCGTCGGTGATGATCAGGTCCAGCGCGAAATATTCGATGAAGAATTCCGCGTTGTTCTTGAGCGATTGCCCATAAAGCGTGTGCAGGATCGCGTGGCCGGTGCGGTCGGCCGCCGCGCAGGTGCGCTGCACCGGGGGGCCTTCGCCGAATTCAGTGGTGTGGCCGCCGAAGGGGCGCTGATAGATCTTGCCTTCCTCGGTCCGGGAAAACGGCACGCCGTAATGTTCCAGTTCGTAGACTGCCTTGGGCGCCTCGCGCGCGAGGTATTCCATCGCGTCGGTATCGCCCAGCCAGTCCGACCCTTTCACGGTGTCGTACATGTGCCATTGCCAGTTGTCCGGTCCCATGTTCGACAGCGACGCGGCGATGCCGCCTTGCGCCGCGACGGTGTGGGACCGCGTGGGGAACACCTTGGTCACGCAGGCGGTGCGCAGCCCCTGTTCCGCCATGCCCAGCGTCGCGCGCAGACCGGCGCCCCCGGCCCCCACCACGACCACGTCGTAATCATGCGTATGAATGTCGTAAGCAGCCATGATGTCCTCAGATCGCGATGGTGACCAGCGTCATCTTGGCCAAGGCAAAGACTGCCGCCGCGATGACCGCCCAGGAAAAGACCACCGAAACGATGATCGCCACCTTGCGCGCCGTGTGTTGGAAATAATCGTCGATCATGATCCGGGTGCCTTTGATGAAATGCACCATGCCCACGACGATGAACAGCGCCGTGATCAGCGCAGGATAGGGGCGACCGAAATAGGCCACCAGTTCGGGATGCGGCAGGCCGATCGCCTTGCCGATGACCAGCATGAAGGCCGGGACCAGCAGGACAAGGGCGCAGGAGCTGACGGTCAGGAACCAGTGGTCCTGGGTGCCGCTATGGGCCGAGCCGAGTCCCTGGGCTGCCTTGCGGGGGGTGATATAGCGCATGGTATCCCTCAGAACAGGAAGAACAGGATCAGAGAGATCAGCGTCAGCACCACCGATCCGATGATGATGGCCCAGCTGGCGCGCTCGGCCTCTTCGATGCGCAGCAGCTGGCCCGAATCGTAGAACAGGTGCCGGATGCCGGCCAGCGTATGGAACCACAGCGCCCAGGCCGACCCGGTCAGGACGATGAAGCCGATCCAGGACCGCACCACCCAGTCGGCGGCGGCGAAGGCGCGCGGGCCGCTGACGGCGGCGACCAGCCACCAGACCAGCAGCAGGATGCCCGCGACAAGCGCATGGCCCGTGATCCGCGTCATGATCGAGGTCACGGCGGCGATGGGCAGGCGATAGACCTGGAGATGGGGGGAAAGCGGCCGGTTGCCCCGGTTCACATCGGCCATGATGCGGCGCTCCTTTAAACGGTTCTGGCTGGACCCGTCGCAGGCATGGCTGGCCTCGCGGGCTGGCGATTGGCGCGTGTTCTGTCGGCATTTGTGACATCTGTCACCGCCAGATGCCAGAGCGGCCGCCTAATTTCCTCGCTTTGCGACCTTTGTGATCACGACCTGCCAGGCTGTGATCACAAGGGATGCTGCGGATGCGAATGTTTGCGCTAGACCGGAATCAAGGCCCAGTAATCCAGATCCAGCAGCACCTCGGGCAGATAGCGGCCGTCGCCGTCCTTCAGCGGGAAGGCCGCGCTGTCGCCCTTGGTCGCGACCAGCCGCAGCCGGATCGCGCCGACGCCCGGCGCATCGGTTTCCGCCTTGTCCAGAACCTCGGACCAGGCGCGAATTGTGTCGCCCGCGAAGCAGGGGTTGGCATGGGCGCCCGCGTTCAGCGCGACGATCATCTGCGCATTGGCCAGCCCGTTGAAGGACAGCGCGCGGGCCATGCTGATGACATGGCCGCCATAGATCAGGCGCTTGCCGTCCTCGCGGTGGGTGGCGTCGAAATGCACCTTGGCGGTGTTCTGCCACAACCGGGTCGCCAGCATATGCTCGGCCTCCTCGATGGTGACGCCGTCCACATGGTCGATCTTCTCGCCCACCTGATAGTCGCCCCAGCGATGCGGTTCGCCCGCCAGGTCGAAGTCGTAATCGCTGAAATCCAGTCCTTCGGGGATCATCAGATCGTCGGCGGCGACCGCCGGAGCCAGGTCCGGCACAACGGTTTCCGGCGCCGGGGCATCCGCGTCGCGCTTGCGCACCATCACCCAACGGACGTAATCCAGCACGGGTTCGTCCATCTGGTTCAGGCCCTGGGTGCGGACCCAGACCACGCCGGATTTCCCGTTCGAGTTCTGCTTCAACCCGATCACCTGCGATTCCGACCGCAGCGTGTCGCCCGGCCAGACCGGCGCCAGCCAGCGGCCCTGCGCATAGCCCAGGTTCGCCACCGCGTTCAGGCTCACATCCGGCACGGTCTTGCCGAAGACGACGTGGAAGGCCAGCAGGTCGTCCATCGGGCTGCCGTCCAGCCCGCAACTGGTGGCGAATTCGTCGCTGGAATAGAGCGCGTGACGCGCGGGATACAGCGCGTGATACAGCGCCCGTTCCCCCTCGGCCACGGTGCGGGGGACGGCGTGGCGGATCACCTGGCCAATGCGGTAATCCTCGAAGAAACGGCCCGGATTGGTCTTGGTCATTGTTGTCCCAGCTTCATGTCGGGATGATAGTCGGCCTTGATCTGCTTGGTGATCGCCTGGCCCATGCGCATCACGCCCTTGACGGGATCCCAGGCCATGGTGGGGCTGCCATGCAGCGACCAACCCTTCGACAGCGCCTCGCTGACGCGGTGGCAGAATTGCGAGGTGTCGTCCTCGGTGATGCAGCGATAGATGGTGGTCACGTCAGCCTCCGAATGGCCAGGGTCCGACCCAGCCGTGGATCAGGCCCACGACCAGCATGACGACGACCGCGCCCACGGCCGCCATGATCTCCTTGCGCAACGGGAACGGGCCGGTGCGCCGTTTCCAGGCGCCCGCGCGGTTCAGCACGGCGATTTCCACCACGGCCCAAGCCAGCAGCCCGCCGAACAGCACCAGCGACGGCAGGTCACCGTTCACCAGCAGATGCGCGACAGCCCACAGCGAGAAGGCCGTCAGTTGCGGATGACGCAGCCAGGCGGTGACGCGGGTCTTCATCCCGTCCGCGGCGTAGAGATAGAAGGCCAGCAGCACCAGCAGGTTGTTGATCCCGACCGTGGCGGGCGACGGCCCCCACCAGACCGGCCCGTCGGCCCGCTTGTAGCCGATCACCATCAGCACCACCGACAAGACCAGCAGCAGCGCGACCAGCCCCTTGCCCGTGTCGCCCAGGGCCGCGCGGCGTTCGGGGGCCGCGCGCTTGAACAGATGCGCCGCCCACCACAGGGCCACGCCGAGACTCAGCAGAACCATCTGGCTTTCCTTTGCTGGATGTCATTGCCGCCACCCTGCCCCTATCCGGCCATCTCTGCAATCGCCCGCGCCTTGTCCAGGGTCTTGCGGGCGGTCTCGACATGCAGGTTCTCGACGATCCTGCCGTCGACCACGGCGACACCCTTGCCCTCGGCGGCGGCGGCCTGGAAAGCCTCGATCTGCCGGCGGGCCAGGTCGATCTCGGCCTCGGTGGGCGCGAAGGCGTCGTTGGCGATGGCAAGCTGGGCGGGGTGGATCAGCGTCTTGCCGTCGAACCCCATGTCGCGGCCCTGTTCGCATTCCGCGCGCAACCCGTCATCATCCTTGAAGGCGTTGAACACGCCGTCCACGATCACCTTGCCATGCGCCTTGGCGGCCAGCAGGCAGAGGCCAAGCCCCGCCTGCATCGGCAGCCGGTCCGGGCGGAAGCGGCTGCCCAGTTCCTTGGCAAGGTCGTTGGTGCCCATCACCATCCCCTCCAGCCGGGGATGGGCGGCGATGGCGGCGGCGTTCAGCATCCCCAGCGGCGTTTCCATCATCGCCCAAAGCGGCAGGCCGGGGATCAGCGCCGCCACCCGGTCCAGATCGGCAGGGCCGTCCACCTTGGGGATCAGCACCGCATCCGCGCCCGCCAGCCCGGCGCAGAAGCGCGCGTCGTCTGCGCCCCATTCGGTCGCCAGGCCGTTGATCCGCACGATCCGGGCGCGCGGGCCGTAATCGTTCGCCAGCGCCGCCGCCAGGGCATCGCGCGCGGCGGGCTTTTCGCCGGGGGCCACCGCGTCCTCAAGGTCGAAGATGATCGCGTCGGCGGGCAGCCCCTGGGCTTTTTCCATCGCCCGCGCATTGGCGGCGGGGATATACAGAACCGAACGATAGGGACGCGCCATGAAAACCTCCTCGCAACAATCTTGCGCGACGCTGCCCTGCGGCGCCAGATTTGGCAAGCGCAAACTTGCTGCGCTGCGGCGTCAGGCCAAGGCCTGCCAGATCAGCCGCAGCGACACCGCCAGCAGGCCCCAGGTGATCAGCTTGTAGAACAGCGCCTGCGGGATGATGCGGACCAGCCGCAGCCCGGCCCAGACCGCCAGCAGCGACACCGGAGTCAGGATCGCCGCCGCCGTCAGGTTGGCCGCCGACAACTGGCCCAGTGCGGCATAGGGAATCAGCTTGACCCAGTTGCAGATCGCGAAGAACCAGGTCGTCGTCCCGGCATAGATCAGCGCGGGCAGGCGCAGCGGCTGGACATAGACCTGCCAAGGCGGCGCGCCCGCATGGCTGACAAAGCTGGTATAGCCCGACAAAAGCCCCCACAGCGTGCCCCGCCCGGCCGAGGGCTCGCGCTGCCGGTCGGGCAAGGGCGGACGGATCAGCGCGTTCAGGGCAAACACCGCGCCGACCGCGCCGACGATGAAGGTCACGCCCTCGACCGGCACCACATGGGCGCCTGCCCAGCCGATGCCGATTCCGGCCAAGGCGCCGGGGATGGCCGTCGCCAGCACCCGCATGTCGAAGTGATGGCGAAAGGCCAGCAGCCCGCCGATGTCGGACACCACATAGACCGGCAGCATCAGCCCCGCCGCCTGCACCGGCGACATGACCAGCGACAGGATCGGGACCGAGATCATGCCGACCATCGCCAACCCGCCCTTGGCAAGGCCCACCGCCGCGGCGGCGATCACCGCCAGCACCCAGCCCCAGACTGTCAAATCCAGCATTCGCGCCCCCTTGCCTGCGCCAGCCATGCGTCCCGGCACGGCGATTGGCAAGTGTCAGCGCCAACAGTGCCGCGCTGCGGCGGCGGAGGCTTGCGATTCGTGCTGCGACCCCGTAACCACCCCGGCAACCATCACCCTGTAATCGGAGGTTATCCATGGCCCGACCCAAAATCGCACTGATCGGTGCGGGGCAGATCGGCGGCACGCTGGCGCATCTGGCCGCGATGAAGGAACTGGGCGATGTCGTCCTGTTCGACATCGCCGAGGGCACGCCGCAGGGCAAGGCCCTGGACATCGCGGAATCCGGCCCGTCCGAGGGTTTCGACGCCGCGCTGAAAGGCACCAACGATTACGCCGACATCGCGGGCGCCGATGTCTGCATCGTCACCGCCGGCGTGCCGCGCAAGCCGGGGATGAGCCGCGACGACCTGCTGGGCATCAACCTCAAGGTCATGAAATCGGTGGGCGAAGGCATTGCCAAGCACGCGCCCAACGCCTTCGTCATCTGCATCACCAACCCGCTGGACGCGATGGTCTGGGCGCTGCGCGAGTTCAGCGGCCTGCCGCATGAGAAAGTCTGCGGCATGGCGGGTGTCCTGGATTCGGCGCGCTTCCGCCACTTCCTGTCGCTGGAATTTGGCGTGTCCATGAAGGACGTGACGGCGTTCGTGCTGGGCGGCCATGGCGACACGATGGTGCCGCTGGTGCGCTATTCGACCGTGGGCGGCATCCCGCTGCCGGATCTGGTCAAGATGGGCTGGACGACCCAGGACAAGCTGGACCAGATCGTGCAGCGCACCCGCGACGGCGGCGCGGAAATCGTCGGCCTGCTGAAGACCGGCAGCGCCTTCTATGCCCCCGCCACCAGCGCGATCGAGATGGCGGAAGCCTATCTGAAGGATCAGAAGCGCGTCCTGCCCTGCGCGGCCTATGTGGACGGTGCCTATGGGCTGAACGGCCTCTATGTGGGCGTGCCCACGGTGATCGGCGCGGGCGGCGTGGAAAAGGTGATCGACATCACCCTGGACGGCGACGAACAAGGGATGTTCACGAAGTCGGTCGACGCTGTGAAGGGCCTGGTCGAGGCCTGCAAGGGCATCGACAGCGCCCTGGCCTGACCGGCCCCCGCAGGACTTGCAAGGCGCGTCCCCCGTAGGCGCGCCTTTTGCATTCGGCGATGTTCATCTTTCCGGTTCCGACGTAGCATTCCGGCGGTAAGCAAACCGGAGGCGACCATGACCAGACACGTCCTGCCTGCTGCCCTTTTCTCTGCCCTGCTGATTGGCGCCTGTTCCGCGCCGCCGACCAGCCCCCGCCCCACCGACCAGTTGCCCTTCATGGGCAGCTGGGATTGCGGCGCCACCACCATGACCTTTACGCCGACATCCTATATCCCGTCGAACGACGCCGCGCCGATCACGATCCGGGGCTTCTCGACCCAGAACCGCGTGACGACCATGACCCTGGCCGACGGCGCGGTGATCCAGGTGCAATGGAAGAACGACAACCAGATCTCCTGGCTGTCCCAGAGCACCGGCGACAGTTTCGAATGCGCGCGCGTGGCGGGCTGACGCTCGGCCGAATCTGACCTTCTGGGCCTTTGTGATCACGGCATTTCCAGCCGTGATCACAATCGGCGCCTTCTTGCGGCTTTCCGGCATTTTACGGGAAAATGGTTTCCCGCGCTGATTGCCTTGTGGCATGACCCCGGCAAATCTGTCGAACCGAAAAAGGGGGTCAGGATGAACATCCACGAATACCAGGCCAAGGCGCTGCTGCGTCAATACGGCGCGCCGGTCAGCGACGGCCGGGTCGTGATCAAGGCGGACGAGGCCAAGTCGGCCGCGGGCGAACTGGACGGCCCCCTGTGGGTCGTCAAGGCGCAGATCCATGCGGGCGGCCGCGGCAAGGGGAGCTTCAAGGAAGCCGCCGCCGGTGAAAAGGGCGGCGTCCGCCTGGCCAAATCCGTGGCCGAGGCCGAGGAACTGACCCGCCAGATGCTGGGCCGCACCCTTGTGACCCACCAGACCGGCCCGGCGGGCAAGCAGGTCAACCGCATCTATATCGAAGACGGCAGCGACATCGCGCGCGAGCTGTATCTGGCCCTGCTGGTGGATCGCGGGTCGTCGCGCGTCAGCTTCGTCGCCTCGACCGAGGGCGGCATGGACATCGAGGAAGTGGCCGCCCACACGCCCGAGAAGATCGTCAGCTTCAGCGTCGATCCGGCGTCCGGCTTGTCCGATTTCCACGGCCGCCGCGTGGCCTTCGCCCTGGGGCTGGAAGGCGCTCAGGTCAAGCAATGCGTGGCCCTGGTCAAGAACCTGTATCGCCTGTTCATCGACAAGGACATGGAGATGCTGGAGATCAACCCGCTGATCGTCACCCCCGAAGGCCAGATCAAGTGCCTGGACGCGAAGATGGGCTTCGACAACAACGCGCTCTATCGCCAGCCCGACATCCTGGCCCTGCGCGACGAGACCGAGGAAGACCCCAAGGAACTGGCCGCGTCGAAGTTCGACCTGAACTACATCGCGCTGGACGGCGAGATCGGCTGCATGGTGAACGGCGCGGGCCTGGCGATGGCCACGATGGACATCATCAAGCTCTATGGCGCGGAACCCGCGAACTTCCTGGACGTGGGCGGCGGCGCGACCAAGGAGAAGGTGACGGAAGCCTTCAAGATCATCACCTCGGATCCGAACGTCAAAGGCATCCTGGTCAACATCTTCGGCGGCATCATGCGCTGCGACATCATCGCGGAAGGCATCATCGCCGCCGTGAAGGAGGTCGGGTTGCAGGTTCCGCTGGTCGTGCGGCTGGAAGGCACGAACGTGGACCTGGGCAAGCAGATCATCCGCGACTCGGGGCTGAACGTGATCCCGGCGGACGACCTGTCGGACGCGGCCGAGAAGATCGTGAAGGCCGTTAAAGGTTGAAACACACGGCGCGTGATTTCACGCGCCTTCCCCTGAACAATGGTGCGTGGGACCACGCACCCTACGTCAAGGAAAGCCGTAATGGCCGTTCTCGTTAACAAAGACACCAAAGTCATCTGCCAGGGGATCACCGGATCCCAGGGCACCTTTCACACCGAACAGGCGATCGCCTATGGCACGCGGATGGTCGGCGGCGTGACGCCCGGCAAGGGCGGCTCCGAACACCTGGGCCTGCCGGTCTTCAACTCGGTCCACGAAGCCGTCGCCAAGACTGGCGCCAATGCGACCGCGATCTACGTCCCGCCCCCCTTCGCGGCGGACTCGATCCTGGAGGCCATCGACGCGCAGATCCCGCTGATCGTCTGCATCACCGAAGGCATCCCGGTGCTGGACATGATGAAGGTGAAACGCGCCCTGCAAGGGTCGCAGTCGCGCCTGATCGGGCCGAACTGCCCCGGCATCATGACCCCTGACGAATGCAAGATCGGCATCATGCCGGGCTCCATCTTCCGTCGCGGTTCCGTCGGCGTGGTCAGCCGGTCCGGCACGCTGACCTATGAGGCGGTCAAGCAGACCTCGGACGTGGGGCTGGGCCAGTCCTCGGCGGTCGGCATCGGCGGCGACCCCATCAAGGGGATGGAGCATATCGACGTGCTTCAGATGTTCCTGGACGACCCCGAGACCGAGTCGATCATCATGATCGGCGAGATCGGCGGTTCGGCCGAGGAAGAAGCGGCCGAATTCCTGGCCGAGCAGAAGAAGAAGGGCAAGTGGAAGCCCACGGCGGGCTTCATCGCGGGCCGCACCGCGCCTCCGGGCCGGCGCATGGGCCATGCAGGCGCCATCGTCTCGGGCGGCAAGGGCGACGCGGAATCGAAGATCGAGGCCATGAAGAAGGCCGGGATCGTCGTCGCCGACAGCCCGGCGGGCTTGGGCGAGGCGGTTCTGAAGGCCATCAAGGGCTGACGCAACCCGGCCCGCGCCGCGCGCGTTCCCCCGGTCAAGAGCAACCGCTCTGTAACAACAGGAGAATCACGATGAAGATGCTTTCAGCGACCCTCATTGCCTCGACTGTCGTGCTGGGGGCCTGCGCGCCCGAGCCGATCACCCGTGTGGAAACCACCGTGACGACCAGCCCGGTCGATACCGAGGCGCTGGCGACGGCGACTGGCCTGCCCGCGGATGCGGTCCTGGGCGTGACCCGCACCGGCAGCCAGTATGTCGTCTTCTATCGCGAGGAAGGCGTCACCGCCGAGCAGCTTGCGGACGCGCCGCGCCTGATCTGCGCCAACACGGCCTCGACCGTGTTCAGCGCCGATCCGGTGGATACGACCGCGCCGCAGTTCGGCACCGGCGGTGTGCAGCGCATGACCGTCACCTGTGCGTGACGCGATTTGACAGCCGATGCCCCCGGCATACCTAAGGGGGCATCGGGACCAATCAGGGGGATGACGTGGACGACCAGCCGCAGCGCGCAGACAGGCTTTCCGCCGGGGCCAAGGCCCGGACCGGCGGCTGCATCGCGCCCCTGTCGCTGGCGGCCCTGCTGACGCTGACGGCCTGCGGCCGCGCGCCCACCACTGACATCCTGCCCGGCGGGATCCCCGCCATGACGAACCTGCACCAGGCCAGCACCCTGCCGCCGGATTCCGTGCGCACCGTCGCGCGGCGGGATTACGGCTGGCGGCTGATCTATCATCCGGCCCGCGCGCCCATCCACGCCGAACAGGGCGCGGCGCGCGCGCTGTGCGGGCTGGAACGCCGCGCGGTGGCGCGGATCGAACGGATTCCCCGCGCCGATCCCTATGCCGATCCCGGCGCGGCCATCATCGACGTTTATTGTGCCTGAGGCGGTCATGACCCTTGCAACTTTCCCCAAATCCCTGCCCCGATCCTTGAATGCCGCCGGACTGCTGGCAGCCCTGCTGCTGGCCGGTTGCGTGCAGACCGTCCCGGTTTCGGCCCCGCCCCCGGTCGCGGCGGCGCCTGCGGTTCCGGCGGTCCCGCCCGTCGCCGCGCCGACCGTGCGCCCCGCCCCGCCCGCCCCTGTCCCGGCGGCCCCCGCGATCCCGGCCGGGCCGGTCGACAGCCGCACCGGCCTGCACCAGGCCGCGCTGATTTCCGTCACCGGCGACGCCGACAGCCGCTTTACCGTGCTGTTCCGCCCGGCCCAGACAGACGCCGGCAAGATTAGCGCGGCGCCCGCGCAGCTGTGCCGCCAGGCGGGCCGCGACCTGAAGGACAGCCGCACCAACAAGCCGGGCGCGGGCAGCGCGATGCCCGGCGTCCAGATGATGATCGTCACCTGCGCCGCCGCCTGACGCGGCCCCACCTTTCCCCATTGCGTCAAGGACGCGAGATCAGATGACCGAACAGCCCAACAACGCCGATTTCCACGACTCGTCCTTCCTGCAAGGGCACAACGCCGCCTATATCGAACAGCTCTATGGCCAGTGGGCGCAGAACCCCGGCGCCTTCGACGCGGCCTGGGACGCCTTCTTCCGCAGCCTGGGCGACGCCGGAGAGGATGCCGCGCGCGAGGCCAAGGGCGCCACCTGGAAGCGTGCCGACTGGCCGCCGCTGCCCTCGGACGAAAACACCGCCGCCCTGACCGGCGAATGGCCGATGGCGTCGAAAAGCGAAGCCACCGCCGCGATGAAGAAGATCGCCGCCAAGGCCGAGGAAAAAGGCGTCACCCTGACCGAGGACCAGATGCGCCAGGCGGTGCTGGATTCGATCCGCGCGCTGATGCTGATCCGCGCCTTCCGCATCCGCGGCCACCTGCACGCGAACCTGGACCCGCTGGGCCTGCGCAACGTCCCCGACCATGGCGAGCTGAACCCCGAAACCTATGGCTTCGGCCCCGGCGACATGGACCGGCCGATCTTCATCGACAACGTGCTGGGACTGGAGGTCGCCTCGATCCGCCAGATCACCGAGCTGATGCAGCGGACCTATTGCGGCACCTTCGCGATCCAGTTCATGCATATCTCGAACCCCGAGGAAGCCGCCTGGCTGAAAGAGCGGATCGAGGGATACGGCAAGGAAATCCAGTTCACCCGCGAAGGCCGCCGCGCCATCCTGAACAAGCTGGTCGAGGCCGAGGGCTTCGAAAAGTTCCTGCATGTCAAATACATGGGCACCAAGCGTTTCGGCCTTGACGGGGGCGAGGCGCTGATCCCGGCGATGGAACAGATCATCAAGCGCGGCGGTGCGCTTGGGGTGAAGGAAATCGTCATCGGCATGCCGCACCGGGGCCGGCTGTCGGTGCTGGCGAACGTGCTGTCGAAGCCCTATCGCGCGATCTTCCACGAATTCCAGGGCGGCAGCTTCAAACCCGAGGACGTGGACGGGTCGGGCGACGTGAAATACCATCTGGGCGCGTCCAGCGACCGGGAATTCGACGGCAACACCGTCCACCTGTCGCTGACCGCGAACCCCTCGCACCTGGAGGCCGTGAACCCGGTCGTGCTGGGCAAGGCGCGGGCCAAGGGCGACCAGTTGGGCGACACCTTCGACCGCAGCAATGTGCTGCCGATCCTGCTGCACGGCGACGCGGCCTTCGCGGGCCAGGGCGTCGTCGCGGAATGCCTGCAACTGTCGGGCATCAAGGGCCACCGCACCGGCGGCTGCATCCATATCGTCGTGAACAACCAGATCGGTTTCACGACCGCGCCGCATTTCAGCCGCACCTCGCCCTATCCGACCGACATCGCGCTGATGGTCGAGGCGCCGATCTTCCACGTCAACGGCGACGACCCGGAAGCCGTGGTCCATGCCGCCAAGGTCGCGACCGAGTTCCGGCAGAAGTTCCAGAAGGACGTGGTTCTGGACATCTTCTGCTATCGCCGCTTCGGTCACAACGAAGGCGACGAGCCGATGTTCACCAACCCAGCGATGTACACCCAGATCAAGGGCCACAAGACCACGCTGCAACTCTATACCGAACGGCTGGTCGCCGACGGCCTGATCCCCGAGGGCGAGATCGAGGACATGAAGGCCGCCTTCCAGGCCCACCTGAACGAGGAGTTCGAGGTCGGCAAGGCCTTCAAGCCGAACAAGGCCGACTGGCTGGACGGCAAGTGGTCGGGCCTGGACCGCGAGGGCGCCGAATACGTGTCCGGCGAAACCGGGATCGAGCCGTCCACGATGGCCCAGATCGGCCGCGCGCTGACCACGGTGCCGGACGGGCACAACCTGCACAAGACCGTGGGCCGGTTGCTGGAAGCCAAGCGCCAGATGTTCGAGACCGGCGAGGGCTTCGACTGGGCCACCGGCGAAGCCCTGGCCTTCGGGTCGCTGCTGCTGGAAGGCAAGCCCGTGCGCCTGGCCGGTCAGGACAGCACGCGCGGCACCTTCAGCCAGCGGCATTCGGCCTTCATCGACCAGAAGACCGAGGATCGCTATTATCCGCTGAACCACATCGCCGACGGCCAGGCCCATTACGAAGTCATCGACTCGATGCTGTCGGAATATGCGGTGCTGGGTTTCGAATACGGCTATTCGCTGGCCGAACCCAACGCCCTGGTTCTGTGGGAAGCGCAGTTCGGCGACTTTGCCAACGGCGCGCAGATCATGTTCGACCAGTTCATCTCGTCCGGCGAGAAGAAATGGCTGCGCATGTCCGGCCTGGTGATGCTGTTGCCGCACGGTTTCGAGGGCCAAGGCCCGGAACACAGCTCGGCCCGCCTGGAACGGTTCCTGCAAATGTGCGCCGAGGACAACTGGATCGTCGCCAACTGCACGACTCCGGCCAACTATTTCCACATCCTGCGCCGTCAGATGCACCGCCGGTTCCGCAAACCGCTGGTGCTGATGACGCCGAAATCGCTGCTGCGCCATCCGAAGGCGGTCAGCCGGGCCGAGGATTTCCAGTCCGGTTCCACCTTCCACCGGGTGCTGTGGGACGACGCGCAGCGCGGGGCGTCCGACATCACGCTGGTGCCCGACCACCGCATCCGCCGCGTCGTGATCTGTTCGGGCAAGGTCTATTACGACCTGCTGAAGGCGCGCGACGAGGCCGGGATCGACGACATCTATCTGCTGCGGCTGGAACAGTTCTATCCCTTCCCCGCGCAGTCGATGGTCAAGGAACTGGCCCGCTTCAAGGATGCCGAGGTGATCTGGTGCCAGGAAGAGCCCAAGAACCAGGGCGGCTGGAGCTTCGTCGAGCCGTATCTGGAATGGTCGCTGGACCGGCTGGGCGCGCGCCACAACCGCGCCCGCTATGTCGGCCGGAACGCCGCCGCATCGGTCGCCACGGGCCTGGGTTCGCGCCACAAGGCCGAACAGGAAGCTCTGGTGAACGAGGCGTTGTCGCTGGAAGGATGACCTGATGCCCACCCAAGTCCGCGTTCCCGCCCTGGGCGAATCCGTCACCGAGGCGACCGTCGCCACCTGGTTCAAGAAGCCGGGCGATGCCGTCGCGGTGGATGAGATGCTGTGCGAACTGGAAACCGACAAGGTGACGGTCGAGGTGCCCAGCCCCTCGGCCGGCATCCTTGCCGAGATCGTCGCGGCGGAAGGCGAAACCGTCGGTCCCGACGCGCTGCTTGCGCAGATCGACGAGGCCGGCAGCGACGCGACCCCGAAATCCCCCAAAGAACAACCGCAGGCCGAGACGGCCCAGAAGACCCCGGAAGGACAAGAGATGAGCGGCAAATCCGTGGATGTGATGGTCCCCGCGCTTGGCGAAAGCGTGACCGAGGCGACCGTGGCCACCTGGTTCAAGAAGGTCGGCGACAGCGTAGCCGCCGACGAGATGCTGTGCGAACTGGAAACCGACAAGGTCTCGGTCGAGGTTCCGGCACCGGCGGCGGGCGTGCTGGCCGAGATCCTGGCCGAGGAAGGCGCCACCGTGGACGCCAAGGCCCGGCTGGCGATCATCACCGAGGGCGCGGCGGGCAGCGCGGGCGCGGCCAAGCCCGCCAGCGGCTCCTCGGACAACAAGGGCGCCTATGGCAATGCCGCGCCCGTCGGATCCGCGTCGGGCGGCGAGGACGGGACCACGGCGGGCCAGGTCGGTTCCCCCGGCGCCGGTCCCGAACAGATGAAGCCGCGCAGCGATGTCGAGGATGCGCCCTCGGCCAAGAAGGCGATGGCCGAACAGGGCGTCAGCCGCGACCAGGTGACGGGTTCGGGCCGCGACGGGCGGGTGATGAAGGAAGACGTCGCCAAGGCCGCTGCGGCGCCGAAAGCCGCCTCCCCCGCCCCGGCGGCCCCCCGCCCGGCCGGGGATGCCGCGCGCGAGGAACGCGTCAAGATGACCCGCCTGCGCCAGACCATCGCCCGGCGTCTGAAGGACGCGCAGAACACCGCTGCGATGCTGACCACCTATAATGAGGCCGACATGTGCGGCATCATGCAGCTTCGCAACGAATACAAGGACGCCTTCGAGAAGAAGCACAAGGTCAAGCTGGGCTTCATGTCCTTCTTCGTGAAGGCCTGCTGCCACGCCCTGAAGGAAGTCCCCGAGGTCAATGCCGAGATCGACGGCACCGACGTGGTCTACAAGAACTTCGTCAACATGGGCGTCGCCGTGGGCACGCCCTCGGGCCTTGTCGTGCCGGTCGTCCGCGACGCCGACCAGAAGGGCTTTGCCCAGATCGAGAAGGAAATCGCCGAACTGGGCGCCAAGGGCCGCGACGGCAAGCTGACCATGCAGGAAATGCAGGGCGGCACCTTCACCATCTCGAACGGCGGGGTCTATGGATCCTTGATGTCCTCGCCCATCCTGAACCCGCCGCAGTCGGGGATCCTGGGAATGCACAAGATCCAGGACCGCCCGGTCGTGGTCGGCGGGCAGATCGTCATCCGTCCGATGATGTATCTGGCGCTGTCCTATGACCACCGGATCGTCGACGGCAAGGGCGCCGTGACCTTCCTGGTCCGGGTGAAAGAGGCGCTGGAAGATCCCCGCCGCCTGCTGATGGATCTGTAAGCCACAGGGCACTGCCGCATCACCGGCAGTGCCCTTTCCCGAAGGAGATAGGCCATGCAACTGATCGCCCATTACGCCGTCGCCGACTATGCCGCCTTCCGCATCGCCTTCGATGCGGATGCCGAGGATCGCGGCAACAACGGCCTGTCGCTGCTGCAATTGTGGCGAGAGGACAACGGGAACGCCTGGGCGCTGTATCAGGTGAACGACGCCAAGGCGGCGCGGGCCTATCTGTCGGGGGCCGCCGCGACCTTCAATGCGCAGGCAGGCGTCCGCGCAACCGATTTCCATTTCGTCGAAACCGCGTGATGACCACCGAACTGACCGTTCTGGCCTTGGCGGGCCTGTTGCAGGCCGTCCAGTTCGCCGCCTTTTCGGTCGCGGCGAACATGCAGGTCGGCCCGAAGGTGGCGATGGGTCCGCGCGACGAGACGCCGAAGCTGACCGGCACCGCGGGCCGCCTGCAACGCGCGCTGGCGAACCACTTTGAAGGGCTGGTCCTGTTCACGCTGGCGGTCGTCGTGGTGACGCTGGGCGGGCAGGCCAGCGGCCTGACTGCGGCCTGCGCGTGGATTTATCTGCTGGCGCGGATCCTCTATGTCCCGGCCTATATCCTGGGCTGGATGCCCTGGCGGTCGGTGATCTGGGGGGTGGGTTTCGCGGCGACGATGGTGATGATAATCGCCGCGCTGATCTGACCGCGCGGCATCGACAACGCCCCAGGGGCGCGAGGGACAAGAAGGAGCAAGCCATGTCCACCTATGATCTGATCGTGATCGGCGCCGGGCCGGGCGGCTATGTCTGCGCCATCCGCGCGGCGCAACTGGGCCTGAAAGTGGCCGTCGTCGAGGGCCGAGAGACGCTGGGCGGCACCTGCCTGAACGTCGGCTGCATCCCCTCCAAGGCGCTGCTGCACGCCAGCCACATGGCTCATGAGACGCACGAGAATTTCGAGAAGATGGGCCTGATGGGCGCCCATGTCACCGTCGATTGGCAGAAGATGCTGGGCTACAAGGCGGAAACCGTCGCGGGCAACACCAAGGGCATCGAATTCCTGTTCAAGAAGAACAAGATCGACTGGCTGAAAGGCTGGGCGGTGATCGAGGCCGCGGGCAAGGTCAAGGTCGGCGACACCACCCATGAGACGAAGAACATCGTCATCGCCAGCGGCTCGGTGCCGTCCGCGCTGAAGGGCGTTACGGTGGACAATGACGCAGGCGTGGTGGTCGATTCCACCGGCGCGCTGGCGCTGCCGAAGATCCCGAAATCCATGGTGGTGATCGGCGCGGGCGTGATCGGGCTGGAGCTTGGCTCGGTCTATGCGCGTCTGAGCGCCGAGGTGACCGTGGTCGAATACCTGGACGCGATCACGCCGGGCATGGACGGCGAGGTGCAGAAGCAGTTCCAGAAGATCCTGACCAAGCAGGGCCTGAAGTTCGTCCTGGGCGCCGCCGTGTCGGGGGTCGAGGCCGCCGAGGGCGGGGCCAAGGTCGCCTATACCCTGCGCAAGGACGACAGCCAGCACAGCCTTGACGCCGAGGTGGTTCTGGTCGCGACCGGCCGCCGTCCCTATGTCGAAGGACTGGGCCTGGATACGCTGGGCGTGGCCCTGACCGATCGCGGCTTCGTCAAGATCGACGACCATTGGCAGACCAGCGTGAAGGGCATCTATGCGATCGGCGACGCAGTGCCTGGCCCGATGCTGGCCCACAAGGCCGAAGACGAGGGCATGGCGGTGGCCGAGGTCATCGCGGGCAAGCATGGTCATGTGAACTATGCCGTGATCCCCGGCGTGATCTACACCACCCCCGAAGTCGCCAGCGTCGGCCTGACCGAGGAAGCGGCCAAGGCGGACGGGCGCAAGATCAAGGTCGGCAAGTTCCCCTTCATGGGCAACGCGCGGGCCAAGGCGATGATGCAGGCGGACGGCTTCGTCAAGCTGATCGCGGATGCGCAAACCGACCGGATCCTGGGTTGCCACATCATCGGCCCGAATGCCGGAGAGATGATCCACGAGGTCTGCGTGGCGATGGAATTCGGCGCCGCCGCCCAGGATCTGGCGCTGACCTGCCACGCGCATCCGACCACCTCGGAAGCGGTGCGGGAAGCGGCGCTTGCCTGCGGCGACGGGGCGATCCATGTCTGACCTGGAAAGGGGGGCGCTGCCCCCCTCGACGCTGGCGCGTCTCACCCCTCGGGATATTTCGGCACAGAAGATGGGGCGTCGGGGGTTGATCCTGGCGGTGCTGGCCCTGGCGGCCTGCGGCGGCGGGCAGCGGATGCGGGACGGGCTGGGCCGCAACGGACTTTACCCCAACGAAACGCCGGAACTGCGGTCGCGCATCAATTACTGGTCGCGCCATTACGAGGTTCCCCCGGCGATGGTGCAGCGGATCATCCTGCGCGAATCGCAGCACCGGCCCGGCGCGCGCAACGGTCCTTACTATGGGCTGATGCAGATCAATCCGCAGACCGCCCGCACCATGGGCCATCGCGGTTCCCCCGCCAGCCTGCTGGAGGCGGACACCAACCTGCGCTATGGTGTCAAATATCTGCGCGGCGCCTGGATGGTGGCGGACGGCAACCCGGACAAGACGGTGATGTGGTATTCGCGCGGCTATTACTATGAAGCCAAGCGCAAGGGGCTGTTGAAGCAGACCGGGCTGAGGGGCTGACAGGCCGGCCATGCGGAACGAAGGGCGTCCTGGGGGGCGCCTTTTTCATGGGCTGGGCGGGATCGGTAAAACCTTAGGAAGTTGGAATTTGGTGCCGGGCGCAAGCTGGGTTAAGAAATGATGAAGGCATTGTTTCACATCAACCCGGAGGCGTCATGCAGACCAGCATCTCCGTCGTTCACGTTACGCCCGTCACGCCGACGTCCACCGCCGCCGTGCCGCTGATCCCCGAGGTGGCGCCCGTCTCGCTGTTCGAGGATGTCATCGAACGCATCACGCCACCGCTGGAATTCCGGGCATGGATGGAAAAGCTGAAAACCTATGCCGAGGCCGCGCGCGGCACCGAGCCGGCCGATCCACAGTCGGTCGCCGAGGCAGAGCAGGCCGCGCCCGCCATGCCCCAGCGGAAACCCGTGGCAGAACCGGTCCCGGTCCCAGGGGACGGCCCCACCCAGGATGCGATGGCGCAGAGCCAGCGAACCGCCTGACGCNGCAGGGCGGCTTGTCGGATCAGTGCTTCGCGTCCTTCAGTGCCGCGACACCGGGCAGTTCCTTGCCCTCCATCCATTCCAGGAAAGCGCCTCCGGCGGTCGAGATGAAGGTGAAGTCCCCCGCGACGCCCGCCTTGTTCAGCGCGGCAACGGTATCCCCGCCCCCGGCCACGGAAATCAGCTTGCCGTCGCGGGTCAGCGATGCGGCCGCCTGCGCCGCCGCATTGGTGGCGCGGTCGAACGGCTCGATCTCGAAAGCGCCGAGGGGTCCGTTCCAGATCAGCGTCTTGCATTTGGCCATCGCGTCCCGCAGCGCGTCGACCGTGGCGGGACCGGCGTCCAGGATCATCGCGTCGACCGGGCATTGATCGACCGGCAGCACCTGGGATTCCGCGCCCGCCTTGAATTCGCGCGCCACCACGATGTCCAGCGGCAGATGGATCACGCAGCCGCCCTGGTCGGCCTTGTCCAGGATTTGGCGCGCAGTGTCGGCCATGTCGCGTTCGGCCAGCGACTTGCCGACCTCGACCCCCTTGGCGACAAGGAAGGTGTTGGCCATGCCGCCGCCGATCACCAGATGGTCCACCTTGTCGACCAGGTTCATCAGCAGATCCAGCTTGGTCGAGACCTTGGCCCCGCCCACCACCGCCATCACCGGACGAAGCGGATTACCAAGCGCCGCATCCAGCGCCTTCAGCTCGGCCTCCATCAGCCGTCCCGCGCCCGAGGGCAGAAGCCGCGCCAAACCCTCGGTCGAGGCATGGGCGCGATGCGCGGCGGAAAAGGCGTCGTTGATATAAACCTTGCCAAGCGCCGCGATGGATGCGGCGAAAGTCGGATCGTTCTTTTCCTCGCCCTCGTGAAAGCGGGTGTTTTCCAGCAGCGCCACATCGCCGGGCTTCAGGTCGGCCACCACGCGCTTGGCCGGGCCGCCGATGCAGTCGTCGGCGAAGGCGACCGGCTGGCCCAAGGCGGCCTCCAGCGCGGGGACGATCTGCTTCAGGCTCATCGACTCGACCCGCTTGCCCTTGGGGCGATCGAAATGGGCCAGCAGCACCGGGATGCCGCCGCGCGCCTGGATGTCCTTGACCGTCGGCACGATCTTTTCGATCCGCGTCGCGTCGGTCACGCGGCCGTCTTCAACCGGCACGTTCACATCCACGCGGGTCAGGACGACCTTGCCGTCCATGTCCAGATCGTCAATCGTCTTGAAGTCGGCCATCGTGTCGTCCTTTCGGGCATTTGGGCTTGGATGGCTTGTCCCGCATGGGCGTCCCGGCGTCAACTCTCGCGTAAGTATGATCCCGCCGTGAACGGGTTTGCGCGTTGCCCTTGGGGCGGCAAAGCCCTAGACCAAGGACCGAACGTGGCAAAGGAGGGCCGCATGGCCGAGATCAAGGATCCCGAAAACACCATCATCATCCAGTTGAAGGACGGTCCCGTCGTCATCGAACTGCTGAGCGATGTGGCCCCGAAACATGCCGAACGCATGAAGGAACTGGCCCGCGCCGGGAAATACGACAACGTGGCCTTCCACCGCGTGATCGAGGGCTTCATGGCCCAGACCGGCGACGTGCAGCACGCCAACATGGAAAACAACTACAACCCCGGCCGGTCCGGCACCGGCGGTTCCGACCTGCCCGACCTTCCGGCGGAGTTTTCCAAGCTGCCTCATGATCGCGGCACCCTGGGCGCGGCGCGGTCGCAGAACCCCAACAGCGCCAACAGCCAGTTCTTCATCAACTTCAAGGACAACCATTTCCTGAACGGCCAGTACACCGTCTATGGCCGGGTGATCGAAGGCATGGAGCATGTGGACAAGATCGCGCGGGGCGAACCGCCTGCGAACCCGGACCGCATGATCAGCGTCAAGGTGGCGGCCGATGCGTAAGCTGCTGATCCCCGCACTGGTGCTGGCCGCATCGGCGGCCCATGCCCAAGCCCCCGCCCATGAGGACGGCCCCGGCCCGAACATGGTGATCGAGGTCGCCGCCGCCGATGGTACGCCCAAGGGCACCATCACGCTGGATCTGCTGGCCGACAAGGCGCCGAACCATGTCGCCCGGCTGGTGGAACTGGCCAAGGCCGGGGCCTATGACGGCGTGGTGTTCCACCGCGTCATCGACGGCTTCATGGCCCAGACCGGCGATGTCGAACATGGCAAGCAGGGCGGCGCCAGCGTCAGCATGGCGGGCATGGGCGGATCGGACCTGCCGGATCTGGAAGCCGAGTTCAACGATGTCTCGTTCCAGGCGGGCACCGTCGGCATGGCCCGCGCCCAGGATCCGAACAGCGCCAACAGCCAGTTCTTCATCGACCTGGCGCCCGCGACCTTCCTGGACGGGCAATACACGGTCGTCGGCCAGTTGATCGACGGCTGGGACGTGCTGAACCAGGTCAAGAAGGGCGATGCGAACGCCAACGGCGCGGTCGAAAGTCCCGATTACATGGCCAAGGTCACGATCGTCGAATAAGACAGGACGAAGGGGGCCGCGGCCCCCTTTTTCGCGCTTGCGGCATCGGCTGCCCAACGCCTATCTTGCGCGCGACATGGACCCGCGCAACCTTCCCGATGTGACGGAAATCACCCCCTCGGCCGGGGTCGAACGCGCCTGTCACGGCTGGCGGGCGAAATGCCTGCAACGGCTGGTCAGGATGCACCTGCCGGTGCCGCGCAGCTTCGCCATCCCATCGGAATCCGTGCAATCCATCGCCACCGGCAAGCGCGTCGATCTGGGCGCGCTGTCCGAGCTGTTCGCGGAAGGCGACGGGCTGGTCAGCGTCCGCCCCTCGGCGCTGATGCCGGAATGGGGCGGGCCGGGCACGATCCTGAACGTCGGCATCAACGACCAGACTCACGACCGCCTGGCCAGACGCATCGGCAAGGAAAACGCGGACACGCTGTATCGCCGCTTCGTCCAGGGCTATGCCATCCACATCGCCCGGCTGGATCCCGACATGTTCGCCCAGGAGGGCGAGGACGCCCTGGCCGAGGCCCTGCGCAGCTATCGCGAGGAAACCGACGAGGATTTCCCCCAGGATCCCGCCACCCAACTGGCCGAGGTTCTGCGGTCCATGGCCCGCGCCTGGGACGGCCCGACCGCGCGGCTGCTGCGCCAGGCCAAGGGCGCCCCCCCCGATGCGCCGCTGGGGCTGGTGGTGCAGCAGATGGCGCTTGGCCTGGGGCCGGGCCTTTGCGGGTCGGGCAGCATCCAGTTCGTCGATTCCGTCACCGGCACCCCCCGCATCACCGGCCGCTTCCGCCGCCAGCATCACGGCGGCACTCAGGGTGCCGACGCCCAGACCCAGTTCCTGACCCGCGACGAACGCGGCCCCTCGCTTGAGGATACCGCGCCCGAGGTCTTTGCCGACCTGATCCGCTTTGGCGTCGCCGCCCGCGAACGCCTGCGCGAGGAGATGCAGATCGAATTCGTGGTGGTCGACGGCCGGGTCTCGGTCATCGACGCCACGCGGGTGCAGCGCAGTTCTCGGGCCGGGATCCGCATCGCGGTGGCCCTGGCGCGCGACGGCATCATCCCGGAATCCGAGGCCGTGATGCGCGTCGAACCCCGCGCGCTGGCCGACCTTCTGCACCAGCAGGTCGATCCGCGCGCCCCGCGCGAGGTGATCGCGCGCGGTATCAACGCCAGCCCCGGCGCCGCGACCGGCCGGATCGTCTTCACCGCCGCCGCCGCCCAAGCCGCCGCCGCGCGGGACGAGGCCTGCATCCTGGTCCGCCGCGAAACGGTCCCGGAAGATGTGCGCGGGATGCACGCTTCCGTCGGGGTGCTGACCGAACGCGGCGGCACCACCAGCCACGCGGCGGTGATCGCGCGCGGCATGGGCCTGCCCTGCATCGTCGGCGCCACCGGGATCAGCATCGACGCCCGGCAGCGAACCCTGCGCGCGGGCGCCACCACCCTGCTGGAAGGCGACGAGATCACCATCGACGGATCGACCGGAGAGGTTCTGGCGGGCCGCGTTCCCCTGCTGGAACCGGCGCTTGACGACAATTTCACGCAACTGCTGGACTGGGCCGACGCGGCCGGGGGCATCAGCGTGCGCGCCAATGCCGACACGCCCGAGGACGCCCGCACCGCGCGGCGCTTCAATGCGCAGGGCATCGGGCTGTGCCGGACCGAGCATATGTTCTTCGATGCCGACCGCCTGCCCGCCATGCGCGAGATGATCTTTGCCGACAAGCCCGAGGATCGGCGCCTGGCCCTGGACCGGATCCTGCCCATGCAGCGCCAGGATTTCACCGCGCTGTTCGAGATCATGGCGGGGCTGCCCGTCACCATCCGACTGTTCGACCCGCCGCTGCACGAATTCCTGCCCCATGACCGCGAAGGCTTGCGCGAACTGGCCGATTCGATGGACCTGCCGCTGTCCGACGTGACCCGCCGGGTCGAGGCGCTGTCGGAATTCAACCCGATGCTGGGAATGCGCGGGGTCCGATTGGGGATCACCGTTCCCGAAATCTATGACATGCAGGCCCGCGCCATCTTCGAGGCCACCGTGGACGCCAGCCGCAAGGGCGATCCGGTGGTGCCCGAGATCATGATCCCGCTGGTCAGCGCCATGCGAGAGGTCGAGTTGGTCAAGAACCGCATCGACGCCGTGGCTGCCGAGGTCAGGAACGACCGCCGCACCGATTTCGCCTATCGCCTGGGGGTGATGGTGGAAACGCCGCGCGCCTGCCTGCGGGCGGGCGACATCGCCGCGCATTCCGCCTTCCTGTCCTTCGGCACCAATGACCTGACGCAGATGACCTATGGGTTGTCGCGCGACGATGCCGGACGGTTCATGGGCACCTATGTCGGTCAGGGCGTCTATGCCGAGGATCCGTTCCACTGCCTGGATCAGGACGGCGTGGGGGAATTGCTGCTGACCGGGGCGCAGCGCGCGCGCGCGCAGCATCCCGGCATCACCATCTCGGTCTGCGGGGAACATGGCGGCAACCCCGAATCCATCGGCTTCTGCCATGATGCGGGTTTCGACTATGTGTCCTGTTCGCCGTTCCGGGTGCCGGTGGCGCGCCTGGCGGCGGCCCACGCAGCCCTGCGCGCGGGTCGCCGCGACACGGTTTCCTGACCGATTCGAGGCCGCTTCTCGGATTTTTCGGCGTTGTGACAGCGCCTTAACAAACCCGCGATGGTTGTCTTCTTGCCGAAACTTGCCGGTTTCGCGCCTGAAGGTCGGCGGGATGCTGCCGGAAACGGCCGGTTTCGGCCCTTAAAGGGGTTTCACGAACAAGTTCCGTGGCGGGGCCAATTCCTAAAACCGTAATCATTTCGCCAGCCGCCGCGCCATCCTTCTGCTCGGGACCGCGGCGATCTTAACACCCTGTCCATTCGACACGGCTATAGGAATGAATATGGAAACGCTGCTTCAGCGGCTGGCGCCGTTTTGCCTGTGCGCCGCTGCCCTGACCTTCACGGCGACAGGCGCCATTGCGGGCAACGGATCGTTGTTCGCATCCGATACCGGTCTGTTCGGCGCCGCGCCCAAGACGCAGGCCGCCCCGCGACCGACGCCGGTTCTATACACCGGCAATGAACCTGTGAAGGCCGAAACCGCCGTCGCCGACGACAAACCGCAGGCCCAGCTGCTGCTGGCCAGCACCGGCAAGGCGACGCGGGGCCGGTTCGACGAACGCGACCTCAACTGCATGGCCGAGGCGATCTATCACGAGGCGCGCGGCGAAAGCACCCAAGGCCAGGCCGCCGTGGCCGAGGTGATCCTGAATCGCGTCGAAAGCCGGCAGTTCCCGTCCTCGGTCTGCGGGGTGGTGAACCAGCCCAGCCAGTTCAGCTATACCATCGGCGGCCGCAAGGCGATCGGCAACAAGGCCGCCTATCTGCGCGCCCGAGAGATCGCCCGCCGGGCGCTTGGCGGCGCGCCGCGCGTGCTGACCGGCGGGGCCACCTATTTCCACACGCCCGCCGTCCGCCCCGACTGGTCGCGCCGCTTCCAGCGCACCGTGCGGATCGGACAGCACATCTTCTATCGCCCCGGCGGCCAGCGCGTCGCGTCGAACTGACGCCGGGCTTGCCTGCCGCCTGGTTTTCCTGTGAATGGCAGGCATGATGAGCCAGCCCGACCGCATCCACCTGCGCGACCACCTTGTCGAAGCCGAGATCGGCGCCTTCCAGTCCGAACGCGGCCGCACCCAGCGGCTGCGGTTCTCGCTGACGGTGGCCCTGCGCGATCCGGTCGATGCCGGGGACGATCACGTGGACCGGATCCTGTCCTATGACGTTCTGGTCCAGGCGGTCGAAACCGCGCTTGCCGATCAGCGCTACAATCTGGTGGAAACCCTGGCCGAACGCATCGCGGCCGAGGTTCTGGCCCATCCCCAGGCTGCCAGCATCGCCGTGACCGTGGAAAAGCTGGATCGCGGGCCGGGCGCGCTTGGCATCACCATCACGCGCGACGCGGGCCGGATGCCGGTCGCCCGGCATGTGCTGCCCGTGCGGATCGTCGTGGGACAGCCCGCCGCCTTGCCGCCGGGCGCGGTGATCGTAATCCCCGATGCGCCCGCCCCCCTGCCCGGCGGCGGCGATCCCCGGAGAATTGCCTTGCTGGGATTCGACCAGGCAGCCTGGATCCTGTGCGCCCGGCTGGGGATCGAGGTCGCCGAGACCCGCACCGAACTGGACGCCGCGATCCGCGCGGAATCGCCCGTGGTCTGGGCGCCCGCAAGGCTGGCGGTCGAGGCGCCCTCGGTCGCGCCCCAGGCCGCGCCCCTGGCCTTCTGGCTGGCCGCGCGCCTGTCCGCCACCCGCGTCGATATCGCATCCGACGCGCCCCTGCCCGACGCGCCCGACGGTATCGCCTTGGGCCGGATCGCGGGTGCGGCATGAACGTCTATGCCCGTCCCATCCCGCTGCCCCATGGCCGATACCCGCTGGCGGGCGGCTGGACGCGCTTTTCGCAGGTCGAGATCCTGGAACGCGGCAAGCCCCCTCGGATCAGCGACGACATCCCCCCCGACCTGCTGGACCGCCTGACCGCGCGGCGTCCGGCCGTCGCGGGCTTGCCTTTGGACAGGCCGCGCGTGATGGGCATCGTCAACGCGACGCCCGACAGCTTTTCGGACGGCGGGCGGTATGACGCCGCCAGCCACGGCGCGGATCTGATCCGGGACGGGGCCGACATCCTGGACATCGGCGGCGAATCGACCCGTCCCGGCGCGGCCGAAGTGCCCGCGGCCGAGGAAACCGCCCGCATCGTCCCGGCGATCCGGGCGCTGGCCCATGCTCCCATCTCGGTCGATACGCGCAAGGCCGCCGTCGCCCGCGCCGCCCTGGATGCGGGCGCGGCGATGGTCAACGACGTGTCGGGCTTCGATTTCGACCCCGCGCTGGCGCAGGTGGTCGCCGACGCCAGGGTGCCGGTCTGCCTGATGCATGCGCAGGGCCTGCCCGCGACGATGCAGGACGATCCGCGCTATGATGACGTGCTGCTGGACGTGTATGACGCGCTGGAGGCGCGGATCCGGCGGGCCGAGGCGGCGGGCATTCCGCGCGCGCGCATCGTCGTCGATCCGGGCATCGGCTTCGGCAAGACGCAGGCGCATAATCTTGCCATCCTGCGGCGGATTTCGCTGTATCATGGCCTGGGCTGCGCGATCCTGCTGGGCGTCTCGCGCAAGCGGTTCATCGGGACGATCGGCGGGGCGGACGACCCGGCCGATCGATCGCCGGGAACGCTTGCACTGACACTGGCGGCTGTGGCGCAGGGGGTGCAGATCCACCGCGTCCACGACGTGCGGGGACTGATTCAAGGACTGCGGCTGTGGCAGGCCGTCAACAACGAAAAGGCAGACTAGATGAGCAGAGGCTTGTTCGGGACAGACGGTGTGCGCGGGCGCGCCAACACCCATCCCATGACCGCCGAGATGGCGCTGCGCCTGGGCGCGGCGGCGGGGCGCTATTTCCGGCGCGAGGGCGATGACAGCGCGCATCGCGTGGTGATCGGCAAGGACACGCGCCTGTCGGGATACATGCTGGAGAACGCCCTGACCGCCGGGCTGACCAGCACCGGCATGAATGTGCTGCTGCTGGGTCCGGTGCCTACCCCCGCCGTGGGGTTCCTGACCCGGTCGATGCGGGCGGATGTGGGCATCATGATTTCCGCCAGCCACAACCCGGCCGAGGATAACGGCATCAAGTTCTTCGGCCCCGACGGCTTCAAACTGTCGGACGAGGCCGAGGCCGCCATCGAAGCCATCGTCGCGGGCGACATCACCCCCGCCCAGCCCGCCAATATCGGCCGCGCCAAGCGGATCGAGGACGGGCGCGGCCGCTATGTCGAATATGCCAAGACCACCTTTCCGGCCGGACGACGGCTGGACGGGCTGCGCGTCGTGATCGACTGCGCGAACGGCGCGGCCTATCGCGCCGCCCCGGACGTGCTGTGGGAACTGGGCGCCGAGGTGATCCCGATCGGGGTCGATCCCGACGGGCGCAACATCAACGCGGGCGTGGGTTCGACCCACCCCGAGGCCTGCGCCGCGGCGGTCCTGGCCCATGGCGCGCATCTGGGCATCAGCCTGGACGGCGACGCGGACCGGGTCATCATCATCGACGAAAAGGGCCGGGTGGCCGATGGCGACCAGATCATGGCGCTGATGGCGGCCCGCTGGGCGGCTCAGGGACGGCTGCGGGGCGACGCCCTGGTCGCCACCGTGATGTCGAATCTGGGGCTGGAGCATTTCCTGTCGGGGCGCGGCCTGCGACTGGAACGCACCAAGGTCGGCGACCGCTATGTGGTCGAACGGATGCGAGAGGGCGGTTTCAACCTGGGCGGCGAACAGTCCGGCCATATCGTGATGACCGACTATGCCACCACCGGCGACGGGCTGATCGCGGCGATGCAGTTCCTGGCCGCCATGGCCGAGACCGGGGACAGCGCCAGCACCCTTGCCGCGCAATTCGACCCGGTGCCGCAGATGCTGAAGAACGTCCGCTATGCCGCAGGCGCCGACCCCCTGTCGGCGGTCGAGGTCCGCGCCGTCATCGCCGATGCCGAGGCGCGGCTGGCGGGCACGGGCCGCGTGCTGATCCGCAAATCCGGCACCGAGCCCCTGATCCGCGTCATGGCCGAGGCCGATAACGAGGCGGTTCTGCGCGAGGTCGTGGACGGAATCGTCGCGGCGGTGGAGAAGGCGGCGTAAGGCAAGGCCGGGGGTTTCACACCCCCGGACCCCCGTGGGATATTTCCGCACAGAAGATCAGGACATTTCCGTCACGGGATCGAAGTCATAGATCCAGTCGAAGCGCCCCAGGATCGCGTCGGGCGCGATCATCCCCCCCAGCCGCAGCGCGGCATGGGCGGCCAGGCGCTTCGGTCCCGTCAGGTGATAGTTGCGGGCATTGGCATTCGCCGCCGCGACGATCCGGGTTGCGCGCGGCTTGCGCAGCGATTCGTATCGCGCCAGGGCTGCGGGCTGGTCGGGCGCGGCGTCCAGACAGGCGGCCAGCGTCCAGGCATCCTCTATCGCCATGCAGGCGCCCTGCGCCATGAAGGGCAGCGTCGGGTGGGCGGCGTCGCCCAGGATCGCCATGCGGCCGTCCTGCCAGCGGGATGCGACCTCGTGCCGGAACAGGCCCCAGACATGGACGGCATCGACCCGCGCCAGCCAGCCCGGAACCGGACCGCCGAACCCGGCGAAGGCCGCGCGCAGGTTGGCCGGATCGTCGGGATGCGACCAGCCTTCGTCGCGCCACTCGCGCGTTTCCAGAACGGCCACGATATTGCGCAGCCCGCCCGACAGCGGATAGCTGACCAGATGGCGGCCCGGTCCCATGAAGACCTGCGCCTCGGGCGTGTCGTCATCATCGGCGATGACGGCGCGCCAGGCGGTCTGGCCGGTGAAGAACGGCACCTCGCGCCCGTTCAGCGCCGCGCGGATGCGGCTGTGCAGCCCGTCGGCGCCGATCAGAAGGGGCGCTTCGGGCGGGATTTCGACCGTCCGGTCCAGATGGATCGTCACGCCCCGTTCACGGGCGGATTGTTCCAGAACCTCGATCAGGCGGGCGCGGTGGATCAGCCGGAAGGGGGCGCCGGGCCGGTGGCGGGCCAGATCCAGCCGCACGACCTGGGCGCCCGCAGCCTCGCGCAGGACGACGGCGCGGCTGGGCAGGGACACCGCGTCAAGCGCGGACAACAGGCCAAGCGCCTGCATGACGCGCAGCGCGTTGGGGGACAGTTGCAGGCCTGCGCCGACCTCGGTGATGGCGGGGGCGCGTTCCAGGACGTCGACCTGGGCGCCGCGCCGGCGCAGGGCGATGGCGGCCGTCAGGCCCGCGACGCCGCCGCCGACGATGGTGACAGGCCGTGCGTGCAGGGCGCCGCCCATGGCCGCGTCAGTCGTCGCGATGGACGCGTTCGCGGCGTTCGTGGCGTTCCTGGGCTTCCAGCGTCATGGTGGCGATGGGCCGCGCGTCCAGGCGCTTCAGGCTGATCGGTTCCCCGGTCATCTCGCAATAACCGTATTCGCCCGTCTCGATCCGGCGCAGAGCCGCGTCGATCTTGCTGACCAGCTTGCGCTGGCGGTCGCGGGTGCGCAGTTCCAGCGCGCGGTCGGTTTCCTCGGACGCGCGGTCGGCCAGGTCGGGCACCGAGCGGGCGCTGTCCTGCAAGCCCTCCAGCGTTTCGGCGGATTGATCCAGCAACTCCTGCTTCCAGGCTTCCAGCTTGCGCCGGAAATATTCAAGCTGCCGGTCGTTCATGAACGGCTCATCCTCGGCGGGACGATAGTCCTGGGGAAGGAAGGTCTGGGCTTTCATAAATCCTCTCCGGCGGCGCCGGGCTGGACTGCGAACCGGCACCTTGCGCGCCCCCTTAAAGTATGACGTGCTGCTTGTCACTAGGCGAAACGAACATGAACGGAGGACAGGCATCCCATGCGTTGTTTTCCTTCAAGTATCTCACCTGAAAGGAGAGTTTGATGCAGTTCACCGGCACCGGCCGATATGTCGCCCCGCCCGACCTGGCGATTGCCGTCAATGCCGCCGTGACGCTGGAACGTCCGCTGCTGGTCAAGGGGGAACCGGGAACCGGCAAGACCGAGCTGGCCCGGCAGGTGGCCGACAGCCTGGGCCTGCCGATCATCGAATGGCACGTCAAATCAACGACCAAGGCGCAACAGGGGTTGTATGAATACGACGCGGTGTCGCGGTTGCGCGACAGCCAGCTGGGCGATGCGCGGGTCCATGATGTCGGCAACTACATCCGCCAGGGCAAGCTGTGGCAGGCCTTCACCGCGCCGCAGAAGGTGGTCCTGCTGATCGACGAGATCGACAAGGCCGACATCGAGTTCCCCAACGACCTTCTGCAGGAACTCGACCGGATGGAGTTTCACGTTTACGAGACGGCCCAGACGATCCGCGCCGCGCACCGGCCGGTGGTCATCATCACCTCGAACAACGAAAAGGAATTGCCGGACGCCTTCCTGCGGCGGTGCTTTTTCCACTACATCCGCTTTCCCGATGCCGACACGCTGCGCGCCATCGTCGAGGTGCATTATCCTGGCCTGAAGCGCGCCCTGCTGGACCAGGCGCTGACCCAGTTCTTCGATCTGCGCGAGACACCGGGGCTGAAGAAGAAGCCCTCGACCAGCGAATTGCTGGACTGGCTGAAGCTGATCCTGGCCGAGGATCTGGCGCCCGAGGATCTGAAGCGCGATCCCCAGACCATGCTGCCCCGCCTGCATGGCGCGCTGTTGAAGAACGAACAGGACGTGGCGCTGTTCGAGAAGCTGGCCTTCATGGCGCGGAGGCAGCGATGATCGTCCGGCCGCTGCGCACCGAGGACAAGGACCAGTGGCAGGCGCTGTATGACGCCTATCACAGCTTCTATGACCGGCCCGGCCTGCCGCAGGAGTTCTTCGATGCGGCCTTCGCACGGCTGACAGCGGGGGATCCGGGCGATTTCCATTGCCTGGTGGCCGATGACGGCGGGGCGCTGCTGGGCCTGACGCATTACGTCTTTCACCCGCATCTGTGGTTCCCCGAGGGCACCTGCTATCTGCAAGACCTGTTCACCGCCGATGGCGCGCGGGGGCGTGGGGTGGGCCGGGCGCTGATCGAGGGCGTCTATGCCGCCGCCGATGCGGCGGGCCGTCCGCGCGTCTATTGGCTGACGCAGGAATTCAACTATGCGGGGCGGATGCTCTATGACCGGGTTGGGGTGCGGACGCCCTTCATCCGCTATAACCGGCCGTTGTAGGACGCGGCGGCCGGGCCGCCCCGGCAAAAGAGATTTCTTTGCCGTTGCGGGACTTGGCCCCGTCGGCCTAGGCTCTGCCCGACCAGAAGGAGGGGCAGATGACCCAGGGCTTTGACACGACAGCGATTCACGCGGGCACGGAGCCCGATCCGGCGACCGGCGCGCGGCAGGTGCCGATCTATCAGACCACATCCTATGTCTTCAAGGATGCCGACCACGCCGCGCGGCTGTTCGGGCTGCAAGAGGTCGGATACATCTATTCGCGCCTGACCAACCCGACCGTGGGCGCCTTGCAGAACCGCATCGCCGCGCTGGAAGGGGGCGCGGGGGCGGTCTGCTGTTCGTCGGGCCATGCGGCGCAGATCATGGCGCTGTTCCCGCTGATGGGGCCGGGGCTGAACATCATCGCCTCGACCCGGCTGTACGGCGGGACTGTCACGCAGTTCAGCCAGACCATCAAGCGGTTCGGCTGGTCGGCGAAATTCGTCGATTTCGACGATCTGGAGGCCCTGCGCGCCGCCATCGACGGCGACACCCGCGCGATCTTCTGCGAATCGATCAGCAATCCCGGCGGCTATGTCACCGACATCCCTGCGGTGGCGGAGATCGCGAAGGCCGCAGGCATCCCGCTGATCGTGGACAATACGCTGGCGACGCCCTATCTGTGCAAACCCATCGAACAGGGCGCCACCCTGGTCGTCCACAGCCTGACCAAATACATGACCGGCAACGGCACCGTCACCGGCGGCGCGGTGGTGGACAGCGGCAGCTTCGACTGGTCGGCCTCGGGCAAGTTCCCCAGCCTGTCGGACCCGGAACCCGCCTATCACGGCCTGAAATTCCACGAGACCTTCGGCAATCTGGCCTTCACCTTTCACTCCATCGCCATTGGCTTGCGCGACCTGGGCATGACGATGAACCCGCAGGGCGCCCATTACACGCTGATGGGGATCGAGACGCTGGGCCTGCGCATGGCCCGCCATGTCGAAAACGCCCAGAAGGTCGCGGAATGGCTGGAAAAGGATCCGCGCGTCACGGCCGTGACCTATGCGGGGCTGGCGTCCTCGCCCTGGAACGCGACGGCGAAGCGGCTGTATCCCAAGGGCGCGGGGGCGCTGTTCACCTTTGCGGTCAAGGGCGGCTATGACGCGGCGGTCAAGGTGGTCGGCGCGCTGAAGCTGTTCAGCCATGTCGCGAACCTGGGCGACGCGCGGTCGCTGGTGATCCATTCGGCATCGACCACCCACCGCCAGCTGACCGAGGATCAGCAGCGCGCCGCGGGGGCCGCCCCCGACCTGCTGCGCCTGTCCATCGGCATCGAGGATCCGGCGGACCTGATCGCCGACCTGGATCAGGCCCTGGCCGCGGCGGTGGCATAGGAAAGGGGGCCGAAGCCCCCTGCCCGATCAGTTCGCGGGGGCCTGCCCTTCGGCCGGGGGCGTGCCCATCGGCACCACCGGCTGGCCGGGTTCCGGCGCGCCGGTATCGGTGCCCAGCGGCGGCGGCACGTCGCCCGGCACGGGCGCGCCCGCATCGTCGCCCGGTACGGGCGCGCCCGCGTCATCGCCCGGCACCGGCGGGTGGCCCTCGGGAAGGCCGTGGTTGTGGTGGCCACGACCGCCCTTGCCGTCCATCGGGCCGCAGTCCTGCCCGCCCAGGGCGAACTGCATCTCGACCAGGGCGGACAGCGCCACCTCGCCCGCCGCGATCGGCACCTTGGCGGAATCCGCGGCGGCCCGCGCCTCCATCATCATCGGACGCGGCCCTTCAGGCGTCGGCGTGTCGCGCAGCACCAGCACCGGGCCAAGCGTCAGGCCCGCAGCCTCGGCCAGCACCTCGGCCTTGTGGCGCGCGTCCTCGACCGCAGCGCGGCGGGCTTCGTCCTCGGTCGCGCTGCTGTCGTCGCGGATGAAGCTGATGCCGTTGATCTCGTTCGCGCCTGCGGCGACGATGGCATCCAGCACCTCGCCCAGGCGGGCCACATCCTTGACGCGCACCGACACCATGTTGCTGGCCTGATAGCCGGTCACCGTGGGCGCGCGCCCTTCGCCGTAATCCATCACCGGGTTCAGGTTCAGACCCGAGGTCTGGACATCCGCCGCATCGATCCCCGCGCCCGCCAGCGCCTCGAACACCGCCGTCTGCTGCTGCGAATTCTGGCGCATCGCGTCGGCGGCACCGGCGGCCTGGGTGGTGACGCCCAGCTGGATGGTCGCCAGGTCGGGGGCCACGCGCGCTTCGCCCTGGCCGGTCACGGTCAGGCGCGACATGCCGGGATGGCACATGCCATGCCCGCCCTTGCCGGGCGCGGCCATCGCCGGGGCGCCAAGCGCCAGCGCCGTGGAGGCCACCAGGGCGGCCCGTGCCAGCCTGCGCGGAAACTGTGTCATGTCTCTGTCCTCTTTGCGGAAATTTTCCTGGCCCCACTAACCGCGATCCTGCCGGGAAGTTCAAAGCAAATGCGTTCACGGATCCGCCAGTTTGGCTTTCCTCAACCGGCGAAATCCGCTAAATCTGGGGTAATCAAACCAAATCGCGGACCCATAGAACACGCGATCATCATGAGCAGTGATCCACCATGAACAGACATATCGCCCCGCCCGATTTCGCCATGAGCTTTACGTCCGAGGCGGTCATGCTGGAACACCGCGACGGCCTGGGGTGGCGGCCCCTGGGCCAGGCGCCCTTCGCGGGCCGCGAGATGACCGCCCGGTTGGCCGCGCTGCGCGACCAGGCGGGCGCGCCGCCCAGCCAGCTGGACACCGTGCTGGTCATTCCCGACGACCAGATCCTGTACAGCACGCTGACGGTTCCGGTTGGATCGGATACGCCCCTGGCCATCGCCCGCGCGCTTGAGGGGATGACCCCCTATGCTGCGGACGAACTGGCCTTCGACTGGTGCCCCTCGGCCAGCGGCGATGTCGAGACGCTGCGCATCGCCGCCGTCGCCCGCCGGACCCTGGAAGAGGCCGAGGATTTCGCCCGGTCCCAGGGCTTCCGCCCCTCGGGCTTCGTGGCGCGTCCTGGGGACGACCGCTTCGACGGGCAGCCCGATTTCGGCCCCAGCCGCCTGGCCGAGGATCAGGTCACCCGCCCGCCCTTCAGCCAGCCCGACCTGACCCAGGCGCGCGTGACCGATCCGGTGGTGGCCGTCCCGGAACCCGCCGGGACCAAGGCCGAGGCGCCCGCCGTCATCAGCCGCATCGTGCCGCATGTGGCGGCGGTTCCGCCGGTCAAGGCCAGCCCCGAACCGGAACAACCCGCAGCCGAACCTTCTGTCGGGCCTGCCTCTGAACCTGCCCCCACCGCCGCCACCGCCACCGCCGCCAGCGTGATCCGCCACAAAGAGGTCAAGTCCCCCGTCGCGGCCCCCCGCCCCCTGTCTCCGCGCGCCCAGGCCGTCCACGACCGCGCCCGAGAGGCCCGCGCCCGGCCCGCCGCGCCGCAGGACGCCGTGGCCGCCGAATCCCTGATGGCCCGCCTGCGTCGCCTGGATCCGGGCCGCTTGCCGGTCCTGATGGGGATCCTGGTTCTGGGCCTTGTCGCGGTGCTGGCCTTCTTCGGCGCGCCGTCGAACGAAGAAGCGCCGGTAGCAACGACGCAGCCTGTGGCCGGCCCCGATCTGCCTGCCGATCCCGCACCAGAGCTTGCGGCGACGGCCCCCGCCCCGGATCAGGCGGCGGTTCTTCCGCCCGCCGTCGATCCTGTTGCGGCCGATCCCGCCGCGGAACCCCGCCAGGCCGAGGCTGCGGCCGAACCGGCCGAAGTCGCGGCTGTCCCTGTCCCCGCGCCGACGGCGCCGGTGGAACAGGAACCCGCCCCGGTTGCGGCGGCTCCGGTCCTGGCTCCTGCCGATGCCGCGACCGCACTTTCCGCCGCTCGTCCCCAGCCGACGCCGCAGCAGCCTGCCCCCGCGCCGCAGCCTGCCGTACCGACCGCGCAGGGCGACGACGCCCTCAGCCAGGCGCTGACCGAAGCGATGGCCGCGGCCCCCGCCGCCACTTCCGCGACCCAAAGGCCGATCAGCGCGGCCACCATGACGGAAGCGCCCGCACCCGCTCTGGCTGCAACGCCTGCCCCGGCAGCGACGGCCCCGGCGACCGCCGTCCCTGCGACGCGGGTGACGCCTCCGGCGCAGCGGCTGGCCAGTTCCGCCCGTCCGCCGCGCGTGGCCCCGGTGCGGGCGGCGGCCCCGGCGCCCTCCGATGCGCGCCCGGTGGTTCCTGCCAGCCCGCCGCCCTTCGCGGAACGCGCCCGCCCGCAGACCCCCGCGCGGTTGACCGGATCGCGTCCGCCGGAACGTCCGGCCTCGGTCACGCCTGCCAGCAGCCCGGCCCGCGCGCGTGATGCCGCCCCTGCCGCCGACCCGGCCCGCGCTGCGCCGCCCGCCGCGTCTTCCGGCAGGCCGCCCGCGCGGCCCCAGCGGCAAAGCCTGATCGAGGAAGGCAGCCGGTCCGAGGATGGCCAGCCGACTCGCCTGAGCCAGGCCGAACGCCGCGCCCTGACCGACCTGCTGCGCGACCTGCGCACCGCCCAGGCGGGGGCGCGGGGCCTCAGCGATGCGGAACGCGGCGCGGTGATCCGGCTGGCCGAGGCCCGCCCGTCCCGCAAGCCCATGGCGGTCGGCGGGCCGTCGCAACAGGCGGTGCGCGATGCGGTCGCGGCGGCCGTCGCCGATGCGCCCCGTGCCCGGTCGGGTCTGGGACAATCGGCCCGGCCCCATGCCCGGCCCGGCGGGGCGCGCCCTGCCGTCCGCAGCGATCCCGGCCCCGGCAGCGCCAGCCTGTCGAGCGGGGCCATCGACCGGGCCGTCGCCGCAGCCGTTTCGGAAAGCTCTCCTCTGCCGGGCGCCGTCGCTTTGACGGCGCTTCGTTCATCTGCGCTGCCGCCGCGCCGTGCGGCGGGCGCCGGGGCCGCCGCGGTGGCGGCCACCGTGGCCGCAACCCCGTTGGCCCCTACCGCCGACGACCTGCGCGCCGCCGCCCAGGCGCAGTCGCAAGAGGCTGCCTTGGCCGAACAGCGCCGCCAGGACGCCGAATTGCAGGCCCAGGCCGAGGCCCGCGCCCGCGCCCGTGCCGCCCAGGACGCCCAGGCCGAGGCGCAGGCCCGCGCCCAGGCCGAAGCCCGCGCCCGCGCCCAGGCCGAAGCAGAAGCGCGCGCCGCAGCCGCCCGCCAGCAGCGCTATGCCCCGCCCGAGGCCGAGGAGGAACCCGAGGTCACCGCCGCCATCCCCGACGGGCGCACGCCGACCACGGCCGGGGTCGCTGCGACGGTCAAGGACGGCATCCAGATCAACCGCACCCAGATCATCGGCACCATCGGCGCGGGCAAGGCCAGCCGCGCGCTTGTGCGGCTGTCGAACGGCCGCATCCTGACCCTGCGTCTGGGCGACAAGATCAACGGCGGCACCATCACCGACATCGGCGACAGCCGCATCACCTTCGTCAAGGGCGGCCAGGCGCAGGCCCTGTCGGTTCTGGGCGGGCGCTGATCCCGTCAGCCCTGCGACAGCGCGACATTGACCGCCAGGGCCAGAAGCACGGTGTTGAAAAAGAACGACAGCGCCGAATGCAGCACCACCACGCGGCGCAGCCGGGTATCACGGATCGCCACGTCCGATGTCTGGGCCGTCATGCCCAAGGTCATGCTGAAATAGATGAAATCCCATGGCCCCGGCTCCCTGGTTCCGGGAAAGTCCAGGCCCCCCGCGCGCTGCCCGGCTTCGACGGCATAGAACAGCCGCGCGTAATGGAACGCCATCACCATGTGCAGCGTGGCCCAGCCCAGCGGGACCGAGGCGACGGCCATCGCCGGGCGCAGCCAGCCCGCCCCGGTCCTGTCCCCCAGCGTGCCGAACACCGCCCACAGGCACAGCGCCACCGCGCCCACGGCCAGCAGCACGATGACATGGCCGCCCTCGTCATCCTCGGCCCCGTGACGGCGCAGGTCGGCGCCTGTCAGGCGATGGGCGAAGCGCGCCGCCAAGGCCAGATAGGCGGCAAAGAACAGGTTGCCGCCCGCCAGCGTGCGGTCGATCAGCGCCATCGGCAGCGCCAGACCCGCCGCAACCCCCACCGCCAGGGCGGCCAGGAACCGCCCATGACGGCGCCAGTTCATCCCAAGGCCCGACGGTCGCGCGTCGGCCTGAGGGCGCCGGTCATCCGTCCAGCCTCTCGATGGTCCAGCCGTCCCTCTCCAGCAGCCGCAGGACGCCCTGGTCGCCCGGCAGATGCAGCGCGCCAAAGCCCGCGACGATGCCCTTGCCCTGCCGGGCGGCATCGCGCGCCCCTTGGGTCAGCGGGGCGATCCAGGACTGGTTCCGGCGGTCCATCAACTGCTCTTTCGCCAGCCGCATCTGCGCATCCACCTGATCGCGCGTCAGGCCCGAATTGCGATAGGCATCGAAGCGGCCGAACTCCCAGATCGCCCAGACATCGCCCGCGAAATAGGCATCGGTCAGCGTCACCGCGTAATCGTCGGCATGGGCGGCGGCGGGCAGCGCGGCGCGGATCATCTCGATCTCCTGCTGCGGGGTCAGGTGGCCGAACAGGGTGAAGACGGTATCCCAGGGCTCCAGGGCGCGAACCGGCAGATCCAGGGCCTCGGCCCGCTCGACAAGGCGGTGGTCCAGCCCCTGGGCGCCGCTTTCGGCCATCTGCCGGATCATGCAGGGGCTGATCCCCAGCATCATCGCCACATACCAGGGCCGCAGCTTCGACGTGACGACGGCGGGGGTGCCCCGTTCGGCCATCGCCGCCGACAGCAGGCCCCAATCCCGGTCGTCCAGCCGCTCGGGCAGGGTCGGGCCGTCGGGATCCGCCATCAGCGTGGGATCCGCGGCCAGGGCCTCGGTCAGCCTGCGTTCCTCCTCGGGCCCGGCCTCGACGAAGAGGGCGGCGGCATCGGCCAGCAGCGGCTCGACCCGCGCCAGCATCGCGTCGTGGCGCGGATCGCCGAAATGATAGGTCCCGACCAGGGTCATCTTCTGATCGTCCTTGCTGGCCCGCCACAGCAGGCCCCGATGATAGGGGATGTCGGCCACCGCCGCGTCGATTTCGGCCCGCTGGTCGGGGGTCATTGCATCGAACAGGTTGGCGCCCACGCATTCGGATGCCTGCGCCCATACCGGGGCCGCCGCCCACAGCGCAAAAACCGCCGCCACCAAGACCCTCATCCGCCGCTTCCCCGCTGTTGCCGCCCGAAGGCTGGCACAGCCCCGCCGCCTTGACCAGCCGCCCGGCCCAAGAATTTGGCGTCGCGGCGGCGTTGACAGGGCCGCTCGGGTGGCCTAGATCACCGTCATTGGCACTCATCCGGTGTGAGTGCCAACACCGCAACACTGCAACCTGAAACACGGAGTGTTCACCAATGGCATTCAAACCGCTGCACGACCGCGTCCTGGTCCGTCGCGTCCAGTCGGACGAAAAGACCAAGGGCGGCCTGATCATCCCCGACAGCGCCAAGGAAAAGCCCGCGGAAGGCGAGATCATCGCCGTCGGCGAGGGCGCGCGCAAGGATTCGGGCGAACTGATCGCGCCCAGCGTCAAGGCGGGCGACCGCGTGCTGTTCGGCAAATGGTCGGGCACGGAAGTCACGATCGACGGCGAGGAGCTGCTGATCATGAAGGAAAGCGACATCCTGGGCGTCATCGCCTGATCCGCATCCTTCACCCATAAATTCAGGAGATTCACATGGCTGCGAAAGAAGTCAAGTTCAACACGGACGCCCGCGACCGGATGCTGAAAGGCGTCAACATCCTGGCAGACGCCGTGAAGGTCACGCTGGGCCCGAAAGGCCGCAACGTGGTGATCGACAAGTCCTTCGGCGCCCCGCGCATCACCAAGGACGGCGTCTCGGTCGCCAAGGAAATCGAGCTGGCCGACAAGTTCGAGAACATGGGTGCCCAGATGGTCCGCGAAGTGGCCTCGCGCACCAATGACGAGGCCGGCGACGGCACCACCACCGCCACCGTGCTGGCCCAGGCCATCGTGAAAGAGGGCATGAAGGCGGTCGCCGCCGGCATGAACCCGATGGATCTGAAGCGCGGCATCGACCTGGCGACCTCGAAGGTTGTCGAGGCCATCAAGGCCGCCTCGCGCCCGGTGAACGACAGCGACGAAGTCGCCCAGGTCGGCACCATCTCGGCCAACGGCGAGGCCAATATCGGCCGCTTCATCGCCGACGCGATGCAGAAGGTCGGCAACGAGGGTGTCATCACCGTCGAAGAAAACAAGGGGATGGAGACCGAGGTCGAAGTCGTCGAAGGCATGCAGTTCGACCGCGGCTATCTGTCGCCCTATTTCGTCACCAATCCCGACAAGATGATCGCGGATCTGGAAGACGCCTACATCCTGCTGCACGAGAAGAAACTGTCCTCGCTGCAACCGATGGTTCCGCTGCTGGAAGCCGTGATCCAGTCGGGCAAGCCGCTGGTCATCGTGGCCGAGGACGTGGAAGGCGAGGCCTTGGCGACCCTAGTCGTCAACAAGCTGCGCGGCGGTCTGAAGATCGCGGCGGTGAAGGCTCCGGGCTTCGGCGACCGCCGCAAGGCCATGCTGCAAGACATCGCCATCCTGACCGGCGGTCAGGTCATCAGCGAAGATCTGGGCATGAAGCTGGAAAATGTCGGTATCGACATGCTGGGCCGCGCCAAGAAGATCACGATCAACAAGGACAACACCACCATCGTCGACGGCGCCGGTGAGAAGTCCGAGATCGAGGCCCGCGTTTCCCAAATCCGCCAGCAGATCGAGGAAACCACCTCGGATTACGACCGCGAGAAGCTGCAAGAGCGTGTCGCGAAGCTGGCCGGCGGCGTCGCCGTCATCCGCGTCGGCGGCATGACCGAGGTCGAGGTGAAGGAACGCAAGGACCGTGTGGACGACGCGCTGAACGCGACCCGCGCGGCCGTGCAGGAAGGCGTTGTCGTCGGCGGCGGCGTGGCCCTGGTTCAGGGCGGCAAGGCCCTGGAAGGCCTGACCGCCGAGAACAGCGACCAGGAAGCCGGCATCGCCATCGTGCGCCGCGCCCTGGAAGCCCCGATGCGCCAGATCGCCGAAAACGCCGGTGTCGACGGTGCCGTGGTTGCCGGCAAGGTCCGCGAATCGACCGACAAGTCGTTCGGCTTCAACGCCCAGACCGAAGAATATGGCGACATGTTCAAGTTCGGCGTGATCGACCCGGCCAAGGTGGTTCGCACCGCCCTGGAAGACGCGGCCTCGGTCGCGGGCCTGCTGATCACCACCGAAGCGATGATCGCCGAGAAGCCCGAGCCGAAGGCCGCGGCCGGCGGGATGCCCGACATGGGCGGCATGGGCGGGATGATGTAATCATCCCCTGCCCTGCGGCAGACACGGAAAGGGCGCCTTCGGGCGCCCTTTTTGCTTGGCGCGGCAGGCGTCCGCTAACCGGATGTGAAGGATTTCGCGCTAGATCATCGGACATGCCGCAGGGGAATCACATGATCCGCATCATCGCAGTCCTAACCCTGGTTGTCCTTGGTCCGGCCCAACCGGCGCAGGCCTGCGGCAGCGGCGCCAGCAGCACCTTTTGCGCAGATGGCTGGGTCGCGCAGCAGCCCGCCAAGGCGCTTGGTCCGGACAGCGGGGGCGATTCCCAAGGGGGCGGATGGCCTGACGACGCGACGGAACCGTCCGGCGATGGAATCTATGTCGAAGGGGCGGTGGTCGTGGACACGCCTTCCGAGGATGACGGGCAGTTGTGATCCGGGATCAGCCCTCGATCACGCCTTCCACTCCCAGGGCGCTGCACAGCGCCTTGAACCGGGCCTCGGCCACCTCGCCCATCAGCTTGCGGCCGACGGGCGTCAGGTGCAGGCGCAGTTGCGTGGCGTCGAAGGTCAGCCTGCCCGCGTCCGCCGGGTCGTCCAGCGCCAGCATCGCGCCGAACCGCATCGCCTTTCCCAGCACCTCGGCATCGCGGATGTCGCCCTCGTCCAGCAGCTTGAACAGCGGCGCCATGGGCGACCCCGCGCGGCTGTTCTTATAACGGTGCAGCAGCGCCAGGCCCAGGAAGACGCGCTCGGGGTGGGACAGCGCGGCCATGTTGGCGCGGGTCACATTGTCGAAGCAGGCCTCGGCGCGGTAATCGGGATGGGCGCGCCAGCTTGTGTCGTGCAGCAGGCAGGCCACGCGGATCAGGCGGTCGCGTTCCGGCGGCGCGTTCTGGAACAGGGGTTGCAGGAACTGGTACAGCTTCTTGCCGGATCCCGGCATCCGCGCCATCTGGCGTTCGGTAAAGCGCGCGGCCTCGATCAGCGGGTCGCGCTTGCGCAGGCTGTCGGGCATCTGTTCGTACAGCAACCCCTCGCGGATGCCATAGCTGCTGACGGCCAGTTCGGTCGGCGCGAAGGTCTCGGCCAGTTGCAGCAGCACCTGCGAGGCCAGCGGCACCAGTTCCATCCGAGAGGACGAGATGTCGACCTGGCTGCGCAGCTCGTTCAGGTCATGCGTGCCGATCCAGGCCACCGTATCTGCCACCGCCTTGGGCGTCATGCGGTATTCGTGCAGCACGGTCATCGGATAGGCCACACGCTCCATGTCCAGCCGGGCGATGGCGCGCCAGCTGCCGCCCACCAGATAGATGCGTTCGTGATGGGTGCCCATGACGGCAGCCAGTTCGGTCACGACCTTCCTGATATACTTGCGCAGCCCGTCCTTGCCGCCGGGCACCTGTTGCAGGCGGAACGGTCCCAACTGCGAGGACACGCGCCGCCCGACCTGCCCGTCCGCGACCTCGGCCAGTTCCATCGAGTTGCCGCCGATGTCGCAGACCAGCCCGCGCGCGTCGGGCCAGCCCAACAGCACGCCCTGGGCGGACAGGCGGGCCTCTTCCTCGCCGTCGATGACCCACATCTTGATGCCGGTCTCGCGTTCGACGCGGGCCTGGAATTCGGGACCGTCTGCGGCCTCGCGCACGGCGGCGGTGGCGACGCAGGTCAGCGGGCCGATATCCATCCCCTTGGCAAGCGCCGCAAAGCGTTGCAGCGCCGCGAAGCCGCGCTTGACGCCCTCGGGGTTCAGGCGGCCGGTCTGGGCCATCTTGGCCCCCAGCCCGGCCATGATCTTTTCGTTATAGAAATAGGCAGGCGACCGGGCCGCGCCGTCGAAGACCACCAGCCGGATCGAGTTCGACCCCACGTCGACCACGCCCACGCGCGACAGGGCGCGCTTGGGCAGGGTCGCGAACATCTTGCCGAAAGGCTCGACCTTCTTGCCGGTCGTCGTCCGCACGCCGTTCATCGCCGCCTCTCCTGCTTGGTCCGCATCGCCGCTGTTAATGAACCGCCCTGACGGGTGCGTCAATCGTTCGAATGGGTTAATGCCGGAACGTCCCCGGCCCCCGCAGTGCCCCGTCCGGACAGTGACGGATGGTCCATGAAGAAACGGTGACAGTTGAACAGGTCGTCGCGCCCCTCGGGCAGATAGCGCACGAACCGGCCATCGGGTTGCAAAAGCCAGCTTTGCGCCTCGTCCGCCATGTTGGCGGCCATGATCTGGCTGACGATCTGCGCCTTGACGGTATCGTTCACGCATTCGACCAGGGTTTCGACACGGCGGTTCAGGTTGCGGTCCATCCAGTCGGCCGAGCTGATGAAGACGCGCGCCCGCTTCGACGGCAGGCCATAGCCGTTGCCGAAGCAGACGATCCGCGAATGTTCCAGATATCGCCCGACGATGGATTTCACGCGGATATTGTCCGACAGCCCCCGGATGCCGGGCCGGATCCCGCAGATGCCGCGCACCACCAGGCTGATCTTCACGCCCGCAGCACTTGCCGCATACAGCGCGTCGATCACGTCCCTTTCGATCAGCGAATTCATCTTGGCCCAGATCGCGGCGGGACGTCCCTGACGGGCCAGTTCGGCCTCTCTCGCGATCAAGGAAATCAGCCGGTCCTTGAGGTCGATGGGCGAGATGGAAATGTTTTCCAGCCCTGCCGGCTGCACATAGCCCGACAGGTAGTTGAAGACCTTGGTCGCGTCCCGGCCCAGGGCCGGGTCGCAGGTGAACAGCGACAGGTCGGTATAGATCCGCGCCGTGATCGGGTGATAGTTGCCGGTCCCGTAATGGGTATAGGTGACCAGGTTGTCGCCTTCCCGGCGCACCACCGTGCTGATCTTGGCATGGGTCTTGTAGTTCACGAAGCCATAGACAACATGCGCCCCGGCCCGTTCCAGGCGGCGCGACTGGCGGATGTTCGCGGCCTCGTCGAAGCGGGCCTTCAGTTCGACAAGCGCGGTGACGGACTTGCCGGATTCGGCGGCCTCGCACAGCGCATCGACGATCGGGCTGTCGCGGCTGGTGCGGTACAGCGTCTGCTTGATCGCCAGCACGTTCGGATCGCGCGCGGCCTGGGCCAGGAAGCGGATCACCATGTCGAAGGTCTCATAGGGGTGGTGCAGCAGCATGTCCTTTTGCTTGATGGCGGCGAACATGTCGCCGTCATGGTCCTGTACCCGTTCGGGAACGCGCGGCGTGAAGGCGGGCCATTGCAGGTCGCGGCGCGAATCCAGCACCAGTTCGCGCAGGTCGGCCACGCCCAGCAGCCCCTCGACCTCGATCACCTCGTCGGGACCGACCTCCAGTTCCTCCATGATCAGGCGGCGCAGCCGGTCGGGGGCGCCGCGCGTGATCTTCAGCCGGATCACGCTGCCCCGGCGGCGGCGTTTCAGCGCGGTCTCGAATTCGCGGACCAGATCCTCGGCTTCCTCCTCGACCTCCAGGTCGCTGTCGCGCAGCACGCGGAAAGCGCAATGGCCCGTGTCGCGATAGCCCGGAAACAGGCTGGACAGGTGCATCAGCAGCAGGTCTTCCAGCTTGAAGAACCGCTCTCCGCCCGGCAGGGGGATGAAGCGGTCCAATTGCGCGGGGATCGGCAGCAGCGCCTGCATCTGCCGCCCGTCGGTCTCGCGGGCCAGTTCAAGCGCCAGCGAGAAACCCGCGTTCGGGATGAAGGGGAAGGGGTGCGCCGGGTCGATGGCCAACGGCGACAGGACCGGGAACACCTTGCGTTCGAAATAGTCGTGCAGGAATTCCTCTTCGGCGCGGGTCAGCCGGGACCGGGACAGGATGACGATGCCCGCCTCCTCCATTTCCCGGCGGATGCGGTTCCAGACGCCCTGCTGCGCGCCCATCAGGCGGCGGGCGTCGGCATTGATCATCGACAGCTGTTCCGCAGGCGTCAGCCCGTCGTCCGAGGGCGTGGCGTTGCCCTCTCGCACCAGTTCGCGCAGGCCCGCCACGCGGACGGTATAGAATTCGTCCAGGTTGGTCGCGCTGATCGACACGAAGCGCAGCCGTTCCAGCAGCGGCACGCGGGGGTTGCGCGCCTCGTCCAGGACGCGCCAGTTGAAGGACAGCCAGCTGATCTCGCGGTTGAAGAAGCGCGCGCCGTTCTGGGGCACGCCCTCGGGCAGATCCTGGGGTTCCGGGAAGGGCGTTCGAAGGAAATCGGCTTGCGTCATGGTCCTGGCCTTCAGCGGATGAATCAGGTCTCGGTCTCGGATAGACCGTTCAGCAGGTCGGCGGCAATGCGGCGGGTGATCGGGCGCTTGTCGGCCATTGCGGCGCGGTCCATCGCCGCGACAAGCTGGCGGGCCAGGCCCAGGTCGCGGGGCATGTGCAGGACCAGCCAGTCGATCAGGTCGGCGGGAACGCTCTGCTGGCGGTCGGCGAACAGCTTCACCAGCACGGCGGCCAGCAGGGCTTCGTCGGGCGGCCCCAGCCGGACCTGGGGCATCGCATCCATGCGCGACCGCAGATCGGGCAGCACCAGACCCCAGTCGCGCGGCGGCGTCCGCGCCGTCAGCAGCAGCAGGCAATCGCGCGGCGCGCACAGGTTCCACAGGTGAAACAGCGCCTGTTCGGCCCCCGCCGCCCGGCCCGCGCGATCGGCGTCCTCGACCACCAGGGCGCCGCCTTCGACCGCCAGGGCGTCGACGGCGTCCGGGCGCAGCGCCGCCGCCTTGGCCCGACGGGCGCCGTTCTCGGCCGCCCAGAAGGCCGCCAGATGCGACTTGCCGGCCCCTTCCGGCCCGATCAGCAGCATCCGCCCCTGCGGCCAGTCCTGCGGCGCGTCCAGCGCGGCAAGCGCCGCCCGATTGGCGGGCGCGGGCAGGAAATCGGCACGCGAATGGGCGGGCGGCGTGGTCAGGTCCAGCGTCAACTGGCGGAAGGTCGTGCCCATCTATTCGGCTTCGGGATGCCTGCGGGCGATTTCCTCGCGCATCATCTGGATCTGGCCTTGCGCCCGGTGCTGGTCGGCGCTGATGCGCGCCTCGCGGATGGCATTGGCGACGGTGCCTTCGGGGACCAGTTCGACCAGCACCGGCTGGCCCGGATCGGGAGGCAGCGCCTGGCCGGTGAACAGCGCGCTTTCCTGGTATCGCTGCGTCAGGAACCGGGCGATCACCCCCAGGGCGGCGGCCAGCGGCACCGCCATGACCATGCCGACGAAGCCGAACAGCACCCCGAAGACCGACAGGGCCAGCAGCAGCCAGACGGGATGCAGGCCGACATGATGGCCGACGATCTTGGGTTGCAGGTAATTGCCCTCGACGATCTGGCCCAGGGCGAAGATCGCCACCACCATCCCGATCCACAGCGGGTCGCCCCAGAAGCTGAACAGGGCGACGCCGATGGCGGTGGCCCCGCCGATCAGCACGCCGACATAGGGGATGAAGGACAGCAGCGCCGCCATGATGCCGATGAAGAATCCGAAAGGCAGGCCCACGATCATCAGGCCGAAGGCATACCAGGTGCCCAGGATCAGCATCACCAGCCCCTGTCCGCGCACGAAGCCCGACAGCGCCTCGTCGATCTCTCGCGACAGGCGGCGCAGGGTGGGGGCGTGCTCGCGCGGCAGCAGGGTGTCCACCCGATCGACCAGGTGATCCCAGTCCAGCAGCAGATAGAAGGCGACCACCGGCACGATCACCAGGATCGCGACGGCGCTGATGATGCCGCCCACCGACGACAGCAGCTGAGAGGCGAGCGTCCCCATCTGTTCGCCCATGCCCGCGCCCAGGTCGGTCAGCGCGGTGCCGATGCTGCCGTCGGCGGGCAGCAGTTCGGGAAAACGGTTCGACAGGAACAGGCGGCCCTGTTCCAGCATTTCCGGCGCGGTCTCGATCAACGACGTGGCCTGGCGCAGCATGACCGGCACCACCAGCAGCACCACGGCGGCGAAGGCCAGCACCGCGATGACGGTGATGACCACCACCGACATGACCCGCGACAGGCCCGCGCGTTCCAGCCGGTCAGCCACCGGATCCAGCAGATAGGCGACGCCCGCCCCCAGGATGAAGGGCAGGATGGCGTTGCCCAGCAACCACATCGCCAGCAGCAGCGACACAGCCGCAACGCCCCACCACATCAGTTGCTTGTGAATCGGTATGCGCATGGCGGTTCCTGATGTGTCCTGTTCGCCCGGAATGTGAACGGCGCGCGCGGCAGTTGCAAGCGGGCGGTTCTTGGCAAGGCGGGGCCGATCCGGTAACGCTTTGCGCCATATTCGATCAAAGGATCCCGCCCATGCGTCTGTCGCGCTATTTCCTGCCGGTGCTGAAGGAAGACCCGAAAGAGGCTCAGATCGTCAGCCACCGGCTGATGCTGCGCGCGGGCATGATCAAGCAGCAGTCGGCGGGGATCTATTCCTGGCTGCCGCTGGGGCTGCGGGTGCTGAACCGCATCCAGCAGATCGTCCACGAGGAACAGCAGCGCGCGGGCCATATCCCGGTGCTGATGCCGACCATCCAGTCGGCCGACCTGTGGCGCGAAAGCGGCCGCTATGACGATTACGGCGACGAGATGCTGCGCATCACCGACCGCCACAAGCGCGACATGCTGTACGGCCCCACGAACGAAGAGGTCATCACCGACATCTTCCGCGCCCACGTGAACAGCTACAAGGATCTGCCGCTGACGCTGTACCAGATCCAGTGGAAGTTCCGCGACGAGATCCGCCCCCGTTTCGGCGTGATGCGTGGCCGCGAGTTCCTGATGAAGGACGGCTACAACTTCGACCTGACCAAGGAAGACGCGCTGCACGCCTATAACCGGCATCTGGTCAGCTATCTGCGGACCTATGAGCGCATGGGGCTGCGGGCGATCCCGATGCGCGCCGATGGCGGGCCGATCGGCGGCGATTACACCCACGAATTCCTGGTGCTGGCGGAAACCGGCGAATCCCAGGTGTTCTATGACAGCCAGATCACCGACCTGACCTTCGGCGACCGCGAGATCGACTATGACAGCGTGGAGCAGTGCCAGGCCGTGCTGGAGGAATTCACCAGCCGTTACGCCCGCACCGACGAGACCCATGACGAGGCGCTGTTCAACCAGGTTCCCGAGGAACGCCGCCGCAGCGCGCGCGGGATCGAGGTCGGGCAGATCTTCTATTTCGGCACCAAATACTCGGAACCGCTGGGCGCCACGGTGGTCGGGCCGGACGGCGCGCGCACGCCGGTCCACATGGGCAGCCACGGCATCGGCGTCTCGCGCCTGCTGGGCGCCATCATCGAGGCCAGCCACGACGACAAGGGCATCGTCTGGCCCGAGGGCGTGACCCCGTTCCATGTCGGCATCGTGAACCTGAAACAGGGCGACAATTCGACCGACAGCGCCTGCGACGCGATCTATGCGGAATTGCAGGCGCGCGGGCTGGATCCGCTGTATGACGACCGCGACGAGCGGGCGGGGGCGAAATTCGCCACCATGGACCTGATCGGCCTGCCCTGGCGGATCACGGTCGGGCCGCGCGGGCTTGCCGCGAACAAGGTCGAACTGACCAGCCGCCGCACCGGCGAGACCGAGGAGATGTCGCCCAAGGACGCCATCGCCCGGCTGGAACAGATCTATGCGCCGGTTCTGGGCCTGAAGGCGCAGGATCGGTGATCGGCGTGCTGCGGCTGGCGGCGGCGGTCTGCTGCGCCGTCGTCCTGTCGCAGTTCCCGGCCTTTTCCGACCAGTATGTGCAGCGGCTGGGCGGGCAGGTCGACGCCCTGTCCCGCGTCGCCGCCGAATTCGACGCCAGCGCCCAGGCCGCCGGGCTGACCCGCGCGCAGGCCCTGGCCGACCTGTCGGGCAGCGCCTTCCGCGACGCGCATCAGGCGACCATGCGCGATGTCTTCGACCGCCTGGACCGGGCGCGGGCGGACTTGCAGATGCTGCGGCTTGCCGGGCCGCTGGAACGCATGGCCCTGCCCCACCGCCTGCGCGACGCGGAAACGCTGGCCGCCACCTGGGGCGATTTCCGGCCCGCGGTGCCCGTCACGGTTGCGGGCTTCTGGGCCGCGGGCATCGGGCTGGCCTTGGGCTGGCTGCTGAGCGCCCTGCCCGGACTGGCCCTGCGCCGCCGCGACGACCGCCTGGGCTGGCGCTGACCATGCGTCACCCGCCCGAAAAGGCAGGGTTTCTTGGCAATATCCCGCTTTTCTTTTAGGCAAGGCGCTTCTAACCTGCCTGGCAGGACATTGTTCCAACTGGGAGACAATCATATGAAAAAACTTCTTCTGGCCACCGCCGCAGGGGCGTTGCTGGCCGGTGCGGCAAGCGCCGAGGATGTCAAGCTGGGCACCTCGTTCGGGTTCACGGGACCGCTGGAATCCATGGCGCCGCCGATGCAGAACGGCGTCACGCTGGCCGCGAAAGAGGTGACGGACAGCGGGCTGCTGCTGGACGGGTCGACCGTGACCGTGGTGCAGGGCGATTCCACCTGCATCGACGCCGCCGCCGCCAGCGCGACCGTCGAACGCCTGATCACCGCCGAAAAGGTGCGCGGCATCATCGGCGGCATGTGCTCGGGCGAAACCATCGCCTCGTTGCAGAACGTCGCGGTGCCGAACGGCGTGGTGATGATCTCGCCCTCGGCGACCTCTCCGGCTCTGTCCACCATCGACGACCAGGGGCTGTTCTTCCGCACCTCGCCGTCGGACGCGCGCCAGGGCGAGGTGATGGCCGACATCATCCTGGAAAAGGGTATCAAGTCGGTCGCGGTGACCTATACCAACAACGACTATGGCAAGGGCCTGGCCGACAGCTTCGCGGCGGCCTTCACGGCCAAGGGCGGCACCGTGACCGTCAATTCCGCCCATGACGACGGCAAGGCCGACTATTCGGCCGAGGTCGCGGCCCTGGCCGCCGCCGGTGGCGATGCCCTGGTCGTGGCGGGCTATGTCGATCAGGGCGGGTCGGGCATCGTGCGCGGCGCCCTGGACAGCGGCGCGTTCGAGACCTTCGTGTTCCCCGACGGCATGGTCAACGACACCCTGGTCAGCAATTTCGGATCCGAGATCGAGGGCAGCTTCGGCCAGAACCCGGCGGCCGAGGGCGAGGGCCGCGACAAGTTCGTGGAACTGGCCCAAGCCGCGGGCTTCGACGGCACCGCGACCTATGCGGGCGAATCCTATGACGCCGCCGCGCTGATCCTGCTGTCCATGGCGGCCGCCGGCAGCAGCGACCCCGCCGTCTACAAGGACAAGGTGATGGACGTGGCCAACGCGCCGGGCGAAAAGATCCTGCCGGGCGAACTGGGCAAGGCGCTGCAAATCCTGAAGGACGGCGGCGATGTCGATTATGTCGGCGCCACTGCCGTCGAGCTGGTCGGCGAGGGCGAATCCGCCGGGGTCTATCGCCAGATCGAGATCAAGGACGGCAAGATGGAGGTCGTCGGCTTCCGCTGAAGCCTCTTTCATGCTCCGGCCCGGCAGCCATTTCGGTTGCCGGGCCATTTTTCATGACAAAAGCCGCTGAATGCGGTCACACTTCACCAATGGCGTGAAGACGGGGTAACAAGAATGATAAGGGTCGAAGACCTCCACCGGCATTTCGGCGGCTTCCGGGCCGTCGATGGCGCCAGCGTGACGATCGAGACGGGATCCATCACCGGGCTGATCGGCCCGAATGGCGCGGGCAAGTCCACGCTGTTCAACGTGATCGCGGGCGTTCTGCCGCCGACATCGGGCCGCGTCTTCATGGATGGCGAGGACATCACCGGCCTGCCGCCGCACGCGCTGTTCCACAAGGGGCTGCTGCGCACCTTCCAGTTGGCGCATGAATTCTCGTCGATGACGGTGCGGGAAAACCTGATGATGGTGCCCGGCGGCCAGTCGGGCGAGACGATCTGGAAGACCTGGCTGCAACGCGCCCGCATCGAACGCGAGGAAGCCGCGCTGCGCAAGAAGGCCGACGAGGTTCTGGATTTCCTGACCATCCGCCACCTGGCCCACGAAAAGGCAGGAAACCTGTCGGGCGGGCAGAAGAAGCTGCTGGAACTGGGCCGCACGATGATGGTCGACGCGAAGGTGGTGTTCCTGGACGAGGTGGGCGCGGGCGTGAACCGCACCCTGCTGGGCACCATCGGCGACGCCATCGTGCGGCTGAACCGCGAACGCGGCTATACCTTCTGCGTGATCGAACACGACATGGATTTCATCGGCAAGCTGTGCGACCCGGTGATCGTGATGGCGGCCGGCAAGGTTCTGGCACAAGGCCCCGCCGACCACATCATGCAGAACGAGGACGTGATCGAGGCCTATCTGGGCACCGGCCTGAAGAACAAGGTCAAGGCCGCAGGAGGGGCGCTGTGATGCAGTCTCAATCCCAATCGCAGGGCGCGCAGCCCTTCCTGTCGGCGCAGGGGATGCGCGGCGGATACGGCAAGGCCGACATCCTGATGGGCTGCACCCTGACCGTGGACAAGGGCCAGATTGCCGTGATCGTCGGCCCGAACGGCGCTGGCAAGTCCACCGCGATGAAGGCGGTGTTCGGAATGCTGCCGCTGCGCGAGGGCCGCGTCACTCTGGGCGGAGAGGACATCACCGCCCTGTCCCCGCAGCAGCGCGTCCGCAAGGGCATGGGCTTCGTGCCCCAGACCCACAACATCTTCCCGACCATGACGGTCGAGGAGAACCTGGAAATGGGCGCCTTCATCCGCGACGACGACGTGCGCCAGACAATGGAGCAGGTCTATCACCTGTTTCCCGCCGTGGCCGAGAAGCGCAGGCAGGCGGCGGGCGAACTGTCGGGCGGCCAGCGCCAGCAGGTCGCCGTGGGCCGCGCGCTGATGACGCGGCCCCAGCTTCTGATGCTGGACGAACCCACCGCCGGCGTCAGCCCCATCGTCATGGACGAACTGTTCGACCGCATCATCGAGGTCGCGCGCACCGGCATTTCCATCCTGATGGTCGAACAGAACGCCCGCCAGGCGCTTGAGATCGCGGACATCGGCTATGTCCTGGTGCAGGGCGCCAACCGTTACACCGACACCGGGCAGGCGCTGCTGGCCGACCCGGAAGTCCGCCGCACCTTCCTGGGGGGCTGAGCCTTGGATATCCTCAACGCCCTTGTGGCATTCCTGAACTTCGTCTTCATCCCCGCCGCCGCATATGGCGCGCAGCTTGCGCTCGGCGCGCTTGGGGTGACGCTGATCTATGCCATCCTGCGGTTCTCGAACTTCGCCCATGGCGACACGATGGCCTTCGGCACCGCCATCACCATCCTGGTCACCTGGGGGCTGCAATCGCTGGGCGTGTCGCTGGGACCGCTGCCGACCGCGCTGCTGGCCCTGCCGGTGGGGATCGCGGCCACCGCGCTGCTGGTGCTGGGCATCGACCGATCCGTCTATCGCTTCTATCGCGCGCAGAAGGCCGCGCCGATCATCTTCGTGATGGCCTCGGTGGGCGTGATGTTCGTGATGAACGGGCTGACCCGGCTGCTGATCGGCGTCGACGAACAGCGCTTCGACGACGGCGCGCGCTTCCTGATCGGCGTGCGCGATTTCCGCGAATGGACCGGCCTGTCCGAGGGGCTGGCCCTGCGATCCACCCAGGCACTGACGCTGGTTGTGACCGTCATCACCTGCGCGGCGCTGTTCTGGTTCCTGAACCGCACCAAGTCCGGCAAGGCCATGCGCGCCTATTCCGACAACGAGGATCTGGCGCTGCTGTCGGGCATCGACCCCGAACGCGTCGTGCGCCTGACCTGGATCATCGCCGCCGCGCTGATGACCATCGCCGGTGTCCTCTATGGATTGGACAAGTCCTTCCGGCCCTTCAACTATTTCCAGATCCTGCTGCCGATCTTCGCCGCCGCCATCGTCGGCGGCCTGGGCAACCCCATCGGCGCCATCGCCGGCGGCTTCCTGGTTGCGTTCTCCGAGGTCGCGGTGACCTACCCTTGGGTCAAGGTCGCGGGCTATCTGTTCCCCGGCTGGCAGCCCGGCGGGCTGCTGCAACTGCTGGGGACCGAATACAAGTTCGCCGTCAGCTTCGTCATCCTGATCGTGGTCCTGCTGTTCCGCCCGACCGGGTTGTTCCGCGGCAAGTCGGTCTAAAGGGGGGTCCGTCATGTCCACCAACCGTCAAGCCGCCGCCGTCAGCCCCTGGCGCGCGCCCGTCCTGTTCCTGGTCCTGGCCGTCCTTTTCGTGCTGGAGGGCACGGTCAGGAACGGCATGTTCTCGGGATCCTGGAACACCTCGCTGGCGATCCTGAACATGGGCCTGATCTCGGCCGTCGCCGCCCTGGGCGTGAACATGCAATGGGGCTATGCGGGGCTGTTCAACACCGGCGTCGTGGGCTTCCTGGCCATCGGCGGGCTGGCCCCGGTGCTGGTCTCGCTGCCCCCGGTCGAGGGCGCCTGGCAGGCGGGCGGGCCGCGCCTGATCCTGTCGCTGCTGGTGGGCCTGGGCACCCTGGCCCTGGCCAGGATCGTCTATGCCCGCACCCGCCGCGCCTGGACGGTGGCCCTGGTCCTGATCCTGGGCTTCATCGCCTATCGCTGGCTGTTCGACCCCGCCGTCACTGCGATCGAGGCGAATGACAGCGCCCGCACCGGCAATATCGGCGGGCTGGGCCTGCCCGTGCTGCTGTCCTGGGCCGTGGGCGGCGCCTTCGCCGCAGCCGCAGCCTGGGCGGTGGGCAAGGTCGCGCTTGGGCTGCGCTCGGACTACCTGGCCATCGCCACCCTTGGCATCGGCGAGATCATCGTGGCGGTCCTGCGCAACGAGGACTGGCTGGCGCGCGGCGTCAAGAACGTCACCTCAATCCCCCGGCCTGTCCCGTACGAGATCGACCTCCAGCAGAATCCCGCCTTCGTCGATTTCGCCGCCCGCTGGGGATTCGGCACGGCCGAGGCCTCGGGCATCTGGGTCAAGCTGTGCTACCTGTCGCTGTTCCTGGTGGTGCTGCTGGGCATCATCCTGCTGGCGGAACTGGCGCTGAAATCGCCCTGGGGCCGGATGATGCGCGCCATCCGCGACAACGAAACCGCCGCCGAGGCGATGGGCAAGGACGTGACCGCCCGCCACCTGCAAGTCTTCGTGCTGGGTTCGGCGGTGATCGGCATCGCCGGGGCGATGATGATCACGCTGGACGGGCTGATGGCGCCCAACAGCTATAACCCGCTGCGCTATACCTTCCTGATCTGGGTGATGGTGATCGTCGGCGGCTCGGGCAACAACTGGGGCGCGGTGCTGGGCGCCGTGCTGATCTGGTTCCTGTGGATCAAGGTCGAGGTCTGGGGCCCCGGCCTGATCGGCCTTCTGGTCGGCCCCCTGCCCGCCGGCGACATCAAGGCGCATCTTCTGGACAGCGCCGCCCATATGCGCTTCATCGCCATGGGCCTGGTCTTGCTTCTGGTGCTGCGCTTCGCGCCGCGCGGACTGGTGCCCGAAAGATAGCGGCCCTCCCGGCTTTGCCTTGGTCGAAATATCCACGGGGGGACATCGCCGGAACGGCGATGGGGGGCAGTCAGCCCCCCCCTTTTCTTCCCTCGCAGGGGATCAGCCGCAGTCGTCGCCCAGCACCACGCTGTAATACGCCGCGCCATCCGGCCCGATGGCATAACCGCTGCCAACCTGTCGGCTGGACTGGCCCAGCAGTTCGGTCCGCTGCGCCTCCTGCCCCATCCAGCGGGCGACGGCATCCGCCGGGCCACCGCCGCGCCCGACAAGCTGCGCCACGCCGCAGACCGGGTATCCGACCGCCCGCGCCCGATCCAGAACGCTGGATCCGTTCGATCCCTCGACATCCACGCGCCCCGTCCGGGCCATGTCGCAGGCATGGCTCTGGGCGATCTGCGCCAGCAACGGCGCGCCCGCCAGCGGCGTCTTGCCCTGGCCTTGGCGGGCGGCATTGACGGCGGCGTCGATCCGCGCGGCGATCTGCGCATCGCCCCCGCATGGCACGGCCAGGGCTTCCTCGGCCGGGGGAACCGTCGGGGTCTGCCACGGCAATGCGGTGCCGATGCCCTGCTGGCAGGCGGCAAGGACGGACAGGCAGGCAACAGCGGCAAGGGCGCGAAGGACGGGCATAGGATGACCTTTGATGTTCGGGCCGAAAACGCGGGCCCGACCGGGCCAGTTCCGGCGCCCGAATCCCTTGCGCGGCGGCATGGGCGCGCTTAAAGCGCATCCATGACCCAGCACCAGCGCCTTCTCATCATCGACTTCGGATCCCAGGTCACGCAGCTGATCGCGCGCCGCCTGCGGGAACTGAACGTCTTCTGCGAAATCCATCCCTATAACCTGCTGACCGATGAGATCCTGCGCGGCCTGAACCCACAGGCGGTGATCCTGTCGGGCGGGCCGGACAGCGTGACCCGCCCCGGCAGCCCGCGCGCGCCGCAGGCGGTCTTCGAACTGGGCGTGCCGGTCTTCGGCATCTGCTATGGCCAGCAGGTGATGATGGAGCAACTGGGCGGCAGGGTCGAGGCCGGGCACCACGCCGAATACGGCCGCGCCTTCATCGCCCCCGCCGAGGGTCACAAAAGCGACGGCATCTTCGCGGGCCTGTTCCAGACCGGCCGCGAGGAGGTCTGGATGAGCCATGGCGACCGCGTCACCGCCCTGGCGCCGGGTTTCCAGGTCATCGGCACCTCCCCAGGCGCGCCCTTCGCGATGATCGCGGATGAAGGTCGCCGCTTCTATGCCGTGCAGTTCCACCCCGAGGTGCACCACACGCCGGGCGGCCGCCAGATGCTGGAAAACTTCGTCCGGCTGGCGGGCTTCACCGGCGACTGGACCATGGCCGGTTACCGGGACGAGGCGATCCGCAAGATCCGCGAACAGGTCGGCGACAGACGGGTCATCTGCGGCCTGTCGGGCGGCGTGGACAGTTCCGTCGCGGCGGTGCTGATCCACGAGGCGATCGGCGACCAGTTGACCTGCGTCTTCGTGGACCACGGGCTTCTGCGGCTGAACGAGGCCGAGGAAGTCGTGACCATGTTCCGCGACACCTACAACATCCCGCTGATCCATGCCGACGAATCCGAGCTGTTCCTGGGCGCGCTGGAAGGCGTCTCGGACCCCGAGGTCAAGCGCAAGACCATCGGCCGGCTGTTCATCGACGTGTTCCAGCGTTACGCCAACGGCATCGAGGGCGCGGAATTCCTGGCGCAAGGCACGCTCTATCCCGACGTGATCGAAAGCGTCAGCTTCTCGGGCGGCCCCTCGGTCACGATCAAGAGCCACCACAATGTCGGCGGCTTGCCCGAAAAGATGGGCCTGAAGCTGGTCGAACCCCTGCGCGAGCTGTTCAAGGACGAAGTCCGCGCCCTGGGCCGCGAACTGGGCCTGCCGGAAAAATTCATCGGCCGCCACCCCTTCCCCGGCCCCGGCCTGGCGATCCGCTGCCCCGGCGAAATCACCCGCGACAAGCTGGAGATCCTGCGCAAGGCCGATGCGGTCTTCATCGACCAGATCCGCAAACACGGCCTTTACGACGAAATCTGGCAGGCTTTCGTCGCGATCCTGCCGGTGCGCACCGTGGGCGTGATGGGCGACGGACGCACCTATGACTATGCCTGCGCGCTGCGGGCGGTCACGTCCGTGGACGGCATGACGGCGGACTACTATCCCTTCACCCACGACTTCCTGGGCGAGACGGCGACCCGGATCATCAACGAGGTCAAGGGCATCAACCGCTGCACCTACGACATCACCTCGAAGCCGCCGGGCACTATTGAGTGGGAATAATACGGGCCTATCCGAAAGCCGCCGATGACCGCCGATCTCAGCACATAAATTACTGAAATAATTGAATAAATCTACTGCCGTCTATCGCGGTCTATCGCGGGGCAAGCCTCGCGATAGACGGTATGGCTGACGGTATGCCGACTCTTGTCGCATTGCCGAAACAAAGATACCGTCAGGGGCAAGAGAGCTTCTGACGGTATTTTTTTCGACCTTATTCCTTTGGGAATAATAGGAAAATTTTCCGTTCAGATAGGCCGTTTTGGGCCTGACGGTATATCGGGCGGCTCTCAGGCGTTTTTGAGCGATCTCGGAGGCTCAAGATGCTGACTGACGCTGGTATCAAATCACTGAAAACAAAGGAAAAATTTTATAAGGCCGTAGACTGTGACGGTATGTATGTCGTGGTCAATCCCTCGGGGGCGGTCGTGTTCCGGTATGACTACCGCCTCAACGGGCGTCGGGAGACTTTGACGCTGGGCCGCTACGGCGCTTCCGACCTGTCGCTGGCGCGGGCGCGCGAGAAACTGATCGACGCCAAACGTGCCATACTTGAAGGGCGGTCGCCCGCCCGAGAGAAGCAACGCTAGAAGCGCCGTATTAAAGAGGCAAAAAGCTTCGGCGAGTTTGGCGAACGCTGGTTGCTGGAGGCGAAGATGGCCGACAGCACCCGCGCGATGCGCCGCTCGATCTATGAGCGGGACATTCTGCCGACCTTTCGGAATCGGCTGCTGACCGAAATCAGCCCCGACGATCTCCGCGCCATGTGCGCCAAGGTGAAGGCACGGGGAGCCCCGGCCACGGCCGTCCACGTCCGCGACATTGTGAAGCTCGTTTATGCCTTTGCCATCCTGCACGGGGAAAAGGTGCCGAACCCGGCCGATGAGGTTGGGCCTGCCTCTATCGCGACCTTCGTTCCCAAAGACCGCTCACTCTCGCCTGCTGAAATCCGGGTCATGCTCGGCCAGCTTGAGCATGTGCCCACGCTGCCGACGATCCGGCTCGGCATGAAGCTGTTCCTGCTCACCATGGTCCGAAAGAGTGAGCTACAGGATGCGACTTGGGATGAGGTCGACTTGGAGAACGCGGTCTGGTCGATCCCGAAGGAGCGGATGAAGCGATCCAAGGCGCATAACGTCTATCTGGCGCAGCAGGCAATCGACATTCTCATTGCGCTCAAGACCTGCGCCGGCAACTCCAAATATCTGCTGCCGTCGCGCTATGACGCGGATGCTCCCATGTCGCGGGCGACCTTCAACCGCATCACCACCGCTGTCGTGGTGCGAGCGAAGAAGGAGGGCTTGCCGCTCGAACCTTTCACGGTTCACGATCTGCGCCGGACAGGCTCCACGCTCCTGAACGAGCTGGGCTTCAATAGCGACTGGATCGAAAAGTGCTTGGCGCATGAGGATGGGCGCTCGTCCCGTGGCATCTACAACAAGGCTGAATACGAGCACCAGCGCCGCCATATGATGCAGGAATGGGCGAACCTCGTGGACGCTTGGGTGGCGGGCCAGAAATACGTGTCGACGCTGTATCCAGCTCCACCGTCACCTTGACGGGCTTGTCGTCGGGCAGCGGGCCGAGTTTCAGCTTGGTCATGGTCAACCTCCTGCCGCCTCGAACACAAGGTCGCGGGTCACGATGATCCTGACCGGTAAACCGGGCCGGATGGTGAGCGTCGCCGCGACCTGCAACTGGCGCTGCACGATCTGCTGGCCCGCCTGATTGACGGTATCCTGCGCGCCGTCGCGGATGGCCCGGATCAGCCGGTCCTCGTCGCTGGTCGCCAGCTCCGTGCCGACTGCGAGCAAGGTCGAGAGGCCGGCAGCCCGCATCAGATCCCACCAGTGGTAGTCAACACCATCCTCAAGGCCGGCGTAACCACTGGCGTCCGCTCCCGGCAAGCGCTCAAGGACGATGGAGCGGCCGCCCGGCAGGATCAGGCGGTTCCACACCAAGAGCACCCTGCGCTGGCCGAAGGTCACGCCGTCATCGTATTGGCCGATGATGCGTGTTGCACCGCTGCCGCTCTCGGTATCGCCGATGATCCAGCGCGCGGTGTCGCCCGCCGCGATCGGCCCCGTGCCTGTCAGGCTCTCGCCCGGCTCCAGCGCAATGGTCGTGATCTGCCCGACCGCCGCATAGACCTGATAAAGCGCGCCTTCACTCCACGGGTAAATCTGGATGGCGTTGTAGTAGCCTTCCCGGCGCGGCTCAACGCGGGCGGCGGCATTGGCGTTCTCGACGCGGCCGGCCGGCGTGCCGGCTTCGGTGCCGCCGCGCGCACGGTCCATGCCGGGGGCACATGCAACGGCCGGGGCGTGTCGTTGGTGACGGCCGCCTGCACGGTCGGCAGCGGCGGCACGCTGGGGCACCTGTCGTATCGGGTTGCAACTCGCCTCCAATCCTTGAGCCTGCCGAACATGATCTCGATACGGTTGCGGCGCTTGTAGCGGCGTTTGTCGTGCCTGATGACTTTCTTCCTGCCCTTCCGGCCGGGGATGCATGGCTTTATCCCCTTGTCTTTTAACGCATCTCTGAACCAGTCAGCATCATAGCCCCGGTCGGCCAGCATCCACTCCGCCTTCGGCAGGCTGCTCAGCATGGCAGCGGCTCCGGTGTAGTCGCTGACGGGACCGGCGGTGACGAACATGCGGATCGGGCGGCCCTGAGCATCGGCTACGGCATGAAGTTTTGTATTCATGCCGCCCTTCGTGGACCCGATCAGTCGCCCACGCCCCC
>NZ_JBQEOI010000018.1:0-60240 GCF_052045125.1 Paracoccus sp. 22332
ATGGCAAAGGCAAAGTTTGAACGGACGAAACCGCACGTCAACATTGGCACGATTGGTCACGTTGACCACGGCAAGACGACGCTGACGGCTGCGATCACGAAGTATTTCGGCGAATTCCGCGCCTATGACCAGATCGACGGCGCGCCCGAGGAGCGGGCTCGGGGGATCACGATCTCGACCGCGCATGTGGAATACGAATCGGAAAACCGCCACTACGCCCACGTGGACTGCCCCGGCCACGCGGACTATGTGAAGAACATGATCACCGGCGCGGCGCAGATGGACGGCGCGATCCTGGTGGTGAACGCCGCCGACGGCCCGATGCCGCAGACGCGCGAGCACATCCTGCTGGGCCGCCAGGTGGGCATCCCCTACATGGTCGTCTACCTCAACAAGGTCGACCAGGTCGATGACGAGGAGCTGCTGGAACTGGTCGAGATGGAGGTGCGCGAGCTTCTGTCCTCCTACGACTATCCGGGCGACGACATTCCGATCATCAAGGGCTCGGCGCTGGCCGCTCTGGAAGGCCGCGACCAGGCGATCGGCGAGGATTCGATCCGCGCGCTGATCGCGGCGGTCGACGAATACATCCCGACGCCCGAGCGCGCCGTGGACCAGCCCTTCCTGATGCCGATCGAGGACGTGTTCTCGATCTCGGGCCGCGGCACGGTCGTGACCGGCCGGATCGAGCGCGGCGCGGTGAACGTGGGCGACGAGCTTGAGATCGTGGGCATCCGCGACACCAAGAAGACCACCTGCACCGGCGTCGAGATGTTCCGCAAGCTGCTGGATCGCGGCGAGGCCGGCGACAACGTGGGCGTCCTGCTGCGCGGCATCGACCGCGACGGTGTCGAGCGCGGCCAGGTGCTGTGCAAGCCGAAATCGGTGAACCCGCACACGACCTTCGAGGCCGAGGCCTATATCCTGACCAAGGAGGAAGGCGGCCGCCACACGCCGTTCTTCGCGAACTATCGCCCGCAGTTCTACTTCCGCACGACGGACGTGACCGGGACGGTGAAGCTGCCCGAGGGCACCGAGATGGTGATGCCGGGCGACAACCTGAAGTTCGAGGTCGAGCTGATCGCGCCGATCGCGATGGAGGAAAAGCTGCGCTTCGCGATCCGCGAAGGCGGCCGCACCGTCGGCGCCGGCGTGGTCTCGAAGATCATCAAGTGATCTGACCCAAACACCACACCCAAAAGGGCCGTCTCCCACAAGGAGGCGGCCTTGTTTATTGGAAGGCGCCGATTCCGGCGATCCGGCCTTGACGCTGGCCCGCCAAAACGGCTATAGGCCCCCATCGCAGCCGGATCCGCCCCAGGACGAGATTCGCCTGTCCTGCGCGCGGCCGCCTTCTGGGCGGCCTTGCACTTTTTTATACGGTCCGATGCTGGCGCCGCGTGGTGCGTCGTCAGCCTCTCGACTGGAACTCCCCGTCAGAGGGATGACTATGCAAAGTCAGAATATCCGCATCCGGCTGAAGGCGTTCGATTACCGCGTGCTGGAAGCCAGCACCCAGGAAATCGTCAACACCGCCAAGCGCACCGGCGCGACCGTCCGCGGCCCGATTCCGCTGCCGAACAAGATCGAGAAATTCACCGTTCTGCGCGGCCCGCACATCGACAAGAAGTCGCGCGACCAGTGGGAAATCCGCACCCACAAGCGCCTTCTGGACATCGTCGATCCGACCCCGCAGACCGTTGACGCTCTGATGAAGCTCGACCTCGCCGCCGGCGTGGATGTCGAGATCAAGGTGTAAGGAGGCGACCATGCTGCGTACTGGTATCATCGCCAAGAAACTGGGCATGACCCGTCTGTTCCTGGAAGACGGTCGTCAGGTTCCCGTGACCGTCCTGCAACTGGACAACCTGCAAGTCGTCGATCAGCGCACCGTCGCGCGCGACGGCTATACCGCCGTCCAGCTGGGCGCCGGGACCGCCAAGGCCAAGCGCACCACCGCCGCGATGCGCGGCCACTTTGCCAAGGCCAGCGTTGCGCCCAAGCGCAAGATCGCGGAATTCCGCGTGGCCGAGGAAAACCTGATCAACGTGGGCGAGGAAATCACCGCTGACCATTACTTCGCCGGTCAGTACGTGGACATCGCCGGCACCTCGATCGGTAAAGGCTTTGCGGGCGCCATGAAGCGTCACAATTTCGGCGGTCTGCGCGCCTCGCACGGTGTGTCGATCAGCCACCGTTCGCATGGGTCCACCGGCCAGTGCCAGGATCCCGGTAAGGTGTTCAAGGGCAAGAAGATGGCGGGTCACCTGGGCGCCGTCCGTGTCACCACGCAGAACCTGCAAGTCGTGCGCACCGATGCCGACCGTGGCCTGATCATGGTCAAGGGCTCGGTTCCCGGTTCGAAGGGCGGCTGGGTCACCATCAAGGACGCCGTGAAGAAAGCGGCGCCCGAGAACGTGATCTATCCCGCCGCGCTGAAATCGGCCGCTGACGAAGCCCGCCGCCTGGCCGAAGCCGCCGCCGCCGAAGCCGCCGCCGCCGAGGAGGCCGCCCGCGAGGCTGCCGCCGCCGAAGCCGCCGCCGCCGAGGAGGCCGCCCTGGCCGAGGCGCAGGCTTCGATCGAGGCCGACAAGGAAGCTGCCGATCCGAACGCCGACAAGGCTTCTGATGGTGCGGATGCTGCGCCCGAAGGAGATAAACAATGAAACTCGATGTGATCAAGCTGGACACCGGCAAGGCCGGTGAAATCGAGCTGGCGGACGAGATCTTCGGGCTGGAGCCGCGCGGCGACATCCTGCAACGCGTCGTCCGCTGGCAGCGCGCCAAGGCGCAGGCGGGCACCCATTCGGTGCTGGGCAAGTCGGATGTCAGCTATTCGACCAAGAAGATCTATCGCCAGAAAGGCACCGGCGGCGCCCGCCACGGTTCCCGCAAGGCGCCGATCTTCCGCCACGGCGGCGTCTACAAAGGCCCGACCCCCCGGTCGCACGCCTTCGACCTGCCCAAGAAGGTGCGCGCCCTGGGCCTGCGCCATGCCCTGTCCGCGAAGGCCACGGCCGGTGAACTGGTGATCGTCGAGGATCTGAACCTTGCCGACGCGAAGACCGCCGCTGTCGCCAAGGCCGTCAAGGAAAACGGCTGGAAGCGCGTGCTGGTGATCGACGGGGCCGAGGTCAACGAAGGCTTCGCCCGCGCCGCCCGCAACATCGAAGGCGTGGACATCCTGCCGTCGATGGGCGCCAACGTGTATGACATCCTGAAGCGCGATACGCTGGTGATCACGCGGTCGGGTGTCGAAGCTCTGGAGGCTCGTTTGAAATGAGCGCGAAAGCCGAACATTACGACGTGATCGTCAAGCCGATCATCACCGAAAAAGCCACCATGACGTCGGAAAACAACGGCGTGGTCTTCCAGGTGTCCAAGGACTCGAGCAAGCCGCAGATCAAGCAGGCGGTCGAGGCCCTGTTCGGCGTCAAGGTGAAGGCGGTCAACACCACCATCACCAAGGGCAAGCAGAAGCGGTTCCGGGGCATCCTGGGCCGTCGCAGCGACGTGAAGAAGGCCTATGTGACCCTGGAAGAGGGCAACACTATCGACGTGTCCACCGGACTCTGATAGCAGGCGGGAATCTGCGGCCCTGGGCAACCGGGGCCGCGATCTTTTGACGACAACGGACCACCCTGGTCCAAAGCAACGGAAGACAGAAAGATGGCATTGAAGTCGTATAAACCGACGACGCCTGGCCAGCGCGGGCTGGTTCTGATCGACCGTTCGGAGCTTTGGAAAGGTCGCCCGGTCAAGTCCCTCACCGAGGGGTTGACCAAGAACGGCGGTCGGAACAACACCGGACGGATCACCATGCGCCGCAAGGGCGGCGGGGCGAAGCGCCTGTATCGCATCGTCGATTTCAAGCGCACCAAGTTCGACATGGCCGCCGTGGTCGAGCGGATCGAATACGATCCCAACCGCACCGCCTTCATCGCCCTGATCGGCTATGAGGATGGCGAGCGCGCCTATATCCTGGCGCCGCAGCGCCTGGCCGTCGGCGACAAGGTCGTCGCGGGCGCCAAGGTCGACGTGAAGCCCGGCAACGCCATGCCGTTCAGCGGCATGCCGATCGGCACGATCGTCCACAACGTCGAGCTGAAGCCCGGCAAGGGCGGCCAGATCGCCCGCTCGGCAGGCACCTATGCCCAGTTCGTCGGCCGCGACGGCGGCTATGCCCAGATCCGCCTGTCCTCGGGCGAGCTGCGTCTGGTCCGCCAGGAATGCATGGCGACCATCGGCGCCGTGTCGAATGCCGACCATTCGAACCAGAACCTGGGCAAGGCCGGCCGCAACCGCCACAAGGGCATCCGTCCCAGCGTTCGCGGTGTTGCGATGAACCCGATCGACCACCCGCATGGTGGTGGTGAGGGCCGGACTTCGGGTGGCCGCACGCCGGTCACGCCCTGGGGCAAGGACACCAAGGGCAAGAAGACCCGCAGCAACAAGGCGACCGACAAGTATATCTTGCGTTCGCGTCACGCGAAGAAGAAGGGGCGCTGACCTATGGCACGTTCTATCTGGAAAGGCCCCTTTGTTGACGCCTATGTGCTCAAGAAGGCGGAAAAGGCCCGCGACTCGGGGAAATCCGACGTCATCAAGATCTGGTCGCGCCGCTCGACCATCCTGCCGCAATTCGTCGGCCTGACCTTCGGCGTCTATAACGGGCAGAAGCATATCCCCGTTGCCGTCACCGAGGAAATGATCGGCCAGAAATTCGGTGAATATTCGCCCACGCGGACCTATTACGGCCACGCGGCGGACAAGAAAGCCAAGAGGAAGTAATCGTCATGGGTAAGGAAACCAATCCGCGCCGCGTGGCGGAGAACGAGGCGTTCGCGAAGACCAAGATGCTTCGCACCTCGCCGCAGAAACTGAACCTGGTAGCAGCGTTGATCCGCGGCAAGAAGGTGGACAAGGCCCTGGCCGACCTGACCTTCTCGCACAAGCGGATCGCCGGCGACGTGAAGAAGTGCCTGCAATCGGCGATCGCGAACGCCGAGAACAATCATGGGCTGGATGTCGACAACCTGGTCGTCGCCGAAGCCTGGGTTGGCAAGAACCTGGTGATGAAGCGCGGCCGTCCGCGGGCGCGTGGCCGTTATGGCAAGATCATGAAGCCGTTTTCGGAAATCACCATCAAGGTGCGCCAAGTCGAGGAGCAAGCGTAATGGGTCAGAAGGTCAATCCGATCGGTATGCGCCTCCAGGTCAACCGCACCTGGGACAGCCGCTGGTACGCCGACGACAAGGACTATGGCAACCTGCTGCTTGAAGACCTGAAGATCCGGGACTTCATCAAGACGGAAGCCAAGCAGGCCGGCATCAGCCGCGTGATCATCGAGCGTCCGCACCGCAAGTGCCGGGTGACGATCCATGCCGCGCGTCCGGGTGTGATCATCGGCAAGAAAGGCGCCGATATCGAAGTCCTGCGCAACAAGCTGGCGAACTTCACCAAGTCCGAAGTTCACCTGAACATCGTCGAAGTGCGCAAGCCGGAAGTCGATGCCGCCCTGGTCGCGGAATCGATCGCCCAGCAGCTCGAGCGTCGGGTCTCGTTCCGCCGCGCCATGAAGCGCGCGGTGCAGAACGCAATGCGCATGGGCGCCCTGGGCATCCGCGTGAACGTGTCGGGCCGTCTTGGCGGCGCCGAGATCGCACGGACGGAATGGTACCGCGAAGGCCGTGTGCCGCTGCACACCCTGCGCGCCGACATCGACTATGCGCTGGCCGAAGCCACGACCCCTTACGGGATCATCGGGGTGAAGACCTGGATCTTCAAAGGCGAGATCATGGAGCACGACCCCCAGGCCCGCGACCGCAAGGCCGCCGAGGCTCAGGAAGGTCCGGCTCCGCGTGGTCCGCGCCGTGACCGCGACGCGCGTTAAGGAGCTTTATCATGCTGCAACCGAAACGGACGAAGTTCCGCAAACAGCACAAGGGCCGGATCCATGGTGAAGCCAAGGGCGGTTTCGCCCTGAACTTCGGATCCTTCGCGCTTAAGGCCACCGAGCCCGAGCGTGTGACCGCCCGCCAGATCGAAGCGGCCCGCCGCGCGATCACCCGCCACATGAAGCGTCAGGGCCGGGTCTGGATCCGGATTTTCCCGGACGTGCCGGTTTCCTCGAAGCCGACCGAAGTGCGGATGGGTAAAGGTAAAGGCTCGGTCGATTTCTGGGCCGCCCGCGTTCATCCGGGCCGCATCATGTTCGAGATTGACGGCGTGTCCGACGAGATCGCCCGTGAAGCGCTGCGTCTGGGCGCCAACAAGCTGCCGGTCCTCACCCGCATCGTCGCGCGCGAAGACTGGTAAGGGCAGGGGCATTGCCCCCGTTCGAAACAGACCCCGCCGGGTGACTGGCGGGGTTTTCCCATGCCCATTCGGGAAAGGGCTTGCAGGAAAGGGCCGTTGCCTGTATGGGACGGCCTTCATCACGAAACTCCACCGGGAATCAGGGTGGCCCTGCGTGCAGGGGCTCTCCGGTGATGTTGAAAGGAACAGCGCATGAAAGCGCAGGATCTGACGTCGAAGACGCCCGACCAGTTGAAGGATCAACTGATCGCGCTGAAGAAGGAGGCCTTCAACCTCCGCTTCCAGCAGGCCACCGGCCAGCTTGAAAGCACTGCCCGGATGCGCGCCGTGCGCCGCGACGTGGCCCGTGTGAAGACCATTCTGAACCAGAAGGCGGCCGAAGCCGCCGCAGCGAACTGAGGAGCGGCCCATGCCCAAACGCATCCTGCAAGGCCGCGTCACCAGCGACAAGAACGAGCAGACCATCACCGTTCTGGTCGAGCGCCGCTTCAAGCATCCGCTGCTGCACAAGACCGTTCGTTCGTCCAAGAAATATCGGGCGCATGACGCGAACAACCAGTTCAAGGTGGGCGACGAGGTTCGCATCGTCGAATGCGCCCCCATCTCGAAGACGAAACGCTGGACTGTCCTGACGGACGACGCGGTTTCCGCGTAAGTCCATCATCACAGATCAGAAATGATCGAAACCCTGGGGCCGGAATAAGGCCGGTCCCCAAAGGTCGGGAGAAACCAAATGATCCAGATGCAGACCAATCTGGATGTTGCTGACAACTCCGGCGCTCGCCGGGTTCAGTGCATCAAGGTCCTGGGTGGTTCGCACCGTCGCTATGCGTCGGTGGGCGACATCATCGTCGTGTCCGTCAAGGAAGCCATCCCGCGGGGCCGGGTGAAGAAGGGCGATGTCCGCAAGGCCGTCGTCGTTCGCACCGCCAAGGAAGTGAAGCGCGAGGATGGCACGTCCATCCGTTTCGACCGCAACGCCGCCGTCATCCTGAACAACCAGGGCGAGCCGGTCGGCACCCGTATCTTCGGGCCGGTCGTCCGCGAACTGCGCGCGAAGAACTTCATGAAGATCATCTCGCTTGCGCCGGAGGTGCTGTAATGGCTGCCAAGCTGAAAAAGGGCGACAAGGTCGTCGTGCTGGCCGGCAAGGACAAGGGCAAGCAGGGTGAAATCACCGCCGTGTTCCCGAAAGAGAACAAGGCCGTGGTCGACGGCATCAACATCGCCATCCGTCACCAGCGTCAGACCCAGACGACCCAGGGCGGCCGCACGCCGAAGGCGATGCCGATCGACCTGTCGAACCTGGCGCTGCTGGACAAGAACGGCAAAGCGACCCGCGTCGGCTTCCGCGTGGAAGGCGACCAGAAGGTCCGTTTCGCCAAGACCACGGGAGACGTGATCTGATGCTGGACGCAAGCAAATACACGCCGCGCCTGAAGTCGGTTTACCGCGACACGATCCGGGCCGCGCTGAAGGAAGAATTCGGCTACAAAAACGACATGCAGATCCCGCGTCTGGACAAGATCGTCCTGAACATGGGCATCGGCGAGGCCGTCAAGGATACCAAGAAGGTCAAGCAGGGCGCCGAGGAACTGTCGCTGATCGCCGGCCAGAAGGCCGTGATCACCAAGGCGAAGAACTCGATCGCCGGTTTCCGCGTCCGCGAGGAAATGCCGCTGGGCGCCAAGGTGACCCTGCGCGGCGACCGGATGTACGAATTCCTGGACCGCCTGATCAACATCGCGCTGCCCCGCGTCCGCGACTTCCGCGGCGTGAAGGGCACCTCGTTCGACGGCCGCGGCAACTATGCCATGGGCCTGAAGGAGCACATCGTGTTCCCGGAAATCAACTTCGACAAGGTCGACGAAGTTCTGGGGATGGACATCATCATCTGCACCACGGCGCCGACCGACGCCGAAGCGAAAGCGCTGTTGAAGCATTTCAACATGCCCTTCAACAGCTGATCGCGGAGGTAAGAGATATGGCAAAGAAATCCATGGTCGAGCGCGAGAAGAAGCGCGAGCGTCTGGTCGCGAAGTTCGCCGCCAAGCGCGCCTCTCTGAAAGAGGTCATCAACGATCAGTCCCGTCCGATGGAAGAGCGGTTCAAGGCTTCGCTGAAGCTGGCCGAGCTGCCGCGCAATTCGTCGGAAACGCGTCTGCACAACCGGTGCCAACTGACCGGCCGTCCGCACGCGTATTACCGCAAACTGAAACTGTCGCGGATCATGCTGCGCGAGCTCGGCTCGAACGGTCAGATCCCCGGCCTTGTCAAATCCAGCTGGTAAGGGGGCACAATGTCGATGAACGATCCTCTCGGCGATATGCTGACCCGCATCCGCAATGCGCAGATGCGCGGCAAATCGACCGTGCGCACCCCGGCCTCCAAGCTGCGCGCTTGGGTTCTGGACGTGCTGAAAGCCGAAGGCTACATCCGCGGCTATGAAGAAGTCACCACCGATGCCGGTCACAAGGAACTGGAAATCGGTCTGAAGTACCACGACGGCACCCCGGTCATCCGGGAACTGTCGCGCGTTTCGAAACCGGGCCGCCGCGTTTATGCGGGCGCTCGGGAAATCCCGCAGGTCCGTCAGGGTCTGGGCGTGTCCATCGTCTCGACCCCCAAGGGCGTCATGTCGGATGCAGCGGCTCGCAATGCCAATGTCGGCGGCGAAGTCCTCTGCACCGTGTTCTAAGGAGGGCAGAATGTCTCGGATTGGTAAGAAGCCGGTCGTGCTGCCCAAGGGCGTGACGGCCGAGATCAAGGGTCAGACGATCGAGGTGAAGGGTCCGAAAGGCACCCGCAGCTTCACGGCGACCGACGATGTGGATCTGGTGCTGGACGAAGGCGCGGTCGCGGTCAAACCGCGCGGCACCTCGAAACGCGCCCGCCAGCAGTGGGGCCTGACCCGCTCGATGGTGGAAAACCTGACGGTCGGCGTGTCGGAAGGCTTCAAGAAAGAGCTGGAAATCCAAGGCGTGGGCTACCGCGCCACGATGCAGGGCAAGACCCTGAAGCTGGCTCTGGGCTATTCGCACGACGTGAACTTCGAAACGCCGGACGGCGTGACGATCACGGCGCCGAAGCAGACCGAAATCGTTGTGGAAGGCATCGACCAGCAGCTTGTTGGTCAGGTGGCCGCGAACATCCGCGAGTGGCGCCGCCCCGAGCCCTACAAGGGCAAGGGCATCCGCTACAAGGGCGAGTTCGTCTTCCGCAAGGAAGGCAAGAAGAAGTAAGGGGCGCATGAAATGGCACTGAAAAAGCAAGAGCTGTTCGCAAAGCGCCGCCTGCGCGTCCGCAACAAGCTGCGGGCGATGTCGAACGGCCGTCCGCGTCTGTCGGTCCACCGCTCGTCGAAGAACATCTCGGTCCAGGTCATCGACGACCTGAACGGCGTGACCTTGGCCTCGGCCAGCACGCTGGAGAAGGACTTCGGTCTGGTCGGCAAGAACAACGTCGAGGCCGCGGCCAAGATCGGCACCGCGATCGCCGAGCGGGCGAAAGCCGCCGGGATCGAGGAGGTCGTCTTCGACCGTGGCGGCTTCATCTTCCACGGCAAGGTGAAGGCTCTGGCCGACGCTGCCCGTGAAGGTGGTCTGAAGTTCTGATCCTGCGGGCGGCGCCTTCCTACAAGGGCGCGCCGCCCCGATGATCCGGGGGCCATCATCCTGTGGCCCACCAGGATTGACATCAACCGGCGCGGATCGCGCGCCAGAATGCAAGGAATGCCATATGGCAGAACGTGACAACCGCCGGGGCCGCCGCGAAGAGCGCGAGGAAAACCCGGAATTCCAGGATCGTCTGGTCGCGATCAACCGCGTCTCGAAGACCGTCAAGGGCGGCAAGCGCTTCGGCTTCGCGGCGTTGGTGGTCGTCGGCGATCAGCGCGGCCGCGTCGGCTTCGGCAAGGGCAAGGCCAAGGAAGTGCCGGAAGCCATCCGCAAGGCGACCGAGCAGGCGAAACGCAGCCTGGTCCGCGTGCCGTTGCGCGACGGCCGCACGCTGCACCATGACATCGAAGGCCGCCATGGCGCGGGCAAGGTGATCATGCGCACTGCCGTTCCGGGGACCGGGATCATCGCCGGCGGTCCGATGCGCGCCGTGTTCGAGATGCTGGGCGTGCAGGATGTCGTTGCGAAATCGCAAGGGTCGCAGAACCCCTACAACATGATCCGCGCGACGCTGGACGGCCTGAAGAAGGAAGCCAGCCCCCGTTCGGTCGCGCAGCGTCGCGGCAAGAAGGTGGCCGACATCCTGCCGCAGGACAACAAGCCTGCTGCCGAAGCCGCCGCCGAAACCGTCGAAGCGTAAGGAGACAGGCGTATGGCAACCATCGTCGTCAAGCAGATCGGCAGCCCGATCCGCCGCCCCGCCATCCAGCGCGAGACGCTGAAGGGCCTGGGCCTGAACAAGATGAACCGCACCCGCGAGCTGGAGGATACCCCCTCGATCCGCGGCATGGTCGCCAAGATCCCGCATCTGGTGACGATCATCGAAGAAAAAGCGTAATCCGCAAGGACCGCGAACAAAAACGCCCCGGAGAAATCCGGGGCGTTTTCGTTTGTCGGCAATCGGGTCAGGCGCGGCGCGACCGGCGGCGCAACGCGCCAAGCGCGGCGGCACCCCCTGCCAGCAGCAGGCCCGAGGCAGGCAGCGGAACCGGCGCCGGATTCACATCGCCCGTGACCGTGACGCTGTATCCGGTGGCGCCTCCGTGGTCTTCGCGCAGGATTTGCAGATGGTGCAGGCCGCTGCCCAGGTTGCCCAACGACAGGGTGAATTCACCTGCCGAAACCCCGCCCGCATTGAGATGCCCGCCCAGGAACGTGCCGTTCAGCCAGACGAACAGACCGTTATCGACCCCGAAGGACGCCAGCACATTGCTCAGCCCTCCGCTGCCGCCATCCAGCTCATAGATGATTGCCGTCTCGGTGTTGATCGCCCAACTCGCGGGAATGGCGACCGGACCCGCGGACCAGGTGCCGCCCGGAGTCGCGGGCGTCGTCAGCCATGCCCCCAGAGCGGCCGCGGCCGGCGTCAGGTCGGGCGGGCTGCCCGCCGGAATGGCCAGCGAGGGATCGCCCTGAGTGACATTGGGGCCAGGGAACATCCAGCTGCCGCCGAAAGGATTGCTGCCGTCAAGCGCCGTGCCGATGCCATTGTTGTAATATCCGGCCGTGCTTCCGTCGATCAGCGTGGCGGCCTGACCCGCCGTGGCAAACGCGGCGCTTGCAAGCGCCGCAAGGACGTAATGCTTCATGAACTCCTCCGCGAACTTGTGACGCGGCAAGAATAGCACGCCGGTGATCAAATCTTGTTGGAATTGGCCTGTCTTTTTGGACAGGCCATCGGCGACGGGGTGTTGCCGCGGAAGCACGCAGCGGCGCGGCGTGTATGCGGCGGATCGCCACAACAGATGGTTGTATCTAGACTGGACTCCGTGTCCCGAGTCAGGAGCGTTCCATGTCCCTTGGCAAGCATCTGGTGCCCGCCCTGTTTGCTTGCGCCTTTCCGGGGGCGATGGCCGGACCGGCCCAGGCGGGTCCCTGGCCGCGCGAACCGGGGCAGGCCTTCATCGCGCTGACCGGCGAACGGGACCGGGAGGGCAACTCCTTTACCGGGTTCTATGCCGAATACGGGCTGGCACGACGCCGCACCCTGGGTCTGGAGATCAGCCATACCGATGTCGGCGAAACCACTGCGATGGCCTGGTACCAGAAGTCCCTGGACGGCGGGCAGGGGCCGAACAGGCTGTCCTATGCGTTGGGTTTCGGCGCCATCCGGCGGGACGGCCAGTTGCTGCCGCTGAGCCAGGCTGCGTTAATGTGGGGGCGCGGCTTTTCGGGCCTGTGGGACGGCGGCTGGCTGACCGCCGAGGCCCGCGTCAAGGTGGCGGGCAAGACCGAGGAGGTCAGGGTCCGACAGGGCATGACTCAGGTCGAATACGCCTATCTGACGCCCGAGATCGTGACCAAGCTGGATCTGACGGTCGGCATTCGCCCCTCGCCAGCCTGGGCCCTGGTGAACCAGTTGCGGCTTGAGGCGCGCAAGGACAGCGACTTCTCGGCCAGGCTGGCCAGTTCGGCGGTCTACGACCTGGCGGGACCGGCGCGGCTGGAGATCGGGATCGTCGCGCCGCTGGCCGGTCCCAGCGAACCGGCCCTCAAGATCGGCACCTGGCTGGAGTTCTAGCCTATTCCCGGCAGGCGTAGACCGCACCGCCGACGGCCACCACCGATACCGCCGCCCCCGCCACGATCGCCGGAGAGGAAGCCATGGCCGCCGCCGCCCCGCCGATCGAGGACAGCACGCCCGAGATATAGCCCTGCGATCCGCTGAGGATCACCGCCCCCGATCCGTCGGGCAGGGCGCGGGCGCCGTTGATGGCCCCGCGCGCGGCCGCCCCGGTGATGGCGACGGCGGCGTTCTTGGTCTGGTTGACTCGCTGGCAGACCGTCTTAGCGGGCGTTTCGCAGCGGCCATAGGCATCGCGGCGGCCCAGGTCGTAACCGATGATCGAATCGCTGGCCTTGTCGTGGCGCAGGCAGAAGGGGCCGCGTTCATCGTCCGTCAGATCCGGCGTCAGGCTGCGCAGCACCACATAGCTGGGACAGGTGTCGCGGCCCCATGAGGTAAAGAGGATCTCGCGGCGGCTGAAATGATCGCGCAGGCCCGGCTCGTCCCGGTCATAGGCCAGGGGCACGTCGCGGGCGTTGATGCGCGCGGTGCAGAAGGCGGGTTCCGCCTGGGCGGCAAGCGGAGCCGACAGCAGCGCGGCAAGGAAAAGGGCAGGGCGGGTCATGGTTTCCTGATAAGCCCGGCATCGGCAAGGGCAACTCACATCCGCTTGTGGACCGCGCAAGGCGGGACTTGCCGCAGCCCGACGTTCCGTCTATACGCCCGCGGGTGCCGATGGGCACCGATTCACGAAACACGACATGCCGTGTCCGCCCCATCATCGCTTCGGGGGTGCGTCCGGCTTAGGAGAAGCGACATGAAACTGCATGAAATCCGCGACAACGAGGGCGCCAACCGCAAGAAGAAACGCGTGGCGCGCGGTCCCGGCTCGGGCAAGGGCAAGACCGCCGGCCGGGGTATCAAGGGCCAGACCTCGCGTTCGGGCGTTGCGCTGAACGGTTACGAAGGTGGCCAGATGCCGCTGTACCGCCGTCTGCCCAAGCGTGGCTTTACCAAGCCGAATGCGAAATCCTTTGCGGTGGTGAACCTGGGCCAGATCCAGTCCTTCATCGACGCGGGCAAGATCGACGCCAAGGCCGACCTGACCGAGGACGCTCTGGTCGCCTCGGGCCTGGTGCGCCGCAAGCTGGACGGCATCCGCCTGCTGGCCAAGGGCGAAGTCACCTCGGCCCTGACCATCAGCGTCACCGGCGCGTCGAAAGCGGCGGTCGAGGCGGTCGAGAAGGCGGGCGGCAAGGTGTCGCTGCCGGTCGCGACCGAAGCGGCGGCGGAATAAGCTGTTGATCGGGGCCTTCCCGCCCCATAGATAGCGAACAGGTTTTCCTGGCGCCGCCGGTCCCCGGAAACGGGTCGGCGGCGCTGTCATGACACGGGACGTAAAACACATGGCGTCAGCCGCAGAACAGATGGCCGCGAACCTTTCATGGAGCGCATTCGGCAAGGCCACGGAACTTCGCCAGCGTATCTGGTTCACGATCGGGCTGCTGATCATCTATCGGCTGGGCACCTATATCCCGGTGCCGGGCATCGACGGCGCCGCGCTGCGCAACTTCATGGACCAGGCACAGGCGGGCATCGGCGGCATCCTGTCGATGTTCACCGGCGGCGCCCTGGGCCGGATGGGCGTCTTCGCTCTGGGCATCATGCCCTATATCTCGGCCTCGATCATCGTGCAGCTCTTGACCTCGATGGTGCCTTCGCTGGAACAGTTGAAGAAGGAAGGCGAACAGGGGCGCAAGAAGATCAACCAGTACACGCGCTATGGCACCGTGGCCCTGGCGCTGTTCCAGGCCTATGGCCTGGCCAAGTCGCTGGAGGCGGGCGGGCTGGCCCATGATCCGGGCCTGTTCTTCCAGGCGTCTGTGGTCATCACCCTGGTCGGCGGCACCATGTTCCTGATGTGGCTGGGCGAACAGATCACCGCGCGCGGCATCGGCAACGGCATCAGCCTGATCATCTTCGTGGGCATCGTGGCCGAAATCCCGGCGGCGCTGGCGAACTTCTTTGCGCAGGGCCGGTCGGGCGCGATCTCGACCCCGGTGATCCTGGGCGTGATCCTGATGGTCGTCGCCGTGATCGCCTTCGTGGTCTTCATGGAGCGCGCGCTGCGCAAGATCCGCATCCAGTATCCCCGGCGCCAGGTCGGCATGAAGATCTATGACGGCCAGTCGTCGCACCTGCCGATCAAGGTCAACCCGGCGGGCGTGATTCCGGCGATCTTCGCATCCTCGCTGCTGCTGCTGCCTGTGACGATCTCCACCTTCTCGGGCAACCAGACGGGGCCGATCATGTCGACGATCCTGGCCTATTTCGGGCCGGGCCAGCCGCTGTATCTGATCTTCTTCGCGGCGATGATCGTCTTCTTCGCCTTCTTCTATACCCACAACGTCAGCTTCAAGTCCGACGACGTGGCCGACAACCTCAAGAACCAGGGCGGCTTCATTCCGGGCATCCGGCCGGGCAAGCGGACCGAGGAATACCTGGACTATGTCGTCAACCGCGTGCTGGTGATCGGCGCGGCCTATCTGGCGGCCGTCTGCCTGCTGCCGGAAATCATCCGCCACCAGTGGTCGGTGCCCTTCTACTTCGGCGGCACCTCGGTCCTGATCGTGGTGTCGGTGACGATGGACACGATCAACCAGGTGCAAAGCCATCTTCTGGCCCACCAGTACGAAGGCCTGATTGAGAAATCCCAGTTGCGTGGTAAACGCAAAGAGGGAAGCGCAAAGCCGCGTCGCGCACCGTCGCGCCGCTAACGGCCCGACGGGCCGACGAGGGGGACAGACCAACGATGACGATCAATATCATTCTGCTGGGGCCGCCGGGTGCCGGCAAGGGAACCCAGGCCCGCAAGCTGGTCGAGGAACGCGGGCTGGTCCAGTTGTCCACCGGCGACATGCTGCGCGCCGCCCGGTCCTCGGGGACCGAGATGGGCAAGCGCGTGGCCGAGGTCATGGACCGGGGCGAACTGGTGACGGACGAGATCGTCATCGGCCTGATCCGCGAAAAGCTGTCCGAAGGCGGCAACGGCTTCATCTTCGACGGATTCCCGCGCACCTTGGCCCAGGCGGACGCCCTGGGGCAGCTTCTGGACGAAACCGGCATGGTGCTGGATGCCGTGATCGAAATGCAGGTGGATGACGAAGCCCTGGTCCGCCGCATCACCGGCCGCTACACCTGCGGCAATTGCGGCGAGGTCTATCACGACGAGACCAAGCCCACCGCCAAGCATGGCGTCTGCGATGTCTGCGGCTCGACCGACCTGCGCCGCCGCGCCGACGACAACGAGGACAGCCTCAAGACCCGGCTGCTGGAATATTACAAGAAGACCTCGCCCCTGATCGGCTATTACTATGCCAAGGGGAAGCTGGCCCCGGTCGACGGGCTGGCCGAAATGGACGAGGTTGCGCGCCAGATCGGCCGTGTGCTGCCTGTGTCAAGCGAAATCGCGACCGGCACTTGACGCCATGGGCCACGGCCTTTAAGTCACGGCATCTCGCAAGAGAATCACCCGTCGAAGGGGTGGCCCATCAGCGGCCCGAAGGCACGGCTTTCGGGCCTTACGTTGTGAAAAAAGGTTCCGGCGCTACGGAACCGCAACCGATAAAGGAAAACGCGTGGCTCGTATTGCTGGCGTCAACATTCCGACCGGGAAACGCGTCCCGATCGCCCTGACCTATATCCACGGCATCGGCCCGATGTATGCCGAACAGATCTGCGAGGCCGTCGGCATCGACCGCGCCCGCCGCGTGAACGATCTGTCGGATGCCGAAGTGCTGCAAATCCGCGAATATATCGACGCGAACCTGACGGTCGAGGGCGATCTGCGCCGCGAACGGCAGATGAACATCAAGCGCATGATGGACCTGGGTTCCTATCGCGGCCTGCGTCACCGTCGCGGCCTGCCGGTCCGCGGCCAGCGCACCCACACCAATGCCCGTACCCGCAAAGGCCCGGCAAAACCCATCGCTGGCAAGAAGAAATAAGGGGTAACGGACATGGCACGCGACAAGACCCGCATGAAGCGCAAGGAACGCAAGAACATCGCCACCGGCGTTGCGCATGTGAATTCCAGCTTCAACAACACCAAGATCCTGATTTCCGACGTGCAGGGCAATGCGATCTCGTGGTCGTCCGCCGGCACCATGGGCTTCAAGGGCTCGCGCAAATCGACCCCCTATGCCGCGCAGATGGCCGCCGAAGACGCGGGCCGCAAGGCGCAGGAACACGGCGTCCGCACCCTGGAAGTCGAAGTGCAAGGCCCCGGTTCGGGCCGCGAATCGGCTTTGCGCGCCTTGGCCTCGGTCGGCTTCAACATCACCGCGATCCGCGACGTGACCCCGATCGCGCATAACGGCTGCCGCCCGCCGAAGCGCCGCCGCGTCTGATTTTCAGGTAGCGATTCCCCGGATCGCGCGTCTCTCGCGCGGTCCGGTCTTTTCCGTTTTCAACCTCGGGCGTTTCCGACCACGGACATGGGGCGGAAGCAAGAATGGAGGCAAACGCATGATCCACAAGAATTGGGCCGAGCTGATCAAGCCGACGCAATTGGTTGTCAAGCCGGGTGCGGATGCCACCCGCACCGCCACGCTGGTCGCCGAACCGCTGGAGCGGGGCTTCGGCCTGACGCTGGGCAACGCGCTGCGCCGCGTGCTGCTGTCCTCGCTGCAAGGCGGGGCAATCACCTCGGTTCAGATCGACAACGTGCTGCACGAATTCAGCAGCGTCGCGGGCGTCCGCGAGGATGTGACGGACATCGTCCTGAACCTCAAGGGCGTGACGCTGAAGATGGACGTGGAAGGGCCGAAGCGCCTGACCCTGTCGGCCAAGGGACCGGGCGAGGTCAAGGCCGGCGATATCCAGGAAACCGCCGGGATTACCGTCCTGAACCGCGATCACGTCATCTGCCATCTGGACGACGGCGCCGACCTGAACATGGAATTGACGGTGCAGACCGGCAAGGGCTATGTCGCGGCCGACAAGAACCGCCCCGAGGATGCACCCATCGGGCTGATTCCGATCGACGCGATCTTCTCTCCGGTCAAGCGCGTCAGCTATGAAGTCACGCCGACCCGCGAGGGGCAGGTACTGGACTATGACAAGCTGACGATGAAGATCGAGACCGACGGTTCGCTGACCCCGGAGGACGCCGTGGCCTATGCCGCGCGCATCGTTCAGGACCAGCTGTCGGTCTTCGTGAACTTCGACGAACCCGAATCGGCCAACCGCCAGGATGCCGAGGACGGGCTGGAATTCGATCCGCGCCTGCTGAAGAAGGTGGACGAACTGGAACTGTCGGTGCGTTCGGCCAACTGCCTGAAGAACGACAACATCGTCTATATCGGCGACCTGATCCAGAAAACCGAAGCCGAGATGCTGCGCACGCCGAACTTTGGCCGCAAGTCCTTGAACGAAATCAAGGAAGTGCTGTCGGGTATGGGCCTGCACCTGGGCATGGACGTGGTCGACTGGCCGCCGGAAAACATCGAGGATCTGGCCAAGCGTTTCGACGACCAGTTCTGACGGATTCGGGGGCGGTTCGCCGCCCCCGCACGACCGGGCATCCCGCCCCAAGGAGAGCGGCCCGCACGCATGGGCCGCCGGACAAAGCAAAAGACGTTAACGGAGAATCATCATGCGTCACGCCCGTGGCTATCGCCGCCTCAACCGCACCCATGAACACCGCAAGGCGCTGTTCGCCAACATGGCCGGCTCGCTGATCGAGCACGAGCAGATCAAGACGACCCTGCCCAAGGCCAAGGAACTGCGCCCGATCATCGAAAAGCTGATCACGCTGGCCAAGCGCGGCGATCTGCACGCCCGCCGCCAGGCCGCCGCGCAGTTGAAGCAGGACCAGTATGTCGCCAAGCTGTTCGACGTTCTGGGCGAGCGTTACAAGGACCGCCAGGGCGGCTACGTCCGCGTCCTGAAGGCCGGTTTCCGCTATGGCGACATGGCGCCGATGGCGATCATCGAATTCGTGGACCGCGACACCTCGGCCAAGGGCGCGGCCGACCGTGCCCGCGTCGAGGCCGAGGCTGCCGAGGCCGAATAACGCCGCATCTGTCGGCTGAGCGAATCAGACGCCTCGCAGCCCATCCGGTTGCGGGGCGTTTTTCGTGATGTTGCGGCACAGTTGGCTGGGCGCCAGAGGGCTGATAGCCTTGGAAATCGCGCGGGCGGCGTCTTGCCGCTCATCCGCCGTCAGGGGGCATCGCCAGCAGTTGCTGGCGAAGATAGACGGGCAGCGTCAGAACGTCGCGAGACAGCCGTATAGGCGGGATCTCCTATCCCATTAAGGATATGGCAACTATTATGCTCCAAGACTACTTTGTACGTTGACGCCCTCGAACGCAATTTGTCTAAAAAGTCATGTCATCACGCGCCGATATCAATGCTGGCCTGCAAAAACTGGGGAAGCTTGCCCCGGCGGGCTATTTCGTGGGGCTGCATATCCGTTTTGCCGCCCCGTTGATGCAATTTCAGACATACGCGCAGGAATGGGCGGATTTTTATTCCCAGAATGGCTACGCGCTGCGCGATCCGACGATCGCCTGGGGATTTTCGACGACGGGGGCCTGCCGCTGGTCCAGTCTGCCGATCCCGGATCCGTTCAGCATCCTGAAGGACGCGGCAAACCACGGCCTGACGTTCGGGCTGACGGTCTCTTGCGGGCCGATCAGTTCCCGGACCATCGCCAGCTTCGCCCGCGACGACCGCGAATTCACGGATGACGAGATCGCCGAGATCTCGACCACGGTACGTCGGCTTCACGATTCAACGGAGCCGCCGGCGAGCCTGACAAAGGCTCAGAAAGATGCCCTTCGTTGCGTCGCGGAGGGCGATCGTCATGCGGCAGCGGCGGCCAAGCTTGGCATCACCGAAAGCGCGTTCAAGGCAAGGCTGATCTCAGTCCGGGAAAGACTGAAGGCCCGCACGACCGCCGAGGCGTTGCAGAGGGCCAAGGAATACCGCCTGCTTTAGGCGTTCGCCCAGGGGATCCGGGACGCAACGAGGGGCTGTCCTTACACCCCAGGAGAATGACAATGCAGACGACCACGCTTTCCTTTTCGAACCTTCACAACCATGGCGAACTGTTCGCCAAGCTGTTCCGCGCCCGCAAGCAGAGCTTCATCATCCAGAAGAACTGGGATCTGCCCGAGGCCGAGGACATGGAATTCGACCAGTATGACACGCCGCAAAGCCGCTGGATCGCGGTCCATGACAAGGGCGAGGTTCTGGCGGGCTTCCGCCTGACGCCGACGACGGCGCGCTGCGGGATCTACAGCTATATGATCCGCGACGCGCAAAAGGGCATCCTGGGCGGGTCGATCCCGCAGGATCTGCTGGACGGCGAGGCCCCTGTCGATCCGCAGGTCTGGGAATGCTCGCGCGTTTTCGTCAGCCACGACATCCCGCAGATGTATCGCCGCAAGGTCCATTACAAGATGGTCGAGGCGATGACTGCGTCCGCGCGCGAACTGGGCGCCACCAGGTTGATCGCGCTGACCGGCGCGTCCTGGCCCCGCTGGTACGGGCGCTGCGGCCTGGAAGCCGAAGCGATCGGCCGGGTGATGTGGATCGACGACGCCAACTTCCAGTGCGTGGCGATCAACCTGGCGCCGAAGATGCACTGACGGCGGGGGCTGTTCGCGGCCGTCCGGCCATCCTACATTGACGGCATCATGCCCGACCTGTTCGACGCCAGCCCCTTGTCCGATCCGCCGCCCTCCCCGGCGGTGCGACCCTTGGCCGACCGCATCCGCCCCGTGCGCATGGGCGATGTGATCGGTCAGGACAAGGTGCTTGGCCCGGACGGGCCGCTGGGGTCGATGCTGGGTTCGGGCAGCCTGTCGTCGCTGATCCTGTGGGGTCCGCCGGGCGTCGGCAAGACCACCATCGCCCGCCTGCTGGCGGACGAGACCGACCTGGCCTTCGTGCAGATCAGCGCGATCTTTTCCGGCGTCCCCGAACTGCGCAAGGTGTTCGAGGCCGCGAAGCTGCGCCGCAGCCAAGGGCGCGGCACACTGCTGTTCGTGGACGAGATCCACCGCTTCAACAAGGCGCAGCAGGACAGTTTCCTGCCCTATATGGAGGACGGGACGATCCTTCTGGTCGGTGCGACGACCGAAAATCCCTCTTTCGAACTGAACGCCGCCCTGATGTCGCGGGCCCAGGTCGTCGTGCTGGAACGTCTGTCGCTGCGCGATCTGGAACTGATGGCGCAACGCGCCGAACGGGAACTGGGCCGCAAGCTGCCCCTGACGGCCGAGGCGCGCGAGGCGCTGCTGGAGATGGCCGATGGCGACGGCCGCGCCGCCCTGAACCTGATCGAGCAGGTGGCGGCCTGGAAGACCGACAAGCCGATCGACCAGCCCGCCATGGCGCAGCGGCTGATGCGGCGGGCGGCGAAATACGACAAGTCGGGCGACGAGCATTACAACCTGATTTCCGCCCTGCACAAATCGGTGCGCGGATCGGACCCCGACGCGGCGCTGTACTGGTTGGGCCGGATGCTGGAGGGGGGCGAGGATCCGCGATACCTCGCCCGCCGCATCACCCGCATGGCGGTCGAGGATATCGGCCTTGCCGACCCGGCGGCGCAGCGGCACTGCCTGGATGCCTGGGCGCTGTACGAACGGCTGGGATCGCCGGAGGGCGAGCTGGCCTTGGCGCAGGCGGTGATCTATCTGGCGTTGGCGCCGAAGTCGAATGCCGGATACGTCGCCTACAAGGCCGCCCGAGCCGAAGCGCGGCGTACCGGCAGTCTGATGCCGCCTGCCCATATCCTGAACGCGCCCACCAAGATGATGAAGGAACAGGGCTATGGCGCGGGTTACGCCTATGACCACGACGCCGAGGACGGCTTTTCCGGCCAGAACTATTTCCCCGACGGCATGAAGCGCCCGGTTCTGTATGTCCCGGTCGAACGCGGCTTCGAACGGGAACTGAAGAAGCGGCTGGACTGGTTCGTGTCGCAGCGGCTGAAGCGCGGCGGTTGACTTTGCGCGCGTCCCGGCACAGGACCGGCCCATGATGAACCCATATCTTCAGGTCGCCCTTGGCGGCGCCATCGGTTCGGCGGCGCGCCTTGGCGTGTATCGCGCGATGCCCGTGCAAGGCTTTCCGCTGGCGACGATCGCCGTCAATGTCGCGGGCAGCCTGATCATGGGCCTGCTGGCCGTGGTGCTGACGGTGCGCGGCGGGGCTTGGGCGCCCCTTCTGCTGACCGGCGTCCTGGGCGGCTTCACGACCTTTTCGGCCTTTTCGCTGGACGCGCTGACCCTGTGGGAACGCGGGCAGGCGGCCTCGGCGGCGCTGTATGTCGCGGGATCGGTGCTGCTGTCGCTGGGGGCGGTCTTTGCGGGCATGGCCATTGGCCGGGGGATTTTCGCATGAGCGGCGTCCAGACCATCCGCGTCGGCGAGGATGAAGGCGATCAGCGCCTTGACCGCTGGCTGAAGAAGAAGTTCCCGCAACTGGGACAGATCGCCATCGAGAAGCTGTGCCGCACGGGTCAGTTGCGCATCGACGGCGGGCGGGTGAAGCCTGCGACCCGGATCGAGGCCGGGCAGGAGGTTCGCATCCCGCCGCTGCCCGATACAGCCCCTGCGCCCGCGCGCGCCAGCCGCCCGCTGGGTCCGCGCGTGTCGGACGGCGATCAGCAGATGATCCAGGCCGCCGTGCTGTGGAAGGACGACCATATCATCGCGCTCAACAAGCCTCCGGGCCTGCCCAGCCAGGGCGGCAGCGGGCAGGGCGACCGGCATGTGGACGGGCTGACCACGGCGCTGATGTTCGGCTACAAGGACCGGCCCAAGCTGGTCCATCGGCTGGACAAGGATACGTCCGGGGTGCTGCTGCTGGCGCGCACCGACCGCATCGCGCGGGCCTTGTCCGAGGCGTTCCGGTCCCGCACCACCCGCAAGATCTATTGGGCGGCGGTGGCGGGCGTGCCGCATCCGCGCATGGGCACGATCCGTTTCGGCCTGGTCAAGGGCGGGGGCGGGCGCGGCGACAATGAAAAGATGATCGCCGTCCACCCCCGCGACATCGACGCGACCGAGGGCGCGAAGCGCGCCACCACCGATTATGCCGTGCTGGATGCCCTTGGCACGCGGGCCAGCTGGTGCGCCCTGGTGCCGATCACCGGGCGGACCCATCAGTTGCGCGCGCATATGGCCGAACTGGGCCATCCCATCGTCGGCGACGGCAAATATGGCGGCTCGGGGCAGGAAAACCTGGGCGACGGCTGGGGCGCGCAACTGGGCGGAGAGATCAGCAAGAAGCTGCACCTGCACGCCCGCAGCCTGTCCTTCGACCATCCGATCACCAAGAAGCGCATCACCCTGACCGCGCCCTTGCCCGACCACATGGCGCGGACCTGGAAGACGCTGGGATGGCATGAAAACGACGTGCCGGACGATCCTTTCGCGGATGTCGAATGAAGCTGGTCGTCTTCGATGTCGACGGCACGCTGGTCGACAGCCAGCACCATATCCACGGCGCCATGACGGTGGCATTCCAGGCGGCCGGGCTGACCCCGCTGCCGCGCGACGCGGTGTTGCAGATCGTCGGCCTGTCGCTGCCGGTGGCGGTGGCGCATCTGGCCCCCGGCCAGGATGCCGCGACCCAGGCGCTGATTGCCGATGCCTATCGCAGGGCCTTCATGCAGGCGCGGCTGGCCCAGGCCGCGCCCCTGTATCCCGGTGCGCTGGCCTGCCTGGACGGGCTTGCCGCGCGCGACGACCTGCTGCTGGCGGTGGCCACGGGCAAGTCGCGGCGCGGGCTGGCGGCGATGATCGCCGCGCATGGGCTGGAAGGCCGGTTCGTCAGCCTTCAGACGGCGGATGACCACCCGTCGAAACCCCATCCGTCCATGCTTCTGGCCGCGCTGGCCGAGACCGGCGTGGCGGCCGGGGACGCGGTGATGATCGGCGATACCAGCTTCGACATGGACATGGCGCGGGCGGCGGGAATGGCGGCGTTCGGCGTTGGCTGGGGCTATCACGCCCGCGACCGGCTGGCGGCCTCGGGCGCGGTGCTGGTGGCGGACGATTTCACGGATTTGGGCCAGGCAGTGGCAAGGTGGGCGGCATGAGCGAATGGAAAGCGCGGCGGTTCTGGAAGGCGGCTTCGGTTCGGCCCGCCGACAAGGGGTTCGGGATCGCGCTGGACGACCGCCCCTTGCGCACCCCTGGCAAGCTGCCGCTGCTGCTGCCGACCGCGGCCCTGGCCGCGGCTGTGGCGGCGGAATGGGACGCGCAGGCGGATGTGATCGATCCGAACACCATGCCGCTGACGCGCGCCGCCAATTCCGCCATCGAAAAGGTGACGCCTCAGTTTGCCGATGTCGCGGGCATGCTTGCCGATTATAGCGGCACCGATCTTTTGTCCTATCGCGCGGACCAGCCTGCGGAACTGGCGCGGCGCCAGGCCGAGGGGTGGGATCCGCTGGTCGACTGGGCAGCGACCGATCTGCGCGCGCCCCTGCGCATCACCCACGGCGTCATCCCCATCGCCCAGGACCCTGAAGCCCTGACCCGGCTGCACGGCCATGTCGCCGTACTGGACGCTTTCGGCCTGACCGCGCTGCACGATCTTGTGACGCTGCCCGGTTCGCTGGTCCTGGGCCTGGCCGTCATCCGGGGCCGGATCGACGCGGATACGGCCTTCCGCCTGTCCCGCATCGACGAGGATTTCCAGGCCGAGCAATGGGGCCAGGACGACGAGGCGCGCCTTGCCGCCGAAAGCCGCAGGGCGGCGATGCTGGACGCCGAACGGCTGTGGCGCCTGTCGCGCACGGGTTGAATGTGCCCGTCCGCCGGGCGTCACGCTTGACGCATCGGGAAGGATCGGCACTATGTCGCCTATGGGATGCCCCTTCCGGGGGCTTTCGCGAAGGCTCGGCCGCAAAGGTCCGGGTGACGTCCGGGCGGGGCCGGGACGGCAACCAACAAAGGGGTAGACATGAAGACTTCGGTATTTCTGGGCACCGTCGCCGCCGCCACGCTGATGGCGGGGGCCGGCATGGCCGACACGCTGGCCGACGTGAAGGCGCGTGGCGAGCTGAACTGCGGCGTGAACACCGGCCTTGTCGGCTTCGCGGCGCCGGATGCGAACGGCAACTGGACGGGCTTCGATGTCGATATCTGCAAGGCCGTCGCCGCCGCCGTGCTGGGCGATGCAAGCAAGGTGAAATACGTCCCCACCACCGGCCAGACGCGCTTTACCGCGCTGTCCTCGGGCGAGGTGGACCTGCTGGCCCGGAACTCGACCTGGACGTTTTCGCGCGACACCGACCTGAAGCTGGATTTCATCGGCGTCAATTACTATGACGGCCAAGGCTTCATGGTGCGCAAGGATCTGGGCGTGACCTCGGCCAAGGAACTGGAAGGCGCGACCGTCTGCATCCAGACCGGCACCACGACGGAACTGAACCTGGCCGATTACTTCAAGGCCAACAACATGACCTATCAGCCCGTCAACATCGACAGCAACGCCGAGGGCGAGCAGCAATACATGGCCGGCGCCTGCGACGCCTATACGACCGACGCATCCGGCCTGGCCGCCACCCGCGCGGCCTTCGCCGACCCGGAAAACCACATCATCCTGCCCGAGATCATCTCCAAGGAACCGTTGGGGCCTGCGGTGCGCCACGGCGACAACAACTGGGGCGATATCGTGCGCTGGACGTTGTACGCGCTGATCGCGGCCGAGGAATACGGCATCACTTCGGCCAATATCGAGGAACTGACCAGCTCGTCCCAGAACCCCGAGGTTCAGCGTCTGCTGGGCGTCACCGACGATCTGGGCGCGATGATCGGACTGGACAAGGAATGGGCCAAGCGCGCCATCATGGCCAGCGGCAACTATGGCGAGATTTTCGCGGCCAATATCGGCGAACAGACCCCGATTGGTCTGGCGCGCGGCCTGAACGCGCAATGGACCCAGGGCGGCCTGATGTACGCGATGCCCTTCCGCTAAGATCTGCACAAGACCGAAGGGGGCGCAATCGCGCCCCTTTCCCATAATGAAAAGACCGGTCGCACGAAACGCCGCAAAGGCATGACCGGCTACAGGGGTAAAATCGAATGACGGACATGTCAGCGCCGGGTAATCCGCCGTTCCGGCCCAGTATGCTGATCTACGATCGGCGCTATCGATCCATGACCTTCCAGGTGATCGTCTTCATCCTGGTGATGGCCCTGGCCTGGTGGCTGGTCAACAACACGATCCGCAACCTGGCGGCCCTGGGCAAGGATTTCAATTTCGGCTTCCTGTGGCAGCGGGCGGGATACGACATCCCGCAGACGCCGATTCCCTATACCTCGGACGATACGCATCTGCGCGCGGCCTTCGTGGGCCTGCTGAACACGCTGATCGTGTCGATCCTGGGCTGCATCGCCGCCACCTTCGTCGGCATCGTCGCCGGGGTCGCGCGGCTGTCGAACAACTGGCTGATCGCGCGGCTGATGACCGTCTATGTCGAGGCGTTCCGCAACGTTCCCCTGCTGCTGTGGATTCTGATCGTCTTTGCCGTCTTCACCGAAGTGATGCCGCCGCCCAACGCCTTTCGCGGCGACGATCCGGCGGCCAGCATGATCCTGTTCGACCATGTGGCGCTGACCAACCGCTATACCGCGATCCCCACGCTGGCGATGACCAACGATCCCGGCAGCCTGGATCTGGGCGCGCGGATCACCTTCAACTGGGCGACCATCGCCTTTGTCGTGGTGCTGATCGCCGGGTGGATCGCCCGACGCATGATCCGGGACTGGGCGCAGCGCGTGCAGGACCAGACCGGCGGCCGCCCGACGACCTGGTGGGCCAGCCTTGCGGTCATGACCGTGCCGTCGCTGCTGCTGATCTGGTATTTCGGCCTGCATTTCGAAACCCCGGAACTACGCGGCTTCAACTTCTCGGGCGGCATCAACGTCCAGAACGGACTGGTCGCGCTGTGGCTGGCGCTGACGCTGTATACCGGCGCCTTCATCGCGGAAATCGTCCGCGCCGGGATCCTGGCGGTCAATCGCGGCCAATCCGAGGCCGCCTTCGCCCTGGGCCTGCGCCCGCGCCGGACCATGAGCCTGGTGATCCTGCCGCAGGCGCTGCGGGTGATCATTCCGCCGCTGATCTCGCAATATCTGAACCTGATGAAGAACAGCTCTCTGGCGATCGCCGTGGGCTATATGGACATCAAGGGCACGCTGGGCGGCACGACGCTGAACCAGACGGGGCGGGAACTGGAATCCATCGTGCTGATGATGGGCGTCTATCTGGTTCTCAGCCTGATCATCTCGGCCGGGATGAACCTGTTCAACGCCCGCGTCAAACTGAAGGAGCGGTGAGATGAGCGACACCCACGCCCAGACCGTGCCCTTCGTCCGCGACACCATGCTGCCCCCGTCCGATCCCCCGGCGCGCGAGGCCGGCGCGGTCCACTGGCTGCGGCAGAACCTGTTCTCGGGTCCGGTGAACACGGTGCTGACGATCATCGGCGTGTTGATCGTCTGGTTCCTGGTCAGCCATTTCTGGGACTGGTTCGCCCATTCCGTCTGGAACGCGAACAGCCTGTCCGAATGCCGCCAGATCATCGCCGAAACCTGGGGCGAGGGCGCGCGGGGCGCCTGTTGGGCGGTGATCCGCGAACGCTGGAACCAGTATGTCTATGGCTTCTATCCGCCCGCGCTGTACTGGCGCCCGACCATGGCCTTTGGCCTGCTGTTCCTGGCGCTGGCGCCGGTTCTGTTTTCCGAATCGCCCGGCATCCGCCGCATCGTGCTGGGACTGGCGACGGTTCTGACGCTGTGGCTGATGGTCACCTTGAACGCCCCCGCCGCCTGGCTGGTCTTTGCCGCCGTCATGCTGATCGGCGGGCTGGCGGTGTCCGAACGGCATGTGTCCTGGCTGCTGATCTTTTCGGTCCTCTATCCGCTGATGGGGGTCTGGTTCCTGTGGGGCGGCTCGGCCTGGGGACCGATCATGGTGCTGGCCGGTCCGCTGCTGGGCTGGATCGCCTGGCTGGCCTTGGGCAGGGTGTCGGGCCTGCTGGCGACGGTCGTGGCATTGGTCGTGCCGCTGGTCTGGTGGTATTTCTACGCGGGCGAGGCCGCGTCGGACGCGGAAAGCCTGGTCTCGCTGGCGATCCCGGCGGTGGCCTCGGATCGGTTCGGGGGGTTCCTGTTGTCGATCACCATCGGCGTCGCGGGCATCGCCATGTCGCTGCCCCTGGGGATCGTGCTGGCGCTGGCGCGGCGGTCCGACATGTTCCTGGTCAAGTCGCTGGCGGTGATCTTCATCGAGTTCATCCGGGGCGTGCCGCTGATCGCGCTGCTGTTCGTGGCGTCCCTGCTGCTGAACTATTTCCTGCCGCCGACCGTGACCTTCGACATCATCCTGCGCGTCATCATCATGGTCACGCTGTTCTCGGCCGCCTACATGGCCGAGGTGATCCGCGGCGGCCTGGCCGCCCTGCCCAAGGGCCAGTACGAGGCCGCCGACGCCCTGGGCCTGGATTACTGGAAGGCGCAGCGGCTGATCGTGCTGCCGCAGGCGCTGAAGATCAGCATCCCCGGCATCGTGTCCACCTTCATCGGCATGTTCAAGGACACCACCCTGGTGACCTTCGTCGGCCTTTACGACCCGCTGAAATCCATGTCCGACGCGGTGCGCGCCAGCACCAGCTGGAAAGGCATCTATTGGGAGCCGTATATCTTCGTCGGCTTCATCTTCTTTCTGATCTGCTTCGGCATGTCGCGTTATTCGATGTATCTCGAACGCCGGCTGGCCCGCGGCCACAGGTAAGGACACCGCCCATGAGCGATACCACCACCCGCCCCATCGACCGCACCCAGATGCAGGTCAGCGACGAGGTCGCGATCGACATCCGCAACATGAACAAATGGTATGGATCGTTCCATGTCCTGCGCGACATCGACCTGACCGTCCACCGGGGCGAGCGGATCGTCATCGCCGGGCCGTCCGGTTCCGGCAAGTCGACGCTGATCCGCTGCATCAACCGGCTTGAGGAACACCAGTCCGGCCATATCGTCGTGGACGGGATCGAACTGACCAACGACATCAAGAACATCGACAAGGTGCGATCCGAAGTCGGCATGGTGTTCCAGCATTTCAACCTGTTCCCGCATCTGACGGTTCTGGAAAACTGCACCCTGGCGCCGATCTGGGTCCGCAAGGTGCCCCGCCGCCAGGCCGAGGAGACGGCGATGCGGTTCCTGGAAAAGGTGAAGATCCCCGAACAGGCGAACAAGTATCCGGGCCAGTTGTCCGGCGGTCAGCAGCAGCGCGTGGCCATCGCCCGGTCGCTGTGCATGCAGCCCAAGATCATGCTTTTCGACGAGCCAACGTCCGCCCTTGACCCCGAGATGATCAAGGAGGTCCTGGACACGATGATCGAGCTGGCCGAGGAAGGCATGACCATGCTGTGCGTCACGCACGAGATGGGCTTCGCCCAGGCCGTTGCCAACCGGGTGATCTTCATGGACCAGGGCCAGATCGTCGAACAGAACGAACCGCGGGAATTCTTCAACAATCCGAAATCCGAGCGGACCAAGCTGTTCCTGTCGCAGATCCTGGGACATTGAAGAAAGGCCGGGGGACTTCACGTCCCCCCGCCCCCCTGTGGGATACTTGAACACAGAAGATAAAGCAGAATCAGTTGCGTCCGTCCAAGCGCACGAAATCCATGACGCTGCCTTGGCCGGGTTCGACCTGGGCCCAATCGTCCACCTGGAAATCGACCACCAGCGTCGCGCCGGTCGGATAGCGGCGGAAATCGGGATCCATCGGCAGGCGCGCGGGCAGAAGCGCCGCCAGTTCCGAAATGCCGGGATTGTGGCCCAGCATCATCACCGTGGGCTGGGTCGCGGTCTTCAGGATCGACAGCATCTTTTCCGGCCCGGCCTGGTACAGCCCGGCCTCGATCCGCAGCAGCGGGCGGACCTCCAGGGGGGCGCTGGCGATCATCGCCCAGGTTTCCTGGGTTCTGGCGGCCGAGGAACACAGCACTTCTTCAGGCTCGTATCCGCGCGAGGCCATCCAGTCGCCAAGCGCCAGGGCCGAGCGGCGGCCCCGGTCATTCAGCGGGCGGTCGTGATCGGCCAGGTTCGGATCATCCCAGGCCGATTTGGCGTGGCGGGTCAGGATCAGCCGTCGATGTCCAAGCGGTGTCATAAGCGATCTGCCCCCCATGTGCCTGTTCTGGGCGCAGCCTGCCACAGGCGCTGCGCCTTCGGCAAGGCAGGCCGTGGATTTACAGGGATGCCTCGCCCTGGCGCAGCCCACGCGGACGGGTGCTGGGCGGGGTCGACCGGATCAGGCTGCCCGCGCCGTGTTCGGTGAAGAGTTCCAGCAGGCTGGCATTCGGAACCCGCCCGTCCAGGATCACCACGGCACGCACCCCGTCCTCCAACGCCTTCAGCGCGGTTTCGGTCTTGGGAATCATGCCGCCCGCGATGGTGCCGTCGGCAATCATGGCGCGCACCTGGTCGGGGTGAAGCTGGGTCAGAACCTGGCCGTTCTTGTCCTTGACGCCCGCCACGTCGGTCAAGAGAAGCAGCCGGTCGGCGCGCAGCGCGCCGGCGATGGCGCCCGCCGCCGTGTCGCCGTTGACGTTGAAGGTCTCGTTGTCGGCCATGCCGGTCGCGACCGGGGCGATCACCGGGATCATGCCCGCCTTGTAAAGGTCGCGGATGATCTGGACGTTCATCTCGACCGGGCGGCCGACGAAGCCCAGTTCGGGGTCGTCGGCCTCGCAGACCATCAGGTCGTCGTCCTTGCCGCTGATGCCCACCGCGCGACCGCCCGCGTCGTTGATCGCCTGGACGATGCGCTTGTTGACCAGGCCGGACAGGACCATTTCCACCACCTCGACCGTTTCCTTGGTGGTGACGCGCTTGCCGCGCACGAATGTGCTTTCGATGCCCAGCTTGGCCAGCAGTTCGTTGATCATCGGCCCGCCGCCATGGCAGACGACCGGATTCATGCCGACCTGTTTCATCAGCACGATGTCGCGGGCGAATTCCGCCATCGCGTCGTCGTCGCCCATGGCGTTGCCGCCGAACTTCACCACCACGACCGCCCCGGAATAGCGTTGCAGATAGGGCAGGGCCTCGGAAAGGGTTCTGGCGGTGGCGGTCCAATCCCGGTTCATGTCTTGCGTTCTCATCCTTGAAGGCCCCTGTCTGACGGGCGGACCCTAGGACGCAACGGCGGATCAGTCCAGACGTTCAGTCCAGGCCCGCGATGATGGCGCGCAGCGTGGCGATGCCCTGGCCCTTGTCCGACGATGTGACGACGATCTGCGGAAAGGCGGCCGGATGCCTTTGCAATTCGGCCTCGACCTGTTCGATCACCGGCTTGAGCGCATTCGGTCCCAGCTTGTCGATCTTGGTCAGCACCGCCTGGAACGGTACGGCGGATTTGTCCAGAAGCGTCATGATCTCGTGGTCCACCGGCTTCACGCCATGCCGCGAATCGATCAGGCAGAAGGCGCGGCGCAGGGTCGGGCGGCCCGCCAGATAGTTCTTCAGCAGCGCCTGCCATTTGGCGACCACGGCGACCGGCGCCTTGGCGAAGCCGTAGCCGGGCAGGTCGACCAGATAGCTGCGGTCGCCCAGGGTGAAATAGTTGATCTCTTGCGTCCGGCCGGGCGTGTTCGAGGCCCGCGCGATCCCCTTGCGGCCGGTCAGCGCGTTGATGAGGCTGGACTTGCCCACATTGCTGCGCCCCGCGAAGCAGACCTCGGGACGGTCGGCGGGGGGCAGACCGTCCATGGCGACCACGCCTTTGAGGAAATCGACAGGCCCGGCGAACAGCAGGCGCGCGGCCTCGGCGGTTTCGGCATCCGGTTCGGGGGCGACGGGAAAGGCGACCTTCATGCCGCCACCGCGTCGCCCAGGGCGATCTCTCCGCCGGTCACGACCTCGGCGAAGATGCCGAAATCGGTATGGCCGTAAAGGCGTTCCAGCGTTGCCAGCATGTCGATGTCGCGTTCCCCGCTGTCCGTATTGGCCGTGGTGGCGTCGCAGCGGCCGATCTGGTCGGTGACGCGCAGCTCTACGCTGCCGATGCGGATGACGTGGCCGATCAGATCACGTTCAGCCCAGGGCGCCCAGCCGTCCACCCACAGGTTGCCGCGCCAGCGGTGGATGCCCAGGGGCTGGCCGGTGCGGGCTTCCAGATCGGCCAGGCTCGCCAGCGACAGGATCGAGATCCACGGCCATTTCTGGTCGGTCCAGATGCCCGCGCCGCGCACCAGCCGGGTGGGGGCGGGGGCATTGGCAGGCCACAGCGGGCGCAGCCAGTCGACCAGCCGGTCGCCCTCGGTTTCCGGGTCGATGCTCAGGTCGGCCTGCGCGGGCTGGCGCAGCACCAGTCGTCCGTCGGCCCAGCCGCCGCTGATCGCCTGGACCTGCGGCGATTGCACACCGCGCACGAAGCAGGATTTCGGCAGCCAGCGGTCAGGTTCGCCGCCCGTCTGGCTGGCCTGGGCGTTGCGTTCGCCCGCCTGCGTCAGCACCGCCCATTCGCGGTCGCCCGGCAGGCGGCGTGCGGCGGCCAGGGTCACGCGGTCCAGCCCCTCGCCGCCGACCGACTTGATCGGGTGGCGGCGGATATGGGCCAGGCGCGCGGTCACTTGCTGTCCTTGCGCGGCCGCGACGGCAGCGAGGACTTGATGTTGCCGAACAGGTCGGGCCGGTGGCCGTGCATCGACATGATCGTGTATTGCTGCACGCAGGTGATCAGGTTGTTGGTGATCCAGTACAGCACCAGCCCCGATGCGAAGCCGCCCAGCATGAACATGAAGATCCACGGCATCCAGGCGAAGATCATCTTCTGCGCCGGATCCGCCGGGGCCGGGTTCAGCCGCTGCTGGATCCACATGCTGATGCCCAGCACGATCGCCAGCGCGGGCAGCGACAGCGAATGCAGCAGCGTGCCTTGGGCCGGCGGGGCAAAGGGCAGCAGCCCGAACAGGTTCAGAAGCGAGGACGGATCGGGCGCGGCAAGGTCGCGGATCCAGCCCACCCAGGGGGCATGGCGCAATTCGATGGTGACGAAGATCACCTTGTACAGCGCGAAGAAGATCGGGATTTGCAGCAGCACCGGCAGGCAGCCCGCGGCGGGGTTCACCTTCTCGCGCTTGTAAAGCTCCATCATCTCTTTCTGGAACTTCATGCGGTCGTCGCCGGTGCGGTTCTTCAGTTCCTCCATCTGCGGCTGCAATTCCTTCATCTTCGCCATCGAGATGTAGGATTTGCGCGCCAGCGGGAAGACCAGCATCTTCAGCACGAAGGTCAGCGCGATGATCGACCAGCCCATGTTGCCGATCATGCCGTGCAGCCAGTGCAGCAGGCGGAAGATCGGCTTGGTCAGGAAATAGAACCAGCCCCAGTCGATCGAATCCACGAAGCCCTGGATGCCGGGGCTTTCCTGATAGGCGTTGATCGTTTCCCAGACCTTCGCGCCCGCGAAGAGATAGCTGTCGGCATTGACCTGGGTGCCCGGCTGGACGGTCTGCATCGGATAGCGGGCTTCGGTCTGATAGATGCCCGCGCCTTCCGCATATTTCACGACCGAGGTGAAGGCCTGGCCCGGCGCCGGGGCCAGCGTGGTCATCCAGTATTTGTCGGTGAAGCCGATCCAGCCGTTCGCCTGGACCTGGGTCACTTCGGCGCGGCCTTCGCGGTCCACCGGGTCCAGTTCGGCGATCTTGTTGTATTTCAGTTCGATCAGCGTGCCATCATGCATCCCGACCGCGCCTTCGTGCAGCACGAAGAAGTTCTGCGTATCCGGGCGGCCGTGGCGGGCGATGATGCCATAGGGCGCGGCGGTGAAGGCGGCGTCGCCGTTGTTCTGCAAGGCGTGGCTGACGGTGAACAGATAGTTGTCGTCGACCGAGAAGGTGCGCCGGAAGATCTGGCCCGCGCCGTTGTCCCAGGCCAGCGTGACCGGCTGTCCGGGGGCCAGCGTCTCGCCCGATTCCACCGACCAGATGGTCGAGGGGCCGGGAACAAGCGCCGGATCGACGCCCGGTCCGGGGGTCCAGCCATAGACGGCGTAATAGGGTTTGGCCGCGCCCGTCTGGATCGCCTCGGTGGGCGATGAGGGCGACAGCAGGCGGACATTGGGCGAACTGTCGTCCAGCGTCTCGCGATAGCGGGTCAGCAGCAGGTCGTCGATGCGCCCGCCCAGCAGCGAGATCGACCCCGACAGCGACGGCGTCTGGATCTGGACCCGGCCCGCCTGTGGGGCGGCATCGGCGGGGGCCGCGCCCAGGTCGGCGGGCAGGGTGCTGCTTTCGGGATTGGCCAGCGGCACGTCCTGGGTCTGGGTTTCCACCGCGACCGGCTGTTCCGTCTGGACCGGAGGCTCGGGCGCGAAGACCGTGTACCAAACCAGGATCACCAGGAACGACAGCACCGTCGCCAGGATCAGATTGCGGTTGTTGTCTTGCATGCTTACAGCCTCATCGCGTCCGTCGCGCCGCTTCAACAGAAGGGGCGCTTAAAGGTCAAGCGGAATTGGGTCCGCGCAGGGGGTGGGGTCAGTCCCGCAGCCGGGGAACGTCGCCCTTGGGCGGGGCAGGATCGCCTGGGAACAGGCCCGCGAAATCGAACAGCTTCGGATCCAGCAGATGCGAGGGGCGCACGTTCATCAGCGCCCGGAACATCACCTGGCGGCGCCCCGGCGTCCGCGTCTCCCATTCATCCAGCAGGCGTTTCACCTGCACGCGCTGCAAGCCTTCTTGGCTGCCGCAGAGGTCGCAAGGGATGATCGGATAGTTCATCGCCCGCGAAAACCGCTCGCAATCCGCCTCGGCCACATAGGCCAGCGGGCGCAGCACGGTCAGGTCGCCGTCCTCGTTCAGCAGCTTGGGCGGCATCGTCGCCAGCCGGCCGCCGTGGAACAGGTTCATGAAAAAGGTTTCCAGGATATCGTCGCGATGATGGCCCAGAACGACCGCCGAACAGCCTTCCTCGCGCGCGATGCGATACAGGTTGCCCCGGCGCAGGCGCGAACACAGCGAACACATCGTGCCCCCCGGCGCGATCTTGTCCGTGACGATGGAATAGGTGTCCTGGTATTCGATCCGATGCGCCACGCCGCGCTCGGTCAGGAATTTCGGCAGGACGGTGGCCGGAAAGTTCGGCTGTCCCTGGTCCAGGTTGCAGGCCAGCAGATCGACCGGCAGCAACCCGCGCCACTTCAATTCGTGCAGGACCGCCAGCAGGGTATAGCTGTCCTTGCCGCCCGACAGGCAGACCAGCCAGCGGTCGCCGGGGCGGATCATGCCGTAATCCTCGACCGCCTGGCGGGTCTCGCGGACCAGACGCTTGCGCAGCTTGCGGAATTCGGTGGATGACGGCGCGCCCGCGAACAGCGGGTGAATCTCGGTCAGGTCGTCAGTGTCGTCCAGCATCGGACAGCCTTTCGTGGTCTGGATCGGCGCCGGGCACCGGATCATAGCCCGACCCGCCCCAGGGATGACAGCGCCCGATCCGGCGCGCGGCCAGCCAGCCCCCGCGCAGCGCGCCATGGCGGGCCAACGCATCCAGGGCATAGGCCGAACAGGTCGGCTGGAACCGGCAGCCATGCCCGACCCAGGGCGAGGCGACCAGCCGATAGGCCCGCACCGGCAGCGCCAGCAGATGGGCCAGCGGCGTCACGGGTGGATCTTTCGCAGCGCGCCCGCCAGATCGCGGCACAGGGCGGCGAAATCGCGGCTGACGGTGGCCTCGGGGCGGCCCACCAGCACATAGTCCCAGCCCGGCCGCGCGCCTTGCGGCAGATGCAACCGGGCGATTTCCCGCAGCCGGCGCTTGGCGCGGTTGCGCATCACCGCATTGCCGATCTTCTTGGAACAGGTGAAGCCCACGCGGAACGGATCGCCATCGCCCCGGTCACGGGCTTGCAGCAGAAAGCCCGGCGTTCCCTGGCGCAGCGCCCGCGACGCGGCCAGGAAATCGGCGCGCTTGGCGATGACGGCGGGCATGGACAGCCGGGGCGCGGACATGCGAAATGCCGCCGTGCCGTCATCCGGGGGTCGCGCATCGGCAACGGGATGGGGCAGGGGCGGCATGTCGTAGGCCCTTTTGTTCGGCGGGACGGACCCGCCGCAAGGGATCAGGCCGACAGGCGCTTGCGGCCCTTGGCGCGGCGGGCGTTCAGCACGCGACGGCCGCCGCTGGTGGCCATGCGGGCGCGGAAGCCGTGGCGGCGCGCACGAACGAGGTTCGACGGTTGAAAGGTGCGCTTCATGGTGCGTCTCCGAGGTCTTGTCTTGCGGGTGGCGGGTCTTGCGGGCGGCAGGCGCGGAATGGCGACATTCCACCCTGCGCGCGAACGCGCCGGTTGTTCGAAGCCCGCTGGATAGATCAGACCGCCTGCCCCGTCAACCTGTAAGGCGGTCATCATGCGGAAACTGCTTTATCGGGCGACCGGAACCTGCGACAGATCACATTCGTTTGATGTGCAAACCCCGCCCGCCGGGCTGAAACACGCGCAAGACTTGGCGCTGACGATCAAGATTACATGCAACTGAATACGATCTCTGGCCGATTCGCCGCGCTGACGATCATCTTCGTCATGCTGGCCGAAGTGCTGATCCTGGTTCCGGCCCTGGCCAGCTTCCGGCTGGACTATCTCGAATCGCGGCTGGAGCGGGGCCAGATCGCCAGCCTTGCCGTGCTGGCATCGGACAAGTCCCTGGCCGACGAACTGGAGGCCGAACTGTTGCAGAGCGCCGGGCTGCTGAACGTCGTGCTGCGCCGCGACGACATCCGGCAGCTGGTCCTGTCGTCGCGCATCCCCAGCCCGGTCGTCCAGACCTATGACCTGCGCGAGGACGGGCTGGTCCAAACCATCGACGACGCCCTGGGCACGCTGCTGAACCGCCGGAACGAGGTGATCCGCGTCATCGGCGCGCCGGTCAACCAGGCGGGCCAGCTGATCGAGATCACGATGGAAACCGCCCCCCTGCGCACCAGCATGATCGAATTCGGCATCCGCCTGCTGCTGCTGTCGGCCGCCTTCTCGATCCTGACGGCGATCCTGCTGAACGTGGCGGTGCAGCGGCTGGTCCTGGTGCCGATCCGCCGCGTGATCAGCCACATGGTGTCCTATGCCGAGGCGCCCGAGGATGCCCGCCACATCATCACCCCCGATGCCCGCCTGATCGAGCTTCGCGACGCCGAAACCGCGCTTCAGACCTTGCAGAAGACCGTCACGTCGTCGCTGAAGCAGAAGGAACGGATGGCGCAGCTGGGCCAGGCGGTCGCCAAGATCAGCCACGACCTGCGCAACATCCTGACCACCGCGCAGATCTTCGCCGATCGGCTGGAGGACAGCGGCGATCCCAAGGTCAAGCGCGCCGCGCCGAAGCTGGTGAACTCGATCAGCCGCGCGGTGAACCTGTGCGAGACGACCCTGGCCTTCGGCAAGGCCGAGGAGCCCGCGCCCACGCTGTCGCGGTTCAACCTCGCGCAGCTCGCGACCGAGGTGGTCGAGGCCGAGACCCTGGCCAGCGGCGACGGCCCGAGGGTCGAGTTCCTGTGCGACATCCCGCCCAGCCTGACGATCCGCGCCGACCGCGACCAGTTGTATCGCGTGCTGGCGAACCTGGCCCGAAACGCCCGCCAGGCCATCGAAGGCACCGGCCAGCCCGGCACGGTCGAGATCGGTGCGGGCGAGACGGACAGCGACTGGTGGATCCGCGTGGGCGACACCGGCCCCGGTCTGCCGGAGAAGGCGCGGGAATACCTGTTCAAGCCCTTTGCGGGCAGCGCCCGCAAGGGTGGCACCGGCTTGGGCCTGACCATCGCGGCCGATCTGGTGCGCGGCCATGGTGGACGGCTGGATCTGGTGCGTAGCGATGCCGAGGGCAGCGAATTCATGATCCATATCCCGCGCGACATGGCCATCCTTCCCGCGCGGCAGATGGCCGGGGGCCGATAAAATCGGGCCGCCGGCGTTTTTTCCGCCGCGCCCCCTTGCATCCCGCAAAGGGGGCGGCTACATGACCGCCCTACGACGGACCCGTAGCTCAGCTGGATAGAGCACCAGACTACGAATCTGGGGGTCGGGCGTTCGAATCGCTCCGGGTCCGCCATTTGAAACAAGGGCTTAGGCATCGCTGCCTTGGCCCGTTTTTCTTTTTCTCAATACTGTATTCACAGACATCCGTCCCGCGCGAAAATTGTCGATTCATCTCGCGAGGCGTGGAGCAAAACATAAACATACATCTGCCGCCGTCATGTATGTCTGTTCATGTCCTGCGGCCTCTGGCGCCTGTGATACAGATGCCGGATCGTCGGAAGATCCGTGGCAGGTCAGAGATCGACTAGGACCAGCCGGTGCGGATGCCTGGGCTGGCCGACAGCAGCGACCTGTTAGCGCGCTTGTCGGGCGAATTGCAGCCCCTGTCGGGGGTCGAACGATCTGCCCGCGCCCTGTCGGATCGCCCCCAGATCCATTCGCGCTATGTCAGGTTGATCCCGAAATCGCGGGATTTCCATTGAGGATCGGATGTTCGGAATGGACGGTCTTGGGCGACTGGCGGGGAATGATTCCTGAAAGTCTAAAAAATATGACGTAATCTAAGTTGCCTGACGGGCCGCTTCCTAGGAAACGGCTCATCAGGTTGGTCGGGGTCTCGCCTCAGAAGATTCCCGTCAGATACAGGATGATGATGACGATCACGGGCACGCCCAGCCACCAGGCGACAAGACCTTTCATGAGAACCTCCTTCGGATATTGTGCGGTTGCAGGGCTAACGTGGGGTTATTCTTTCAGTTCCGCCCGGCCTTCATGGCGGCGGCTTCGTCGGGTATAGCGGCACGGTCGTCCTGTCTGGAAAGCCATGTCCTATCGCGCCCTTGCCCATGTCGTCGAAGCCTCTCTTCGCCTGCGCGCCCTGGTGGGCGGGGCCGAGGCCCTGCGGCAGCGGCTGGCCCTGGATGCCGTGGCGCCCGCCGATATCTGGGTCCACGGCGCATCGGTCGGGGAACTGACCTCGGCCCGGCCGGTCATCGCGGCCTTGGCGCAGACGCATCGGGTGCTGGTGACGGCCAACAGCACCACGGGGCGGGACAGGGCCGCGGGCTGGGGGCTGCCCGCGCGCCTGGCGCCGCTGGATCTGCCGGGGGCGCTGGCGCGGTTCCTGGACCGGGTGCGGCCCCGATTGCAGGTGACGGTCGAATCCGAATTCTGGCCGCTGCGGTCGCAGGCCCTGGCGGCGCGCGCCATTCCCCAGGCGGTGATCGGCGCGCGGCTGTCGCAGCGTTCCGCCGCGCGATGGGCGCGCCTGCCGGGGTTGATCGGCCCGACCCTGGGGCGGCTTGCCGCCCTGTCCGCGCAGGATCCCGACAGCGAATCGCGGCTGCGCGGATTGGGGCTGCCCGCCGCCTCCATCCTGCCGCCGCTGGACCTGAAGCTGCTGACCCCGGCCGGGATCGTGCCGCCCCCGCCCGGACCGGACCGAGACCGGACATTGCTGGCGGCCTCGACCCATGAGGGAGAGGAGGCGGCGGTTCTGGACGCCTGGGCGCAGGCGCGGCGGCATCGCCCCGACCTGCGGCTGATCCTGGCCATCCGCCATCCGCCGCGCGGCGATGCGGTGGCGGCCCTGCTGGCGCAGCGCGGCCTGGCCTTCGACCGGCGATCCCAGGGCGGGACGGGGGGCGCGGTGCTGCTGGCCGACACACTGGGCGAAATGGACCGCTGGTATGCGGCGGCGGGGATCTGCTTTGTGGGCGGATCGCTGACTGACCGGGGCGGGCATACGCCCTGGGAACCCGCCGCCCATGGCTGCGCGATCCTGCACGGCCCGCATGTCGGCAATTTCCGCGATGCCTATGCCGCCCTGGACGGTGCGGGCGGGGCATGGTCCGTCGATGCGGCGGGACTGGCCGATCAGGCGGCGCGGCTGGCGGAGGATCCGACGCAGGCCCGCCGGATGGGGCGGGCGGCCCGCGCGGTGCTGGACGTGCGCGCGGGCGATCCGGCGGCCCTGATCGCGCATCTGCGGGAACTTGCGGGACGGCCGCGCCGACCCGATATAGGCAGGGAAGGGGAAAGGTTCGACTGATGATCCGCTATGCTTTGCGCTGCGACCAGGGCCATGATTTCGACGGCTGGTTCCGTTCGTCCGACGCGTTCGAGACGACTCGGGCGGCCGGTCATGTTGCCTGCACGCATTGCGGATCGGCCAAGGTCGAAAAGACCCTGATGGCGCCCTCGGTCGCCGTCAGGCCCTCGGAACCGGCCCTTGGCCCTGCCGAGGCCGCCTTGCGCGCCTTGCGCCAGCAGGTCGAGGCGAACAGCGATTACGTTGGCCTGAAATTCGTCGACGAGGCACGGGCCATGCACGAAGGCCGCGCCCCCAGCCGCGCGATCCATGGCGAGGCGAAGATCGAGGATGCGCGCAAGCTGATCGAGGACGGCGTGCCGGTGGCGCCCTTGCCCTTCATTCCCCGACAGAAGGCGAACTGATGACGATCCTTGTGACGGGCGCCAGCCGGGGTATCGGCCATGCGCTGGCCTTGGCCTATGAAGCGGCGGGACGGCGCGTCATCCGCGCCAACCGCAACCCGGTGGGCGATCAATGGCGGCTGGACGTGACGCGGCCCGCCGATTTCGATGCGCTGCGGGACCGGCTGGAGGGCGAGAGCCTTGACCTGCTGGTGTGCAACGCCGGGATCTATAACGACGAGGCGTCGGCGGATGCCCAGCGGACCGCCGAACTCTGGGCTCAGGCTTTCGCGGTCAACGTCACCGGCGCCTTTCTGACCGTCCAGGCCTGCCTGCCCGCCTTGCGGCGCGGTGGGGGCAAGATCGCGCTGATCGGCAGCGCCATGGGGTCGGATCAGCGCGCGCCGGGCGGATCCTATGCCTATCGCGCCAGCAAGGCCGCTCTGCTGAATCTGGGCCGCAATCTGGCGACCGATCTGGACCTTCCGGTGGGCATCTATCACCCCGGCTGGGTCAGGACCGACATGGGCGGGGCGGGGGCCGAGATCGACGTGCGGCAATCGGTAGCGGGGCTGATACAGCGCTTTGCCGAGCTGGACACGGACAGCAGCGGCTGTTTCCGGGCCTTCGACGGCAGTTCCGTGCCGTTCTGACCCGCTGCGGTTTTCCGCCGCCTTTTTCCGCCCTTGCGGTTTCGCCCCCCCGCCCATAAAAGCCGCGCCGAACAGGCAACCCCAGGTCGGAGACCCCGCGATGCCGCTTCTGGTGATGAAATTTGGCGGAACCTCCGTGGCCGATCTTGACCGGATCAAGAACGCCGCCACCAAGGTCCAGCGCGAGGTCGAGCGCGGCTATGACGTGATCGTCATCGTCAGCGCCATGTCGGGCAAGACCAACGAACTGGTGGGCTGGGTCGAGCAGACCTCGCCGCTGTTCGACGCGCGCGAATACGATGCCGTCGTCAGCTCGGGCGAGAACGTGACCGCCGGGCTGATGGCGCTGACCTTGCAGGAAATGGGCGTGCCCGCGCGGTCCTGGCAGGGCTGGCAGGTGCCGATCAACACCACCGCGCAGCATTCCGCCGCGCGTTTCGTGGACATTCCGCGCGCCAATATCGACCAGAAATTCGCCGAGGGCTTCAAGGTCGCCGTCGTCGCGGGCTTCCAGGGGCTTGGCCCCGACGGGCGCATCACCACGCTGGGCCGGGGCGGGTCGGATACCACCGCCGTGGCCTTCGCCGCCGCCTTCGGGGCCGAACGCTGCGACATCTATACCGATGTGGACGGCGTCTATACGACCGACCCGCGCATCACCAGCAAGGCCCGCAAGCTGAACAAGATCGCCTTCGAGGAGATGCTGGAACTGGCCTCGCTGGGCGCCAAGGTGCTGCAAACCCGGTCGGTCGAGCTTGCGATGCGCTACAAGGTGCGGTTGCGCGTGCTATCCTCGTTCGAGGACACGGACGAAAATTCGGGCACCCTGATCTGTGCCGAGGAGGAAATCATGGAATCCAAAGTCGTCAACGGCGTCGCCTCGTCCCGCGACGAGGCCAAGATCACCCTGGTCACGGTCGAGGATCGCCCCGGCATTTCCGCCGCCATCTTCGCGCCCCTGGCGGATGCCGGCGTGAACGTCGACATGATCGTCCAGAACATTTCCGAAAAGGATTACGAGGATCACCCCGGTTCGGTGACCGACATGACCTTCTCGGTGCCGATCAACCAGGTCGAACGCGCCAAGCGCGCCATGGAAGAGGCGAAGGCTGCGGGCCACATCGCCTATGACGAACTGGTCGTCGATACCGAGGTCGCCAAGGTCTCGGTCGTGGGAATCGGGATGCGCAGCCATGCGGGCGTTGCCGCGAAGATGTTCAAGGCGCTTGCCGATGAAAACGTCAACATCAAGGTCATCGCCACCAGCGAGATCAAGATTTCGGTGCTGATCGACCGCAAATATATGGAATTGGCGGTGCAGGCGCTGCATGATGCCTTTGGCCTGGAAGCGGCCTGATATCTTCGCCACGGCGTGCCGGACGGCATCTGCGGGCAAAAGCAAGGCAGGGCAAGGCAGGCGATGCAAGACCGCAAGGACAGCGATTCACGCAAGCTGTTGCGACGGTTGAAGGAAATCCTGGGCGCCCCCGGCGGCGGCCAGGACCGGCTTGACCAGATCACCCATCACATCGCCGATTCGATGGGAACGCAGGTCTGTTCCATCTATCTGTTCCGCGATCCCAACACCCTGGAACTGTGCGCGACCGAGGGACTGCGCCCCGAATCCGTCCACCGCACCCGCCTGCGCCTGGGCGAGGGGCTGGTGGGCCGGGTGGCCCGGACCGGGCGCTATGTGAACACCGCCGACGCGCCCTCGGAACCCGGTTTCCGCTTCATGCCCGAAACCGGCGAGGAGGTGTTTCCCAGCTTCCTGGGCGTGCCGATCCAGCGGGTCGGCGAAAAGCTGGGTGTTCTGGTCGTGCAGTGCCGCGAGGCGCGGCTGTTTTCCGAAGACGAGATCTATGGCCTGGAAGTCGTCGCCATGGTGCTGGCCGAAATGACCGAACTGGGCGCCTTCCAGGGCACCCAGGCCGACAGCCTGCCGCCCAAGCACCGTTTCCCGCTGATGATCCGGGGGTCCGCCGGGCAGGAGGGCGCGGCCGAAGGGCGGGTCTGGCTGCACGAGGCCCGCGTGGTCGTCACCAACCCGGTGGGCGACGATCCCGACCGAGAGATCGCGCGCCTGCACGAGGGTGTGGCGATGCTGCGCAATACCGTGGACAAGATGGTCGCGGCCGCCGACATGGGCGGCGACGGCGAACATACCGCCGTCCTGGAAACCTATCGCATGTTCGCCCATTCGCGCAGCTGGCTGAAGCGCATGGAAGAGGACATCCGCCTGGGCCTGTCTGCCGAAGCCGCGGTGGAAAAGGAACAGTCCGCCGCCCGCGCCCGGCTGGAGATGTCGGCCGATCCCTATCTGCGCGACCGGCTGCACGACCTGGACGACCTGTCGAACCGGCTGCTGCGCATCCTGACCGGGCAGGGCACCAATACCGGCGCCGAAATGCCCGACAACCCGATCCTGGTCGCCCGCAACATCGGCCCCGCCGAATTGCTGGAATACGGCCGGCGCCTGCGCGGCGTCGTGCTGGAGGAAGGGTCGGTCGGCAGCCACGCGGCCATCGTCGCGCGGGCTTTGGCGATCCCGCTGATCATCCACGCCTCTCGCATCACGACCGAGGCGCTGAACGGCGATACGATCCTGGTCGACGGTGATCAGGGCATTGTCCACCTGCGCCCCGAGGAATCGGTCTACAAGGCGTTTCTCGACAAGATCGCCATGCAGGCCGAGGCGCAGAACCGCTATGCCAGCCTGCGCGGGCTGCCTGCCACGGGCACCTGCGGCACGACCGTGCAGCTTTACATGAACGCGGGGCTGATGGCCGACCTGCCGTCCCTGGCCGGTTCGGGGGCCGAGGGCGTGGGCCTGTTCCGCACCGAATTGCAGTTCCTGATCCGCAATCACGTCCCCCGCCGGGGCGAGCTGGCCGAACTGTATCGCCGCGTCATGGACAACGCCCAGGGCAAGCCGGTGATGTTCCGTACCCTGGACATCGGGTCGGACAAGGTTCTGCCCTATATGAAGCCGCAGGACGAGCCGAACCCTGCGATGGGCTGGCGCGCGATCCGCGTGGGCCTGGACAAGCGCGGCGTGCTGCGGATGCAGTTGCAGGCGCTGATCCGCGCGTCGGTCGGACGGCCGCTGCATGTCATGTTCCCCTTCATCGCCGATATCGGCGAATACGAGGCCGCCTATAAGATCCTCATGCAGGAGCTGTCGCGCGAACAGCGCGTCGGCCATCCGATGCCCAGCGATATCCGCGTGGGCGCGATGCTGGAAACGCCGTCGCTGGCCTTCGCGCCCAAGAAGTTCTTCGAGATGTGCGATTTCATTTCCATCGGCGGCAACGACCTGAAGCAGTTCTTCTTTGCCGCCGACCGGGAAAACGAACGGGTGCGGCGGCGTTACGACACGCTCAGCTCGTCCTTCCTGCTGCTGTTGCGCCAGATCATCGCCCGCTGCGAGGAGGCGCGCGTGCCGCTGTCCTTCTGCGGCGAGGATGCGGGCCGCCCGGTCGAGGCGCTGACCTTCGCCGCCCTGGGCATTCCGCGCCTGTCGATGCGTCCGGCCTCGATCGGGCCGGTCAAGCACCTGATCCGCAGGGTCTCGCTGGCCGACCTGCGCAAGCTGATCGACGAACGGCTGGATTCGGGCCAGCCGAACCTGCGCCGCCCCATTACCGAATGGCTGGCGCAGCAATAGGCGGAAAGCCGCGAAACCGGGCAGGGACGGGGCTGCCGCGCCAGCCCGGACTGGCCCCGCGGGCTTCGGCTTGCGCCTTGCTGCGCCACCGCAGCATCCTTATAATGAAACGGTTTTTGGCAAGCATCACCTGATATGAAACGCCGTCATTTTCTCAACGCAGCGACCGCCCTGGCCGCAGGGGGGGCGTTTGTCGCCACGCCCGCGCAGGCGCAGACAGCACCGGCCGGAACGGCGCCAGCCGGGGCAGGGACCGACACCCCTCCGCCCGCGCCGCCGACCACCTTCGGATTCGAGGAGGTCGCGGCCCTTGCGGCGGAACGCGCCACCCGCGTCTATGAACAGCCGGTGGCCGAACAGGTGGGCAGTTTCGCGAACCTGACCTATGACCAGTATCGGGCCATCCGGTTCCGCCGCGACCGCGATCCCTTCGCGGGCAATCCGCGCTTCGGCATGGATCTGCTGCCGCCCGGCGCGATCTTCTATGAGCCGGTCAATATCAGCATCGTGCGCGACGGCGTGCCGCACCGGCTGGAATTCGACCCCTCGATGCTGGACTTCGACCCGTCGCATTTTCCCGATGGCGCGGATGTGCAGACCAAGGGCCAGATGGGCTGGTCGGGCTTTCGCCTGCGCACGATCCTGAACCGCCCCGGCGTGATGGACGAATTCCTGGTCTTTCAGGGCGCGACCTATTTCCGTGCGGTGGCGCGCGGCACGATCTATGGCCTGTCCGCGCGCGGGCTGGCGATCAAGACCGGCAGCCCCGATGGCGAGGAATTCCCGCTGTTCACCGATTTCTGGATCCAGGAGCCGACCGACGGGTCGGACTGGGTGCGCATCTATGCGGTGCTGGACAGCAAGTCGGTCGCGGGCGCCTATCAGTTCGATGTCAATCCCGGCGCGGTGACGGTGGTGCGCACCCGCGTGGCGCTGTTCCCGCGCGTCGATCTGCAAAACACCGGGCTGGCGCCCCTGACCTCGATGTTCTGGTTCGGCCCCGCCAGCCGGCGCGCGGTGGACGACTATCGCCCCGCCGTCCATGACAGCGACGGCCTGCAGATGCATACCGGCGCCGGCCAGGCGCTGTGGCGCACGCTGGGCGCGCACAAGACGTTGCAGATCTCGTCCTTCGTGGACAACAATCCGCGCGGCTTCGGGCTGGTCCAGCGCAGCCGCGATTTCGACGCCTTCGAGGATCCCGAGGCGCTGTATCACCTGCGCCCCTCGGCCTGGATCGAACCCGAGGGCAACTGGGGCGAGGGCGAGGTCCGGCTGGTCGAAATCCCCGTCGAGAACGAATTCAACGACAATATCGTCAGCTGCTGGATCCCCAAGGAGCCGCTGGCCCGCGACAAGCGCCACGAATTCCAGTATCGCCTGATCTTCGCGCCGCTGCCCGCCAACGACCTGCCCCTGGCCAAGGTGCGGCAGGTGCGCAGCGGGCGGTCGATCAATTCCCCCGCCGCGCGCAGCGTCATCGTGGATTTCGACCTGTCCCTGTTCACCGACGCGATGCCGGAATCGAAGGTCACGACCTCGGCGGGGACGATCATCCATGCCTATCTGAAGCCTTTGGTGGATCAGGGCGTGCTGCGGCTGGCCTTCGAATTCGAACCGGGCGCCGCGACTCTGGCGGATTTGCAGGCGGTGCTGACCAGCCCCGAGGGCGTGGCTCAAAGCGAAACCTGGCTGGCGCGCTGGACCGCATGAGCCCCGCAGATCCGCGTTCCGGCGATCCGGCGGTTTCCTCGGCCACGCCGCCCGAATCTCCTCTGGCCATGCCGGTGCAGGATTTCGGCGCGCCGCCGCGGCTGGCCTTTCCACGCCAGCGGAACGGCTGGCGCGTCTGGCTGGCGCGGCTGGTGGCGTTTGGCGGCACCGCGGCCATCGCCTTCGTCGGTTTCCAGCAGATGCTGCGGACCTTCGGCGACAACCCGACGCCGATGCAATGGGCGCTGCTGGTGCTGTTCGTGCCCACCTTCGCCTGGGTCGGCTTTTCGTTCTGCAACGTGCTGGCCGGGCTGTTCGCGTCCCGCCTGACGACGCCCGATGGCCCGAACGATGCGCGCCTTGCGGTGGTGATGCCGATCTATCACGAGGACGCGCAGAAAAGCATCGGCCTGCTGACCGCCCTGGCGCGCGAGCTTGAGCGCGAGGGAATGGCGGGCCGGACCGAGATCTTCGTGCTGTCCGACAGCCGTGACCCGGTGATCGCCGTGAACGAGACGCTGGTCATCGACGCCGCGCGCAAGCTGTCGCCCCTGCCGATCTGGTATCGCCGCCGCATCACCAACGAGGACCGCAAGACCGGCAATATCAGCGATTTCGTGCGCCGCTGGGGCGGGCGCTATGAACAGATGGTCGTCTTGGACGCCGACAGCATCATGACCGGCGCGACGATCCGGGCGCTGTCCGCGCGGATGAACGCCGATCCCCGGCTGGCGCTGATCCAGACCATGCCGATCCTGGTGGGGGGCGAGACGATCTTCGCCCGCCTGACGCAGTTCGCGGGCCGGGTCTATGGCCCGATGATCGCGCGGGGGGTATCCGCCTGGTCGGGCGATACCGGCAATTTCTGGGGCCACAACGCGATCATCCGCATGTCGGCCTTCGCCTCGGCCTGCGGGCTGCCGCGCCTGCCCGGCAAGCCGCCCTTCGGCGGCACCATCCTGTCCCACGATTTCGTCGAAGCCGCCGCCCTGTGCCGCGCGGGCTGGAAGGTGCGGCTGGACCACGACCTGCGCGGCAGCTTCGAAGGCTGCCCGCCCACCCTTCTGGACATGGCCGCGCGCGAACGCCGCTGGGCGCAGGGCAACCTGCAACATTCCCGCCTGTTCGGGATGCGCGGCGCCCGCGCCATCACACTGGCCCATTTCGCCATCGGCATCCTGGGCTTCGCGATGAGCCCCCTGTGGCTGGCGCTGATCCTGGTGGGCCTGGTGCTGTCCGCGACGGTGCTGCTGTCCACGCCGGAATACTTCCCGACCACCTATCAGCTGTTTCCCGACTGGCCGGTCTTCGACGCCCGGCGGATGCTGTGGCTGTTCGCGGCCGCCATGGCCCTGCTGCTGCTGCCCAAGCTGATCGCCACCTTCCGCGCCTGGATCCGCCCCCTGGCACGCAATTCCGGCGGTCCGGTTCGGATCTTCGCCAGTTCCCTGTTCGAGATCCTGCTCTCGGCGCTGATCGCCCCGGTGCAGATGCTGATCCAGACCCGCCAGATCTACGAGATCCTGCGCGGGCGGGACAGCGGCTGGAACGCGCAGGTCCGGGCCGGATCCATGCCCGACTGGAACGTGGTGATCGCCCGGCACTGGGTCCATGTCATGCTGGGCATCGGCACGCTGATCGTGCTGGCGCAGTTCTCGCCCGCGCAACTGATCTGGCTGTCGCCGATCCTGGCGGGGCTGATCCTGTCGCCCGTCACCTCGCGCTATTCCGCCAGCCCGGTCTTCGGCCGCTGGGCGCGGATGCGCGGCCTGCTGGTCACGCCCGAGGAGCGCGATCCCCCGGCGATCCTCTCGGATGCGAACGCTGTCGTCAGGGCCATGCCCCGGCCGCTGAAGGGCGCGGCGGGTCTGCTGGATTTCGGCGGCGATACCGACCGGATCGGCCGTCATGTCGCACTGCTGCCCGAAGACCCGGTCCTGCCCGAGGACAAGCGCCTGGCCCGCATCACCGCCGCCGCCAAGATCGCCCATGCCCGCAGCCGGGCGCAGGCCTTGGACTATCTGACCCGCGACGAGACCGACGCCCTGGTTTCCGACGCCGCCCTGCTGCGGCAGTGGAGCGTCCTTCCCTCATGAACCGGCTGATCGCCCTGGACATGCTGCGCGGCTATGCGCTGGTCTGCATCATGCTGGATCACATGCCGATTTCGGCCCTCCGGCGGTTCACGCTGGCCAATTTCGCGATCTTCGACGCGGCGGAACTGTTCGTGCTGCTGTCGGGCTTCCTGGTCGGCATGGTCTGGCTGTCCGTCGAGACGAAGCACGGCCGCCGCGCCGCGCAATGGCGTTTCGCCCGCCGCGCGTTCGAGGTGTGGCGCGCCCTGGTGTTCGGCGGGCTGCTGATGGCCCTGGTCTCGGCCGGGCTGCTGGCCCTGGACATGGACCACACCGCGATCTGGCACCAATACGCGGTGTGGATCCTGGAAAACCCGGTCGGGTTCTTCGGCGTGCTGGCAAGCATGTGGTTGCAGCCGAACCTGCTTGACGTGCTGGCCGTCTATGTGATCCTGCTGGCCTCGGTCCCGGTGCTGGTGCCGCTGCTGCTGCGCCATCCGATCAGCTTCGCGGCGGGATCGTTTGTCCTGTGGTGCTTTGCCCCTGTCCTGAACGCCTTCGTGCCAAACCACCGGCTGGGCGGGCTGCTGTTCAATCCCTTCGGTTGGCAGATGCTGTTCTTCTCGGGCATCGCCATGGGCCTGTTCCGCAAGCAGGTCATGCCGGTCCTAATGCCGCACAGGCGGCTGCTGACGATTCTGTCGGCGGGCATGTTCGCCTTCGGCAGCGCCATCGTCATCGCCGCCAAGTTCGGCGAACCCGCGCTGCCTCTGCGGGACGCGCTGCGCCTGGTCTATGGCGGAGAGATCGGCAAGTGGGATCTGGACGGCACGCGCTACATGGCGATCATGGGCGCAAGCTGGCTGGTCGCCGTGCCCCTGGCGGGGATCATGGAGCGCATGGCCGCCAGCCGCCTGGGGACGGCGCTGCAACAGATCGGCCGGGGCGGGCTGTTTTCCTTCCTGGCCTGCGTGCTGCTGTCGGTGCTGGGCGACGCCTTCCAGATGAACCCCCTGGACCAGGGCATCGCGCGCCGCATGGCGGTCGATGTCTGGGCGATGGTCGCGCTATGGTGGATTTCCGCCCTGTGGCTGACCTTCGGCGCGCCCTGGCAGCTCTCCGTCCGCTTCCGCCGCGAAACCAAGGCCTGACGGCATCGGATTTCAGGGAAACCTTGGAGGCGGGTACCGGAATCGAACCGGTCTTCACGGATTTGCAATCCTGCCCGCTTGCTGAAAGCAAAGGCAAGCTCTGTAAACGTCCCTGCTTTGTTTACGGGCATGAAGCAACGGCTTACGTTTCGATCGTAAACGGCGTGGCCGACGCAGCTGGTGGCAACCCTGTCTGTGAGGGGTGCCGGCATGAACCTCGCGGCTTTTGGCTCGCGAAGAACTGAGCTGCCTTCCTAAGAAACAGCCTCAGTGTCGCGCAAGGGCGTCAAGGCAAAGCCGAGTGTCTTGGCGCGTCGTTGCAGGTTCGCCAGAACACGGCTGCGGCGTCGTTCCTCATAGGCTGCCGCGCCCGCATCGCGGTAGGTCATGCCAAAGCGCACAGCATTATAGAACAGAACGGCGATCTTCCGTGCCGTGGCGGTCACCGCCTTTTGCTTGCCAATCCGGAACGACAGGCGTCGATAAAACGCCCCCAAAGCAGTGTCGCTGCGCCCGATCGTCGTGGCGGCCAGGCGCAAGAGTGCTGCAGCTCGGCTGGAGGAGCGCCGGGTGCGCGACGACAGCAGCTTGCCACCCGATATCTTGTTGCCTGGTGCCAAGCATAGCCAGGACGTGAAGTGCTTTGCGCTTTTCCACGCTAGCAAGTCCGTGCCGCATTCTGCAACCAGCTTCAGGGCAAGCGAAGGACCCAGCCCATGGATCTGGGTGAGGTCTGTGCCAAGAACGCCATAAAGGCCGCTCGCACATCGAAGGAGGGAGCATTGACCTGCTTGCGCTTGATCCGTGCCTTGGGCAGGGCGGGAACGTCTCCAATGGCCTTGACGGTCAACCCCGCGACCGCGGCCTCCAGCTTGCGATCACACTCCTCGATCTTGACCTGATAGAGGTCGTAGAGGTCCAGCGATTGGCTCAGGGCGAAGATGTGCTCGTCCCGGTCATTGCCGACAAGGGCAGCCTTAATGACCTCAGCAGACGCATGGCAGCGGATATCACGGAACGCGGCCAACACCTCCGGGTCGTGCTCGCCGGCAACAATGGCACGGATGATCCGCATGCCGGTGGTGCCAGTGATGTCCGACACCACGTGGTGCAGTTGCAGGTTCATCTCCATATCCACCTGCGGCGATCCCATGGTCATGCAGGCGCAAACAACCGGATCAACCATCCACCTGGCGATCGTCACGACGACGCCTGCTGGGCCCAAGACCTGGAGAAACTGGCCTGTCGCCCGTTGCTCAACGCGCCGAATGCAAACCTTGTGACCAAAATAAGGATGCCAGCGGTAATGAACCTCCAGTTCCTCACCGACATGGGCAGAGTGAAGGGGTGATTGCCCTGAACCGCAAGAACGCCCTCTTTGCAGGCCACGACGCCGGGGCCGAGAACCGGGCCGTCATCGCCTCGCTCATCGAGACCTGCAAGATGAACGACGTGAACCCCGTCGATTACCTCGCTACCACCCTGCGCGCCATCCTCGACGGCCATTCAAAAGCTCGCATTGAGCAACTCATGCCCTGGAGCTTCGTGCAGCCGTCAAGCCTCGCCGCATAGGGCCAAGTCGTCGCGCTTACAATGAAACGAGTGAACCTCTCGCCTCTCTGAACACTTACATCATAGCCATCGCTGGCGATGAACATCTCCGCCGTTGCAGCGCTGCAGACGATCAACCGGCCATTCTGCACCCGGCCCTGACGGAACATGGGGTTGTCCCCGAAAAGTCACGCTGTCGTTACGATCCGCACGGGGCCGCGCCGTTGCAGCACATCGACCACCACCTGCGAGCGCGATCTGCGCAGCATCACATCCGCCGAGCCGCCATCAAGGACCAGGTTGCGGATGGTCACCTCTTCCAGAAAGGCCGGCAGAACCGGCCCGTCAAAGCGGATATGGACCTGATCCGCGTCAAAGCCAAGGCCCAGGCAGGATTGCAGCATGAACAGCGGCGCCGTCGCGGCCCATGCCTGAGGCGAGCAGGCCACCGGATAGAAGGTCGGTCCCCGTGTGTGCTGGCGAGCAAAGCCGCAGAACAGCTCGGGCAGCCGCCGCAGATCGATATAGGTCGATGCGGCAAACAGACCTTCAAAGATCCGTGCGGCCTCGCGCTTGAACCCATAGCGGGCGAAACCTGCGGCAATCAGCGCATTGTCATGGGGCCAGACCGAGCCGTTGTGATAGCTCATCGGGTTATAGCGCGCCTCGGTCGAAGCCAGCGTGCGCACCCCCCAGCCCGAGAAGCTGGCAGAATCCGTCAATGTCCTGACCACCGCTTCGGCGCGTTCGGGCAGCGCCAGCCTAGTCAGCAGCACATGGCCTGCATTCGAACTGCGAACCCGGCAGGGACGCTTGTCGCCATCAAGAGCGAGCACATAGGTCCCCAGAGCGTCATCGAAAAATGCCGCGTCGAAACCCGACCGCAATGCCTCGGCCCGCTGCTCGAAGCCGGCGGCCTGCGTCTCGGGGCGGCCGATTGCGCGGGCGATCGCAGCGGCGGCGCGCCATGCGCCATAGGCATAGGCCTGCACCTCGGCCAAGGCGATCGGCCCTTTGGCCAGCGCGCCATCGGCATGAAAGACCGAATCGTGGCTGTCCTTCCAACCCTGGTTGACCAGACCTTCGGGGTTGCGCCGCCCATATTCGATGAAGCCGTCGCCGTCGCGATCACCGTCCTTTTCCATCCAGGACAAGGCCGCCTCGATATGCGGCCACAGCCGACGCAGCGTCACGACATCGCCTGTCCGCTCAAGGTAGGCGCCGGCCAGCATGACAAAAAGCGGCGTCGAATCGATGCTGCCGTAATAGCGGCGGAACGGCACCTCTCTCAGCTCGGCCATTTCGCCATAGCGAACCTCGTGCAGGATCTTGCCGGGCTCAGCATCGGCCATCGGGTCGTAATCGCTTGCCTGATTGACCGCCAGGTGCAGCAATACCCCCCGGGTGATTGCGGGGTCCAGCCACAGCGTCTGAAGCCCGGTGATCAGCGCATCGCGGCCAAAGACCGTGCTGAACCACGGGATGCCGGCATAGGGATAGGCACCTTCGGGCGTATCCGTGACCAGCATATACAGGTCCGAGACCGATCGGCGCACCGCCTCGTTGAAGATCTCGTTCGAACTGTCCACGGCAGCGGCCCGCCCCGAAGAGCGGCGCAGCGCAGTCCGTGAATCGCGCAGCGCCGTGCCGAAGCTGCGCCGCAGCGGTCCGCCATCGGACCTGTCACAGGCGATTTCCATAACCACGGTCCACGCCTGACCCGGCTTCAGGTCCAGAACGAATGTCGCATGATCCGCGCCCAGCTGCTGCGGCGCGGGGTCAAAGCGCAGCGTTGTCGTCCGGCGCTGCCCATCAAGCCCACAATAAGCCAGCGTGACCCGGTCGCCCTCGACCTGCGGCGGCAGCATCTGGCCCCGTTTTGCGCGCCGTGCGCCCCGGACCTCGAACAGATCCGCGAAATCGGCCGAAAAGGCCAGTTTCAGGGTGATCCGGTGCGGGCGTTCGTCGAAATTGCGCAGCGCAAGGCGTTCATAGCAGGCCGCCCGCCACAGAAAACGCGACCGCCGCAAATGAAGCAGGTCGTGTTCCAGCGCGATCTGCCCGTTGCCATCCGAAATATCGGGATTGGTCAGATCGCAGGTCAGCGTCGCATTGTCGTCGCGCAGGGTCGAGGACAGCAGCATCGGCGGCAGGCCCTCGATCGTCAGACGCAAATGCGACAGATAGCGCGTGTCGCGGTGAAACAGCCCCTCGGGACTGCCCGGCCACGACACGGCATCGCCATTGTGGTCAAACACAGCGAATGTATCACCGTGTTTCAGCGTGCGCGGGCGCCGGTCCTGCAACGAGGTCGCCACCGGCATCAGGATCTGCGAGGCCCCGTCCGGGGCCCCCGGAGCCAACAGCCCCTGTTCGGCATGAACATGCGTCATGGCGCTTGTCTCCTCAGGCATGGATCTGCTGCCCGCCATTCTGCCCCATGACCGAGGCAATCCCGGCACTGCGCAGCATGTTTCGCCGCATGTGGGGCAGTTCGCGGTAGAGGGCCACATAGTCATTCGCCATCCGCTCGACCGTGAAGCGGCTTTCGAAGGTTTCGCGGACCTTTGCCCGGTCCAGTTCACCCAGCCGCCCGACGGCATCAACGGCCGCATCCATGTCGCGGACGACAAAGCCGCTGACGCCATTGTCGATGACCTCGGGCACCGAGCCGCAACGGAAGGCGATAACGGGCGTCCCGCAGGCCATCGCCTCGATCATGACCAGGCCAAAGGGCTCGGGCCAATCAATGGGGAACAACAGCGCTTGGGCATTGCCAAGGAATTCGGCTTTCTGATGCTCGTTGATCTCGCCGATGAACTCGACATTCGGATGGCGCGCCACCATGGGTCCGATCACGTCGTCCCAATAGGCCTGATCCGCCTTGTCGATCTTTGCCGCCATTTTCAGGGGCATTCCGGCGCGGGCCGCGATTTCGATCGCCCGGTCAGGACGTTTCTCGGGCGAGATCCGGCCAAGGAAAGCCAGATAGCCACCCTGTGGGTGCGGGGTAAACGGCAGGACATCGCGCGGCAACCCGTGATGGACCGTGCCTGCCCAGTTCACCGGCGGCATGGGCCTGCGCTGATCGTCCGAGATCGAGACCAGCCGATAGTCCCTGAACATCGTATAGAAGGGCGCCAGATCCGGCAGGTCCAGCCGGCCATGCAGGGTCGTGACGACCTTGTCGGCGAAACCGCTGATCATCGGATAATGCAGCAGGTCGATATGGAAATGCAGCACGTCAAACTCATCTGCACACTGGCGAACCTGCTCCAGCATCATCATGTGATAGGGCAGAGGGTCGACGACCTTGGGATTCAGGCGCAACGCCATGTCGCAGCAGGGCACCAGCCGGGCACTGGTCAGGGAATCTCCGCTGGCGAACAGCGTGACGTCATGGCCCTGACGCACCAGTTCTTCGGTCAGATAGGAAACAATCCGCTCGGTCCCGCCATAAAGGCGCGGCGGACAGCGTTCCGCAAGCGGGGCAATCTGGGCGATCTTCATCGACAATACCTCCTCGTTCGAGCAAAGCGTTGACAATGGAGCAGCATCCGGAGCGGCGCGGCGCCACCCCTTTGGGCGTGGCTTGTCCCCGCGATCTGTCTGAAGCTGCCCGTCGCCTGTCAGCGACCTATGTCACAGGGCGAGAGCAGCCAGAATGGCGGAACCCTCCTTCAGCAGTCGGTCTGGCGCGCAGTCCGGGCCTGCGCTTTGCAAGATCTAGGACGCAGGCGGCTCTGTTCAAGGTGCCCACGTCCGGGCCGATTCAGGTGGCGCGCAAGGGTTTCCGCCAGCCATCGCCTTTGTCGATATCGTCCTCGTGACGTGTTGAACAAAAACGATAAAAACAGGTTTTCATTCAGTGGTGCGAGGGGGCGTCGCGGGTAACAGCGGGCTGCTGTCAGCGGCGGGCACGCAATCCGGCCCGCCGCTGCACGATCATCCTTCAACGACCACCAGCATACGCCGAGAGTCGCGCAACATCTCGACCACCAATGTCGTTCGTCCCTCGGGCACGATACGCTGCAAATCCTCGATCGAGCGGACCGGCTGGCGATTGACCGACAGGATGATGTCCCCCACGCGGAACCCGCGCCATGCGGCAAGGCTACCGGGTGCCACGGCGTCGATCTCGAGCGCTTGCCGCCCGCCGGGACCGGCGACCTCCCGGAACGACAGCCCGGCAAGCGCGGTGTTCTCGATCCAGCCCGCCGTGCGTTCGGGCTGTTCGCCGATCCTGGCTGTCAGGTCAAGGCTTTCGTCGCCACGCAGAACCGACAGGACAAGCTCGTCACCGACCGAAAGCATCCCGATCCGGTTGCGCAGGTCGGCGGCATTGCGCAGAGGCCGCCCATCCGTCGCAATCACGACATCCCCGACCTCAAGCCCGGCCTCTTCCGCGGGCGAGTCGGGCTCGATGCTGGCGATGACCACGCCACGCCGGTTGCCGTTCTCCAGCCCCATGGCATCGACCAACTCGGGCGTCAGCTCTTGTATGGTCACACCCAACAGGCCGCGATGTACTTCACCATGTTGGATAAGCTGTTCCATGACCGAGATCGCCATGTTCGAGGGTACAGCAAAGCCGATGCCGACATTGCCGCCAGCCGGGGTCAGGATCGCGGTGTTGATACCGATCAGCCGGCCCCGGCTGTCAACCAGCGCCCCACCCGAATTGCCGGGGTTGATCGAGGCATCGGTCTGGATGAAATCTTCATAGCCGTCGCGACTGATGCCGCTGCGTCCCAGGGCGCTGACGATGCCCGATGTCACGGTTTGACCCAGCCCGAAGGGGTTGCCGATGGCCATCACGTGATCACCCACCAGAACGGCGTCTGAATCGGCGATCTCGACTTCAGTCAGGCCATCGGCGTCGATGCGAAGCAGGCCGATATCGGTGCCGGGATCACTGCCGATCAACTCGGCCTCCAACGCGCGGCCATCCTTCAGCGTGACGGTGATGGCGCTGGCATTGGCAATAACGTGATGGTTGGTCAAGACATAGCCCTTATCAGCATCGACGATAACGCCTGATCCGGCGCTCATGCGGACCTGATTGCGGGCATCGGGCACCAGCCCCGGCGGAAGATCAAGGAAACGGCGAAAGAAAGGGTCGTTGAAAAGGGGGTTGGCGCTGACCTGCGTCTCGGTTCGGGTTGCGATATTGACGATTGCCGGCGTCACGCGTTCCAACACCGGAGCTGCGGTCAGCAGCCCTCGTTCATCAAGGGCAAAGGCCGTCTCGCCCTTTGTCGGAAAGGGCGTGAACAGCGCAATCAACAGGGCAAAAAGCATGACCAGCCAGCACGTGCGGGCCGTATGTGACAAAGGCATGGGGTTCTCCTGCATGAAAAAGCCGGTCCCGGAGGCCGGGGCCGGCACCGGAAATCAGGCGGTCCGAGGTCCACCCGAACCGCTGGCGGACCAGATCCGCGCACCGGTCCAAGCAACCAGAGCAAGGCCGCCCATGACATGCAGCGCGGCAAGCCAGACGGCGTAGCCGGCGGCTGTGGTCCATGGACTGAGGGCAACCCACAGTCCAGCCACCAGCAACAGGCGGTCAGCAATGGGATGGCCCGTCAATACCAGCCACACCGTCAGCGCGACAATCGCTGCGCCCGTGACAAGGCTGTTCCAGAAGGCGGCAGGGGGCAGCGAAAGCATCAGCGGCAACGCAGCCATCAGCAGCCCCGCAACGATGGAGGCCCCGGCCGCGATGCGATAACGGATATCACGACGGTCTGAGATCCAGTGTGCAATCATCGTTCAACCTCCTTTCTGTCGATCGTCAGTTGTGTTTCGCCAGCCGCAGCGGCTGCGACGGCGGCAGGAAGGGGCGAAGTTCATCGGGCCCCAGGACACCAAGCGCGATGTCACGCAGCGCAGTATCTACCGCGTTTTCATCTACGTCATCCAACCCTGCCCGCGCATCCTCGCGCAGGCTTCGGGCACGCGCGGCCGCAGCCAGAACCAACCCGAAGCGGTCGGGCATGACGGCCTGACATTCAAGCGCGACAAACGGATCCATGGCGCGCACCCCTCAGGCCACCTGCTGCTGGTCCCCGGCCCCTTCAAGGGCCCGCAGCGCGGTTTCCACCTGGTCCAGCCGCGATTGGCGGTGGTGTTCGGGCATGCCTTCCGAGGTCGCTTGATCCTGAAGATATTCGTTGAACGCCATGTTCATCAGGATCGAGCGGCGCACATCCAGCGGCAGGCTGGTATCGCGTGCCACCTCCATCGGGGCGGCGCCTTCTCTGGCGCTGTCCGCTGGGGATGCAAGCGCATCTCGATAGGCGTCGCGGTGCTGTCCAAGGCCCAGCCGGTCAAGTGTCCGGTCAGAGAAACGCCGCAGCCGTGCAGCATGGGCGTGACGCTGACGCTCGGCCGCCTGTTCCCTGCGGCGGGCCTCGGCCTCGCCCGGCGGCAGGTGCACCTCATAGGCTATGCCCAGCCGTTCGGCATGTCGGATCGCCGCGTCAAGACTGGGAAAGGTCAGCTCAACCTGATGCGCCGTGTCCGTGCCCGAGGTCCAGCCCATCAGGGGCTCAAGCTCGGGGCCGGACTGACGCTCGATCCGCAGGCGCCACTCATCGCTACGTGCGCGGCCCGACGTGGTCGCGGACCGGGACGGCTTCCAGATCCGGGCAAGACTTTCTGTCGGCAGGCTGGAGGCATAGCTGGCCTTGCCCTTGCCCTTGCCTTGCGGCAGAAGCCCCGCACTGCCCTGCGATGCGGGGGAAATACGCTCTGCACTTACAAGTTGCATATCATCCTCCGATGCTTTGGGACCGCGAAGGTGCAGGCCGGGTCATCCCGGCCCGCAATGTCAGCTTTTCAACGGGATACGTTTGACCTGTTCCTGCGCCGTCTCGGTTCGGGGCAGGGTCACGGTCAGCACCCCATTGCGGAACGAGGCCTCGACGGCCCCCTCGTCAATGCCGGCTGGCAGAGGGATGCGCCGCTCGAACCGCCCATAGACACGCTCGCTGAAGCGGCGTTTGCTGTCTTCGGTCGAGGTGGTCTTTTCACCCCGCAACGTCAGCAGCCCGTCCTCCAGCAGAACCTCCACGTCCTTTTCCTCCAGACCGGGAAGCTCGGCAGTGACCGCGATCGCCTTGTCAGTCTCGGAAATCTCGACGCTGGGCCAGTTTGCTCCCATCCACCCATTGCCACCAGAGAAGACCGGCGATGGGGTGCCGAAAGACCGGAAAAAATCGTCAAACAGACGATCAACCTCGCGATGGAAGGTTACGAACGGATCACGAACGGGCTCTGCCGACGGGGTGTCATTGCCACGCCACCAGGGCAGATTGCGGGTCCAGTTTTGCGGAATAAGATCTCGAACGCTCATTTTTCTGTCTCCTGTTTTTGCGCATGGCCCGCCCAAGGCTGGCATCGGCCGGACCGATGCCAGCGGGACATGGCCGATATCGGGTCGATGTCAGATCAGGCCGCGGCGGGCTCGGGCTGAGGGGCCGCCGCTTTTGCGGATTTCGCGGCCGATATCCGCGCCTGTTGGGCAGGCTTGGTGTGCTCGCCGCTGCCCCGCGCGATCTCGATGCGCCGCGGCTTTTTCTCCTCGGGGATTTCGCGCATCAGAGACACCGTCAGAAGACCATCGGTCAGCGAAGCACCCTCGACATGAACGTCGTCGGCCAACTCGAAGCGCCGCTCGAAGCTGCGCGCCGGAATGCCGCGATGCAGGTATTGCGCGTTGTCGTCCGCCTCTTTGCGACCGGCAACAATCAGCACATTTCCGTCCTGAGTCAGGGTGAGGTCATTATCGCTGAAGCCCGCAAGCGCCATGCTGATGGCATAGCGATCCTCGGCCTCCCGGACGATATCGTAGGGGGGCCAGTTTTCCGCCGTGTCGGCGCGGGCCGTGTTTTCCAGCAGGTTCAGAATACGGTCAAAGCCAACGCTTGACCGAAAAAGCGGTGAAAAGTCGAATGTGGTTCTCATAGCCACGTCCTCCATTGAGCAACATGGGTATAAGTTGATGATTTAACCGGAATTTCCGGCTGCAGACCCCCTACCAGCGATCTGCACTATCTCATCTAGAATGCCCTTTCCGGGTGTCAAGACCGCCCTGCAAAATTTTCCGAGGACAACGATTTTCTGTTTCGGTGTTCGCGCGCCTTAGGCGCGGCGCTTGCAGTTACGGCGTCGTCGCTCTAAGGCCGCGAGCCTGGGACATGAGAGGGGCTGTCCCGCTAGCCTGCAGGACGCCATTCGTCAATGGACAGAGGGATGACGCTGCCGATGCCGAGGCGCGTCTTACAAGGCGGGCCGCGACCAATGATGCGCTTCGTGCCGGTGAAGAGCGAGAAAGCGCAGTGCGCAGCACTTCGCCATGGCGCTCGGCCCCTTGGCGCAGCATGTCTTGGCCTTACGCAGCGTCATCATTCAGCAGGCGGCAGACTGGACCTACACCGCTTTTGTTCCGGTCGTATGCTGATGTTAAGCGTCCCTCTGCTCGAAGGCCACGGGTGATTTCCAGCCGAGGGCTGAGTGTTTGCGGCGCGGGTTGTAGAAGCCGTTGATGTATTCGAAGAGGGCGATCTCGACATCGCGCCGGGTGTGCCATTCGCGTCTCCAGACCAGTTCGGCCTTCAGCGACTTGAAGACGGAGCGTGTGAACGCCATCGGTCCGAGAGGACACGCGACGCTCGACGGCCGAATTATCATAGCAATTGCCCTTGCCGCTCATTGATACCTTGAACTGAACCGCCCGGGTTTGCGGAGGCCTTTTGGTTTAAGTTACGCCGCGATGGCCGGTTCTTCCAGCATGGCGTAGTAGCGTTCCTCGGCTTCGGCCGGCGGGATATTGCCGATGGGCTCCAGCAGCCGTCGATTGTTAAACCAGTCGACCCAGGTCAGAGTGGCGAACTCGACGGCCTCGAAGCTTCGCCATGGCCCGCGCCGATGGATGACCTCAGCTTTGTAGAGGCCGTTGATCGTCTCGGCGAGAGCATTGTCATAGGAATCTCCAACGCTGCCGACGGAGGGCTCGATGCCGGCTTCCGCCAAACGCTCTGTGTAGCGGATGCTGACATATTGCGATCCGCGGTCGGAGTGATGAACCAGACCGCCGCGATGAACGGGGCGCCGTTCGTGCAGCGCCTGCTCGAGAGCATCGAGGACAAAGCTCGCATGGGCGGTCCTGCTCACTCGCCAGCCGACAATGCGACGGGCGTAGGCGTCGATGACGAAGGCCCGTAGACGAAGCCCGACCAGGTGCTGACATAGGTAAAGTCCGAGAGCCAGAGCCTGTTCGGCGCCGGACATGGAACACCCGGTTCACATGGTCGCGTGGACATGGCGCGGCCTTGTCCTGCACCGTGGTGCGGATCGGCTTGCCGCGAATGACGCCGTGAAGGCCGAGTTCGGCCATCAGGCGCTCGACC
>NZ_JBQEOI010000019.1:0-59449 GCF_052045125.1 Paracoccus sp. 22332
TAGGGCGTGTTGACAAAAGGGATTCACCGGGCGCGGTGATCGTGATTCAAGCTGGTATCTGCAATGGAGACCAGCGTGGCACGAAACCTGATGTCGAACGACGAGTGGGCGTTCTTTGAACGCTTCATCCTGGCTGTCCGTTCTCCGAACGGCCGCAAGCCCACGAACCATCGGCTTGTTCTGGATGGGATTTTCTGGATCGCCCGAACGGGGTCGCCCTGGCGCGACCTGCCGGAAGAGTTCGGCAAATGGTCGTCTGTCTATCGGCAGTTCCGGCGCTGGACGTTGGCGGGGCTGTGGGAACAGATCCTGGAGGCGCTGAACGAGAGCCGGATCGTGCCGGATGCGCTGCAGATGATCGACAGCACCGTGGTTCGCGCTCATCATCAGGCAGCGGGCGCAAAAGGGGGACTCCGCGCCAAGGTTTCGGCCGCTCGCGAGGTGGCTTCACGACCAAGATCCATCTGCGGGTCAATGCGGCAGGCCTGCCCATGAGAACCGAGATCACGGCCGGGCAGACATCGGACTACCTCGGCTTCGATCTGGTCATGGCTGACAACCTGCCCGAGCCAAGCGTTCTGCTCGCAGACCGCGGCTACGACTCCGACAACATCCGCAAGACCATGGAGGTGCGCGACGTGGTGCCGGTCATCCCCATGCGCAAAACCCGGAAGCTACGGGTCGCCGTTGACCGCAGGCTCTACCGCCTGCGCAATCTCGTTGAGCGGTGCTTCAACAAGCTCAAGAATGCCCGTCGCGTCGCCACCCGCTACGACAAGACCGCCGAAAGCTTCCTGGGCTTCATCGACATCACGTCGATCCGCCTCTGGCTCCGCCATTTGTCAACATGACCTAGTGATTGGGATATTGCTGTCCTTATTTTTCGCTTCGCTCTTAGAAATTGATAGCAATACTGTGCAACCGTTCCGAAATGTCACTTTCGCTCTGTTATTTGGTTCCGTTTGCTTTCTGATCTACGAAGTTTTGTGTCTAATTTTTCAGAAGAAGATCCTCGGGAAACAAAATACGATAGTAGCCAGGGCAAGGGGAAGCTTGGTTAAATATAATCTCCTGATAACGCTTCTACTTACTGCAATATTTGCATCATTCTTGGCAATTGATCATGGGGTCATTGGCCGGATGCGAATCATTAACATGATCATGTTTTTCTTTTCAGTAGCCTTAGCAATCAAGGCGGCTTGGAACATTGCCCGGAAAAGTAGGTGAGACTTCGAGGAACACGACATTCTATGATGGAAGTTCTCGACCACTGACCGTCCGCACAAGGTTCAAAAACGGCGAACCCCTAGCCCCGCCAGAACCGCGGCAGCAGCAGGACCAGCACCGACACCAGTTCCAGCCGGCCCAGATACATGCCCAGCGTCATCAGCCATTTGGCGGCTTCGGGAAATTCGGCGACCGAACCGTTGGCGGTGATCTCCGGTCCCCAGACGGGGCCGATATTGGCGATGGCGGTCCAGGCACCGGTCAGGGCTGTGCGGGGGTGCAGGCCCGTCAGCGACAGGCCCACGATCAGCAGCCCGAAGGTCAGCATGAACAGCGTGAAGAAGGCCATCACGGAATCGATCACGTCCTGGTCCAGCGGGCGGCCTTCATAGCGCAGGGCATAGACGCGGTGGGGCGAATGCATCCGGCGCAACTGCGCGCGCACAGCCTGGAACAGCACCAGATAGCGGAACACCTTGACCGAACAGGCGGTCGAGCCGGTGCAGCCGCCGATCAGCCCGCAGATGATCAGGATGGCGATGGGCAGGTGGCCCCAGGTCATCACGTCCGTGGAAAAGAACCCGGTGCCCGAAAAGGTCGAGATCGTGTTGAACACCGTCTCGCGCGTGATGTCGACGATGTTGCCCTGATGGCGCAGGAAGATCACGCGATAGGCGACGATGATCGCGCAGGCATAGAAGATCCAGCGCAGATAGGCGCGGATTTGCAGATCCCGCCAGATCGGCGTGAAATCCCCCCGCATCCCCTGGACCAGCCGGATGAAGGGGATCGAGGCCAGGATCATGAAGAACGACGCCGCCCATTCCAGCGGACCCAGGAAAGCTCCGAAGCTGGCGTCGTAATTGGAAAACCCCCCGGTGGACACCGTGCCGAAGGCTTGCACGATGGCGTCGAAGCCGTTCATGCCCAGCAGCAGATAGGTGATCGTGCAGAAGCCGGTCAGCATGATGTAGATCCGCGTCATCTCGGCCGCGATCTCTCCGGCGCGGGGCATGATCTTGCCCAGGGTGTCGAAGCCCTCGGACCGGAAGAACTGCATCCCGCCGACCTTCATGATCGGCAGGAACACCATGGCGACGACGACGATCCCCAAGCCGCCGATCCAGTGCAGGATGGCGCGCCACAGATGGGTGCCGCGGGGCAGGCCGTCCAGTTCGGGAAAGGCGGTGGTGCCGGTGGTGGTGACGCCCGACATCGCCTCGAAATAGGCGTCGGTGAAGCTGGCGTCGGGCTGACCCAGCATGAAGGGCAGGGCGCCGAAGACCGGCAGCACCGCCCACAGGCCCGAGGTCAGCAGGAAGGCCTGCTGGATCGACAGGCTTTTGTAATCGCCCCAGGTCGCGACCGAGACCAGCGTGCCCGCGACGGTGGTCAGCGCCGCGCATTGCAGAAAGACGACCCAATGCGGATCGCCGTGCCACCAGTCCACCAGCATCGGCGACAGCATCGAAACCCCCAGGGTCACGATGATCTTGCCGATCGGATGGGCCACGGGGCGGAGGTCGATCATGGGGATTGCTTGCCCCGCGCCCTGCCGGGCGTCAAGCGCTCTGCTGGATCGTCCTGCCCGCGCGGTTGATGCGGCCGATCCACAAGGCTGCCCCCAGCAGCACCAGTCCCGCCGCAAGGGCCACCGAGCCCGTGGCGCGGTCGAAGGCGGCATTGGCAAGGGCCAGCAGGGTGTCCGCCTGGGGCGCGGGCAGGGTCGCGGCCAGGGCCAGGGCGCCGTCCAGGGAATCCCGCGCCTGCGCCCCCGATCCGCCTGCTGCCGCGAAGCTGGCGCTGTAGACGCCCGCCATCAGGCTGCCCAGCATGGCGATGCCAAGCGCGCCGCCCAGTTCATAGGACACTTCCTCGACCGAGGCGGCCATGCCCGCCCGGTCGGCGGGCGCGTTCAGCATGATCGCGGACGATGCCGCCGTCATCGCCGCCCCGATGCCCGCGCCCATGATGGCGAAGCTCGCAAGCTCGACCCAGGTCTGGCCGAAACCCGCCCAATAGATCAGGATGCCCGCCCCGCTGATCGCCAGTGTCGCGGACAGCAGGACGCCCGCGCCGATCCGGCCCAGCAGGAGGCCCGCGACCGGCCCCGCCACGAAAGCCGCCAGCGGGATAGGCAGGATGAACAGCCCGGCTTGCAGCGGCGTCATCCCCTGGACCAGTTGCAGGCGCTGCGTGATGACCAGTTCGACCCCCAGCAGCGTTGCGGCGGACACGACGGCCCCGATCACGCCGCCCGAAAAGCGCGGGTCGCGGAACAGCGTCAGGTCGATCATCGGGCTGGCGCTGCGGCGAAGGCGGCGCAGGAACAGCGCCAGGGCCGCCGCGCCCACCGTCGCGGACAGGACCAGCACCAGGACCGAAGGATCGGGCTTGGCGATTTCCTTGATCGCCAGCGTCAGCCCGACCAGCCCGACCAGGGCCTGCACCGATCCGACCGGATCGAAGGGATGGTGCCCGTGGGCCTGGCCCCTGGGGACGAAGGCCAGCGTCAGCGGCAGCGCTGCCAGGACCACCGGCAGGTTGATCAGGAATACCGCGCCCCAGTGGAAATGCTGCAACAGCGCGCCGCCGATCACCGGGCCAAGCGCCGCCCCGCCGGATGCCACCGCCGCCCAGATGCCGATGGCCAGGGCGCGCTGATCGGGGTCGTCGAAGCTGTGGCGGATGATCGACAGCGTGGCGGGCATCATCGCCGCGGCGCCCACCGCCAGGGCCGCGCGCGCCGCGATCAACATCGCCGAGGACGGCGCGAACCCTGCCGCCAGCGAGGCCAGCCCGAAGATCACCAGCCCGATCATGAACATCCGCCGATGCCCGAAGCGGTCGCCAAGCGCCCCCGCGCCCGGCAGCAGACCGGCCACCACCAGCGAATAGGCATTGACGATCCACAGCTTCTCCGTGGCCGAGGCGTCCAGGTCGCGCGTCAATGTCGGCAGCGCCGTATAGAGCACCGTCATGTCGATGACGATCAGGAACAGCGCGGTCGATACGATGGCCAGCACAAGCCAGGGGGAACGGGCGGTCATGTCTCACCTGAAAATGAAGCGCGACGGGGTGGCGAGTCGCAGGCGGTCAGTTTAAATACGATCGTATGGAAACGGAAGGGGCGACATGGCAAGACCGCGCAGCATCGACCGCGAAAAGCTGCTGGACGCGGCCGAGGAGATCGTCCGCAACCAGGGAGCCTCGGCGCTGACCATCGACGCGCTGGCCCGCGCCTGCGGGATCACCAAGGGCGGGGTGCAATACGCCTTCGGGACCAAGGACGACATCATCGACGCGATGTTCACGCGCTGGAACCGCGACTATGACGCGAAATTCGACGCACTCGCCGGTCCGGGCGCCGATCCGGGGCAGCGGCTGCGCGCCCATGTCGCCGCAACGCGCCAAGCGGACGAGGTGTCGATGACCAAGGCCGCCAGCCTGATGGCCGGGCTGATGCAGACCCCTGAACACTTGGCCTCGACCCAGGACTGGTATCGCGACCGCTTGGCGGGGTTGGATGTCGAGACGCCCCAGGGACGTCGCGCGCGGCTGGCCTTCCTGGCCTGCGAAGGGGCGTTCCTGCTGCATTTCCTGCGCTTCATGCCGCTGGAGGATGCGGAATGGCAGGCGGTGTTCGCGGATATCGGCGGGTTGTTGGACAGCGATGGCTGTCCTGACAGTTGACGCGCGAAGGCCCTCGCCTTCGCCGAACGATGCGCCTTCCGTCGCAAACCGCCGGGCCTTCAACGCCCGGCCAGCGTCCGCCCCGCCGATGTCGCCCTAGCTGTTCGGATCCTGATACACGCCGGTTTCCTTCAGCGTGTCCATGACCTCTTTCGGCATATAGGTCTCGTCATGCTTGGCCAGCAGATCGCGGGCCTCGAAGCGGCCGTTGCGATAATATCCCTTGGCGATGGTGCCCTGGCCTTCCGTGAACAGGTCGGGACGCGGGTCGCGGCCGACATAGCTGACGGGAATTTCCGCCGCGCCGTCGGTGATGACGAAATCGAACTCTACCCCGTCGCGGTTGACGATCGAGCCTTCCTTCACCAGCCCGCCCAGCTGGAAATATTCGTCGGGATCGGGCGCGGTCTCGGCCAGCTGCATGGGCGAGCGGTACAGGTTGATGCCGTCGCGAAAGCCGTATCCGATCAGCCCGACCGCGATCACCAGGGCCACGGCGGCCGCGACGATCACCTGGATGCGGCGGCGTTTCTTCAGGGATTTCATGCCTGCCATGGCGATAACCTCATGCTGCCTCGAAGCGGATCGGGCGGCGCAGGAACTGCGTGGCCTTGCCCGACACGCGAACCGGGTCGCCGGTCGTCAGATGTTTCGAATCCGTCCCCGATCCCAGGAATTCCGGCCTGCGTTTCAGATAGTCCGCCAGGCTTTCGGCGACCAGCCCCGCCTGGCTGAAAACCTTGACGTTCGGGCCAAGCGCCTTCTGGAACGCGTCCTGAACCAGCGGGTAATGGGTGCAGCCCAGGATCGCCGCCTCGGGATGGGGCATCCGGCGCAGCAGCGCCTCGACATGGGATACCACAAGCGCCTCGGCCAGGATTTCGTCGCCCATTTCAATGGCATCGACCACGCCGCCGCAAGGCTGCGCCTCGACATCGACGCCGACCGCGCGGAAGGCCAGTTCCCGCTGGAAGGCGCGGCTGGCGACGGTGGCGGGGGTGGCGAACAGGGCGACATGCTTGACCGCGACCTCTCGGGGCGGCGAATTGTCGCCCCAGCGGCGTTCGGTTAGCGCCTCGATCATCGGCACGAAGACGCCCAGCACGCGCTTGTCGGCGGGCAGCCAGGTTTCCTGCATCCGCTTCAGCGCGGCGGCGCTGGCGGTGTTGCAGGCCAGGATCACCAGGTCGCAGCCTTCCTGCCACAGCCGTTCCACGCCCGCGCAGGTCAGGTCGAAGATGTCGTCGGCGGTGCGCGTGCCATAGGGCGTGTGGCTGTTGTCGCCCAGATAGACCAGCGGCAGGTCGGGCAGCCGGGCGGCGATGGCCTGATGGACCGTCAGCCCGCCAAGACCCGAATCGAAAACGCCTACCGCCATGATGCCATTCCCCGCCTGTCGCGACGCCCGTTTTAAGGCGCATCGCGACGGTTTGGAATGACTTAGATCAGGTCGCCGACCAAAGTCGTCATTCGGCGGCCTGCTGCAAGGGCGCCTGGCCGCTGCGGAATTGCGCCAGCAGTTCGGCCCGCCGGGCGGCCGCCTGCGCCGCGGCCTGTTCCTTGACCGGGCCATAGCCGCGCACGGTCAGGGGCAGTTCCGCAAGCTCGATGGCGATGGGCATCGTGGCGTCGGTGACACGCGCCAGAACCTCGCGCATGTCGGATTCGTATTCGCGGATCGCGGCGCGTTCGTGGCGGCGCTCGGCCGTATAGCCGAAGGGGTCGAAGGGCGTGCCGCGCAGGACTTTCAGCCGCGCCAGAACCTTGAAGGCCCCCAGCATCCATTCGCCGTATTCGCGTTTTTTCGGGCGCCCGTCGGCATCCTTGCCGGGCAGGATCGGCGGGGCGAGGTGCAGGGTCAGCTTCGTCTCACCCTCCCACTGCGCGGCGATCTGCTCGGCGGTGGTCAGGTGCAGCCGCGCGACCTCGTATTCGTCCTTGTAGGCCAGAAGCTTGTAATAGCCGCGCGCGACGCTTTCCCGCAGCGGGGCAGGGGCGGCATCGACCAGCTTGCGGAAGCGCCGGGCCAGGCGCTTGCCCTGATAGTCCACCAGCCGCGCCTGGCGATAGGCCACCGGGTCCGGGGGAAGCTGCGTCAGCTCGGCCGGTTTGCGGGTCTGGTCGGGAAAGGCCATGGCCCAGCGGCCGATAAGGAAGGCGCGCTGGTTTTCCGCGACCTTGGCGCCGTTCAGCTCGATGGCTTGCATGATGGCCTCCAGCGACAGCGGCAGCAGGCCCTGCTGCCAGGCCGCGCCCAAGACCAGCATATTGGCATAGATCGAATCGCCCAGCAGCCGCAGCGCCAGGTCGTTGGCGTCGAAGAACGCCACGCGGTCGCGCAGCCGCGCCTGGAGCGCGACCTTCAACTGGTCCGAGGGCACGCGGAAATCGCGCAGGCGGGTGAAATCGCCGGTGATGATTTCGTGATCGTTGACCACCGCGCCGGTGCGGCCCGTGGTCATCAGCCCGATGGTCTTGGCGCCCGCCGTGACCACCAGATCGCCGCCGATGATGCAGTCGGCCTCGCCCACGGCGACGCGGATGGCGCTGATGTCCTCGGGGCGGTTCGCCAGGCGCAGGTGGATATGGACCGCGCCGCCCTTCTGGGCTAGGCCCGCCATCTCCATCATGCCCGCGCCCTTGCCGTCGATATGGGCGGCCTGGGCCAGCACCGCGCCCAGGGTCACAACCCCGGTGCCGCCGACGCCGGTGATGACGACGTTATGGGTGCCGGTGATCGCGGGCAGGGCGGGGCTTGGCAGGTCGGGGATGTCGAAGGATTCGGCCTGGGGTTTCCTCAGCTTGCCGCCCTGGACGGTGACGAAGCTGGGGCAGAAGCCCTTGAGGCAGGAATAGTCCTTGTTGCAGGACGACTGGTCGATCTGGCGCTTGCGGCCCAGTTCGGTGTCCAGCGGCACGATCGACACGCAGTTCGACTGGACGCCGCAATCGCCGCAGCCCTCGCAGACCTCGGGGTTGATCCAGACGCGGCGGTCGGGATCGGGGAAGGTGCCGCGCTTGCGGCGGCGGCGTTTCTCGGCGGCACAGGTCTGGATATAGAGGATCGCGCTGACGCCCTGGGTTTCCGCCAGTTCACGCTGCACGGTCATCAACTCGGCCCGTTCCTCGAAGCGCAGGCCCGCCGGGAACTGCTTGCGGTCGATGTCTTCCTTTTCGTCATAGACGACGACCAGGGGCTTCACGCCCATCGCGACCAGTTCCTCGGCGATCTGCTGGGCCGTCAGCCCGCCCTCGTTCGGCTGGCCGCCGGTCATCGCCACGGCATCGTTGAACAGGATCTTGTAGGTGATGGTGGTGCCCGCCGCGATGGCCGCGCGGATCGCCAGAGACCCGGAATGGTTGTAGGTGCCGTCGCCCAGGTTCTGGAACACATGCTTTCTTTTGCTGAACGGGGCCTCGCCCACCCAGTTCACCCCCTCGCCGCCCATATGGGTGAAGCCGGTGGTTTCGCGGTCCATCCACTGCACCATGTAATGGCAGCCGATGCCCGCATAGGCGCGGCTGCCCTCGGGCAGCTTGGTCGAACTGTTGTGCGGGCAGCCCGAACAGAACCAGGGCGTGCGGGTGGCGATTTCGGGCGCATTGTCGGCGCGACGCACCTCGGACAGGCGGGTCAGCCCGGCCTTGATGTGGTCGGTGCCGCGGCCTTCCTCGATCAGGATCTCGCCGATCTTCTGGGCGATCATCACCGGATCCAGGGCGTATCGGGTCGGGAACAGTTCGGCGCCGGTGCGGTCGTGCTTCCAGCCGTGGACGCGGCGGCCGTGGCGGTTGTCGAAGATCGCTTCCTTCAACTGAACCTCGATCAGCTTGCGCTTTTCCTCGACGCAGACGATCAGTTCCAGCGTTTCCGACCATTCCTGGAAGGACTTCATGTCCAAGGGCCAGGTCTGCCCGACCTTGTAGGTGGTCAGGCCCAGCCGTTCGGCCTCGGATTCGTCGATGCCCAGCAGGGACAGGGCGTGGACCAGATCCAGCCAGTTCTTGCCCGCCGCCACGAAACCGATCTTGGCGCCGGGCTTGCCCCAGACCTTGTGGTCGATCTTGTTGGCGCGCGAAAACGCCTCGGCCGCCCAGCGTTTATAGTCGATCATCCGCGCCTCGGACGCGACGGGCGTGTCGTGCAGGCGGATGTTCAGCCCGCCCTCGGGCATCTGGAAGTCGGGCGTCACGAAGGACAGCCGGAACGGATCGCCGTTCACGACGCTGGTCGCCTCGACCGTGTCCTTCATGGTCTTGAGGCCGGTCCAGACCCCCGCGAAGCGCGACAGGGCAAAGGCATACAGCCCGTAATCCAGGATCTCCTGCACCCCGGCAGGCGACAGCACCGGGATATAGCGGTCGATCATCGCCCAGTCCGACTGGTGCAGCACGGAACTGCTTTCGCCGGTATGGTCATCGCCCATCGCCATCACGACGCCGCCATGAGGCGATGTCCCCGCCATGTTGGCGTGGCGCATCACGTCGCCGGAACGGTCCACGCCCGGCCCCTTGCCATACCACAGCGCGAAGACGCCGTCGTATTTGCCCTCGCCGCGCAGTTCCGCCTGCTGGCTGCCCCAGATGGCGGTCGCGGCCAGATCCTCGTTCAGGCCGGGCTGGAACAGGATGTTCGATGCGGACAGCCGCTTGCTTTCGCGCATCATCGCCAGATCGACGCCCCCCAGCGGCGATCCGCGATAGCCGGTCACGAACCCCGCCGTGTCCAGCCCCGCCGCCTTGTCGCGCGCCGCCTGCATCAGCATCAGCCGCACCAGGGCCTGAGTGCCGTTCAGCAGCACCTGCGGCTTGGTCAGGTCAAAGCGGTCGGCTAGCGAGAATTCTTGCTTGCTCATTGAAACGTCTCCTCCACCACCCGCATTATAGGTCAGGTTTGCTGACCGACGAAGGAAAATGTGCGTGTGCGGCTTTCGCTTGCCGGAATGCTGCATTCAGGATAGGTCTGCAAAAATTGCATGGCAGGCACGGCAGGATTGTAACAGCATGGACTGGGACAAGCTCAGAATATTTCACGCGGTTGCCGATGCGGGCAGCCTGACCCATGCCGGCGACACGCTGCATCTGTCGCAATCGGCGGTCAGCCGGCAGATTCGCGCCCTGGAGGAATCGCTGGGAACCACCCTGTTCCATCGCCACGCGCGCGGACTGATTCTGACCGAGCAGGGCGAACTGCTGTTCGAGGCGACCTCCTCGATGGCGCGCAAGCTGGACACAGCCTCGGCGCGAATCCGCGACAGTGAACAGCATGTCTTCGGCGAATTGAAGGTGACGGCCACGGTCGGCTTCGGCACGCTGTGGCTGGCGCCCAAGCTGGTCAAGCTGTACGACAAGTATCCCGACCTGAAGATCGACCTGATGCTGGAGGAACGGGTGCTGGATCTGCCCATGCGCGAGGCCGACGTGGCGATCCGCATGAAGGAACCCAGCCAGTCCGATCTGATCCGCCGTCGCCTGCTCTCCGTGCGGATGCGCCTTTATGCGACCCAGGAATATCTGGACAAGGCGGGCGTGCCGGAAACCATCGCCGACCTGTCGCCCTATCGGCTGATCTGCCAGAAGCCCGACCAACCCCAGGTCGCGGCGGGCGCGCGGCTGGTGCAGGAAATCATGGCCCAGAACATCGGATCGACGCTGACGGTCAACAACTATTTCGGCGTCCTGCAAGCCGTTCTGGCCAATCTGGGGATCGGCGTGCTGCCCGATTACCTGACTGCCGACCACAAGCGGCTGGTGCGGGTGCTGCCGAATCTGGATTCGGGCGAGGTGCCGGTGTTCCTGGCCTATCCCGAGGAACTGCGCCAAACCCGCCGCGTGACCGTGTTCCGCGATTTCGTGCTGGAGGAAATCCAGGCCTTCCGCCGCCGCCAGAGCGAAGCCCTGCTGCTGTCCGAGGCCGCCGCGACCGACTAAGGTCGCAAGTCGCGCGACATATCTGCAACTTCCGCGTGTCGCCATTCCGCCACTGCATGGCGGCTATGCGGGCGGGGCGGTGCCATTGGTCTTGAACCGTTAACAACCTGCCCATAAATCAAGCGTCGAAGGCGATGGTCAGCGTAATCGCTCATCACCTTCTACCTCCCTGTTGGACTTAGGCCGGGCCTCGTGCCCGGCTTTTTTTTGGCCGTGCCTCGGGGGCGGGCCTCGGGCGGGCCTTCCCATGCGCGGCATCTGGCCATAAAAGGCCGGGAAACCTCGGCAGGAAGGCACCACGATGCAGGAACCGACGATCACCCCCGACCTGATCGCCGCGCACGGGCTGAAGCCCGACGAATACGACCGGATCCTGGACATCATCGGGCGCGAACCCACGTTCACCGAACTGGGCATCTTCTCGGCGATGTGGAACGAGCATTGCTCTTATAAATCGTCCAAGAAATGGCTGCGCACCCTGCCGACGACCGGCCCGCAGGTGATCTGCGGCCCCGGTGAAAACGCGGGCGTGGTGGACATCGGCGACGGCCAGGCGGTGGTCTTCAAGATGGAAAGCCACAACCACCCCTCCTATATCGAGCCGCACCAGGGCGCCGCGACCGGCGTGGGCGGCATCCTGCGCGACGTGTTCACCATGGGCGCGCGGCCCATCGCCGCCATGGACGCGCTGTCCTTCGGCCGCCCCGAACATCCCAAGACCCCGCATCTGGTCAAGGGCGTGGTCGAGGGCATCGGCGCCTATGGCAACGCTTTCGGCGTCCCGAACGTGGGCGGAGAGGTGCGCTTCCACCGCAGCTATGACGGCAACTGCCTGGTCAACGCCTTCGCGGCGGGTCTGGCCGATGCGGACAAGATTTTCTATTCGGCGGCCTCGGGGATCGGGATGCCGGTCGTCTATCTGGGCGCCAAGACCGGCCGCGACGGGGTGGGCGGCGCAACCATGGCATCGGCCGAGTTCGACGACTCCATCGAGGAAAAGCGTCCCACGGTGCAGGTGGGCGACCCCTTCACCGAGAAATGCCTGCTGGAAGCCTGCCTGGAACTGATGCAGACGGATTCCGTCATTTCGATCCAGGATATGGGCGCGGCCGGGCTGACCTGTTCGGCGGTCGAGATGGGCGACAAGGGCGGGCTGGGCATCAAGCTGATCCTCGACGCCGTGCCGCAGCGCGAAACCGCCATGACGGCCTATGAGATGATGCTGTCGGAATCCCAGGAACGGATGCTGATGGTGCTGAAGCCCGAGAAAGAGGCCGAAGCCCGCGCGATCTTCGAGAAATGGGATCTGGATTTCGCCATCGTGGGCGAGACCATCGCCGAGGACCGCTTCCTGATCCTGCATGGCAATGAGGTCAAGGCCGACCTGCCGCTGTCCAAGCTGTCCTCCAGCGCGCCGGAATACGACCGGCCCTGGGTGGAAACCCCTGCCGCCGGTCCCGCGCCGATCCTGCCGCCGATCACGCCCATCAAGGCGCTGCGGGCGCTGATCGGCTCGCCCAACCATGCCCACAAGGGCTGGGTCTGGGAACAATACGACACCCAGGTCGGCGCCGACACGATCCGCCGCCCCGGCATGGGCGCGGGCGTGGTCCGTGTCCACGGCACGAACAAGGCGCTGGCCTTTACCAGCGATGTGACGCCCCGCTACGTCAAGGCGAACCCCTTCGAGGGCGGCAAGCAGGCCGTGGCCGAGGCCTATCGCAACCTGACCGCCGTGGGCGCGCTGCCGCTGGCCACCACCGACAACCTGAACTTCGGCAATCCCGAAAAGCCCGAGATCATGGGCCAGCTTGTCGGCGCCATCAAGGGCATCGGAGAAGCCTGCGCGGCGCTGGATTTCCCGATCGTGTCGGGCAATGTGTCGCTGTACAACGAAACCGACGGCAAGGGCATCCTGCCCACGCCCACCATCGGCGGCGTGGGCCTCATCGACGACCTGTCGAACCTGATCGCGGGCCTGCCGTCGGAAGGCGACGTGGCCGTCGTCATCGGCGAGACGCGCGGCCACCTGGGCCAGTCGGCCCTTGCCGCCGAGGCCTTCGGGATCGAGGAAGGCGACGCCCCCCCTGTCGATCTGGCCGCCGAGCGCAAGCATGGCGAATTCCTGCGCGCCAACCGCGCGCTGGTGACATCGGCGACCGACCTGTCCGACGGCGGCCTGGCGCTTGCCGCCTTCGAGATGGCCGAGGCGGCGGGCATCGGCATCCGGCTGGACAGCGGCGACATCGCGCAGCTGTTCGGAGAGGACCAGGCCCGCTATCTGGTCGCCTGCACGGCGGAAGGCGCCGACGCCCTGCTGAAGGCCGCCGACGCGGCAGGCGTTCCCGCCGCGCAAGCGGGCGTCTTCGGCGGCCTGGCCGTGCAGATGGGCGATGACGTGGGCGATCTGGCGGACCTGTCGCAGCTTTACCGCACCGCCTTTGCCAAGGCGATCCGGGGCGACATGCCGGATCACGCATGACGGTCAAGGCCCCGGCCGGTTACGCCGCCATCGTCACCGCAGCCGGACGCGGCACCCGCGCGGGGGGCGAGCCGAAGCAATGGCGCGACCTCGCGGGCCGCAGCGTCCTGGCCCGCGCCCTGGACGCCTTCGCGGGCTTCGACCGTGTGGTGCTGGTGGTCCATCCCGACGACATGGCCCGCGCCGTCGCCGGTTTCGCAGGCGGCGTGACCATCGTCACCGGAGGCGAGACTCGGGCCGCCAGCGTCTTGGCGGGACTTGAGGCGCTGCAAGGACAGGCTACCCACGTCCTGATCCATGACGGCGCGCGGCCCCTTGTCAGCGATGTGGTGATCCGGGGCGTCGTCGACGCGCTGCAAGGGGGTGCGCCGGCTGCCGCCCCGGCGCTGCCGGTGACGGATGCACTGTGGCGCGGACGGGACAACATCGTCACTGGGACCGCCTCTCGGGACGGTCTTTTCCGCGCACAGACCCCGCAGGGCTTTGCCTTGGACCAAATATCCAAGGCGCATCGCCTGCACCCGGACGACGCCGCCGACGATGTGGAACTGGCCCTCAAGGCCGGGATCCCGGTTGCCATCACGCCAGGGTCCGAGGACAATCTGAAGATCACCTTTCCCGCCGATTTCGCGCGGGCCGAACGCATTCTGGGGGTCGCGATGGATATCCGCCTTGGCAACGGCTACGACGTTCACGCCTTCGGGCCGGGCGACCACGTCTGGCTCTGCGGCGTGCGGATCGCGCATGAGGCGGGCCTGGTCGGCCATTCCGACGCCGATGTGGGGATGCACGCCCTGACCGACGCCATCTATGGCGCCCTGGCCGAGGGCGATATCGGCCGCCATTTCCCGCCCAGCGATCCGCAATGGAAGGGCGCCGACAGCGCCATCTTCCTGGCCCATGCGGCCGACCTGGCCCGCGAACGGGGGTTCACCTTCGGCAATGCCGACGTGACGCTGATCTGCGAGGCGCCGAAAATCGGCCCACACGCGCAGGCCATGCAGGCACGTCTGGCGCAGATCATGCACGTCGATCCGGCGCGCATCAGCGTCAAGGCCACCACCTCGGAACGGCTGGGCTTCACCGGGCGGCGCGAAGGCATCGCCGCCATCGCCACCGCCGCGCTGATGAAGGCCTGACCCATGATCGCGATGATCGTCACCTTTTTCGGCATCGGCCGCCTGCGTCCCGCGCCCGGCACCTGGGGATCCGCCGCCGCCGTCCTGCTGGCGGTGCTGGTCTATCAGGCCGGGGGGGCGCTGCTGATCCCCTTGGGCGCGGTTCTTGCCGCCTTGATCGGATTTTGGGCGGTGCCGCAGGCGCTGCGCATGACCACCGACGAAGACCCGTCCTGGATCGTCATCGACGAGGTGGCGGGCCAGTGGCTGGCCATGTCCTTTACCGTCATCCCGCTGTGGCGGCACGGGATCTCGATCCTCGACGCCTGGCCGGGCTTTGTCGTGCCCTTCCTGCTGTTCCGGCTGTTCGACATCTGGAAACCCTGGCTGGTGGGCCGCGCCGACCGGCAGGGCGGGGCCGTGGGCGTGATGATGGACGACCTGTGGGCCGGGCTGTTCGCGGGCGTCGGGTCCGTCGCCTTGGCGGGCCTTTACCATGCCGTGCTGGAGCCGATGCTGTGACCCTTGCCTCTGACGTTCTGGATGCCGCCCGCGCGCGCGGCGTGATGATCGCCACCGCCGAAAGCTGCACCGGCGGGCTGATCGCGGGCGCGCTGACCGAGGTGCCGGGATCCTCGGACGCTGTGGATCGGGGCTTCGTCACCTATTCCAATGCCGCCAAGCGGCAGATGCTGGGCGTGCGCGCCGAAACGCTGGACGCCCACGGCGCCGTCAGCGAACAGGTCGCGGCGGAAATGGCCCTGGGCGCGCTGCGCAACTCGGATGCCGGGATCGCGGTGTCGGTGACAGGGATCGCCGGGCCGGGCGGGTCGGAACACAAGCCCGAGGGGCGCGTCTGCTTCGGCATCGCCCAGCCCTTCGGCACCCGCACGGAAACCGTGGAATTCGGCGCCATCGGCCGCAGCCAGATCCGCGCCGCGACCGTGGACCACGCGCTGCGGATGCTGCTGGACGCGTTGCGCGGCTAGCAACGCGCGACGGGTTAACAGCCCGTTAACGCGCCCCCGCCACCCTTGCGCCCTGGTTTCAGGACGGGGGTATTCATGCCAAGCGTTGAGGAAGTCGCGGCCCAGATCGTCGGGCGCGAGGGCGGTTATGTGAACGACCCGGACGATCCGGGCGGCGCCACGAATTTCGGCGTGACCATCGGGACGATGAAGGCTCTGGGCCTGGATCTGAACCGCGACGGGCGCATCGACGCGACCGACGTGCGGTCGCTGACCCGTGGCCAGGCGCAGCAGATCTTCGTCGAACACTATTTCCGCCGCCCGCGCCTGTCGGAATTGCCCGAGGCGGTGCAGGCCAGCGTCTTCGACATGTATGTGAACGCCGGGACCAATGCGGTGAAGATCCTGCAACGGCTGGTCGCGCGCATGGGCTTTTCGGCCACGGCGGACGGCGTGATCGGCCCGCAGACCGTCGCGGCCGCGCGCGACGCCGCCGCTGCGGCGCCCGATCACCTGGCCGATGCCTATGGGATCGCCCGGCGAAATTACTACTATGCCTTGGCCGATCAGCGCCCGGCCAGCCGCAAATATGCGCGCAGCAAGGCGGGCGGCAAGGGCGGCTGGATCATCCGGGCCGAGGAATTCATCAGCCCCCGCTATCACCTGACCGAGGCCGAGCATCGCGAAAGGACCGCCAAATGGGCATGATCGACCGCTTCATCGGGCTGGGGCAGGGCGTCACCGCCCTGGGCAGCGCCGCGACCGGCATGGCCGAGGTCTTCACCCAGAACGCCACCCGCAAGATGGAGCTTGAGGAGGAGGCTTATGCCCGCGCCATCACCCAGTTGGGACAGGAATTCCAGACCGTCCGCCCCGGCTTTTTCGACAGCTTCGTCAACGGCCTGAACAGGCTTCCCCGGCCGCTTCTGGCCTTGGGGACGATGGGCCTGTTCGTCTATGCCATGGTCGAGCCGCAGGGCTTCGGCCTGCGCATGGTCGGGCTGCAACAGGTGCCCGAACCGCTGTGGTGGCTGCTGGGGGCCATCGTCGGCTTCTATTTCGGCGCGCGAGAGGCGCATCATTTCCGCCACCGCGTCTGGCCCGCCGCGCAGGTGCAGACCAGCGTCACGGCGACGGCGGGGCAGGCATCGACCGGGCAGGTGCCGGCCCAGCGTCCCGACGACGATTTCGCCGACAACGCGGCGCTGCGCGACTGGGTGGCGACCCTGCGCGAATAGGCCGCAGCGCGCGACACGCAAAACTGATGACGGCGACCAAGGGGGGACTTTCCCCCCTTTTTCTGTGGCCCTATGATCGGCGGAACCCAAGGATCCAAGCCATGACAGCAGAATTCGGCCATTTCGCCCTGATCCTCGCCTTTGCGGTATCGCTGTTCCAGATGGTGGTGCCGATGATCGGGGCGTCGAAGGGATGGGGGCCGTGGATGGACAGCGCCCGTCCCGCCGCCGTGGCGCAGTTCCTGCTGGTCGGGCTGTCCTTCGCGGCGCTGACGATGGCCTTCGTCTCGTCCGACTTCTCGCTGAAGCTGGTTTACGAGAATTCGCATACCGCGAAACCCATGCTCTACAAGATCAGCGGCGTCTGGGGGAACCACGAAGGATCCATGCTGCTGTGGGTGCTGATTCTGGCGCTGTTCGGCGCGGCGGCCGCGGCTTTCGGCGACAACCTGCCGCCGGCGCTGCGGGCGCGGGTGCTGGCGGTGCAGGCGGCGATCGGCGCGGCCTTCTATGCCTTCATCATCTTCACCTCGAACCCGTTCCTGCGGCTGGCAAGCCCGCCCTTCGACGGGCGCGACCTGAACCCGCTGCTGCAAGACCCCGGTTTGGCGTTTCACCCGCCGTTCCTTTACCTGGGCTATGTCGGCCTTTCGATGGCCTTCAGCTTCGCCGTCGCCGCCCTGATCGAGGGGCGCGTGGACGCCGCCTGGGCGCGTTGGGTGCGGCCCTGGACGCTGGCCGCCTGGATGTTCCTGACCATCGGCATCGCGCTTGGCAGCTGGTGGGCCTATTACGAGCTTGGCTGGGGCGGCTTCTGGTTCTGGGATCCGGTGGAAAACGCCAGCTTCATGCCTTGGCTGCTGGCCGCCGCCCTGCTGCACAGCGCCGTTGTGGTGGAAAAGCGCGAGGCGCTGAAAAGCTGGACCATCCTGCTGGCGATCATGGCCTTCGGCTTTTCGATGATCGGGACGTTCATCGTCCGGTCGGGCGTGATCACATCCGTCCACAGCTTCGCCAGCGATCCGGCGCGGGGCGTATTCATCCTGGGCATCCTGGTGGTCTTCACCGGCGGGGCGCTGACGCTCTATGCCGCGCGGGCGCAGCAGATGACGGCCAAGGGGGTCTTCGCGCCGGTGTCGCGCGAAGGGGCCTTGGTGCTGAACAACGTCCTGCTGGCGGTCTCGGCCTTCGTGGTCTTTATCGGCACGATGTGGCCGCTGATCGCGGAACTGCTGTGGGACCGCAAGCTGTCGGTCGGCGCACCCTTCTTCAACCAGGCCTTCACACCGTTCATGATCGTGCTGGCCATGGTGCTTCCCTTGGGGTCGATCCTGCCCTGGAAGCGGGCGGTTCTGGGCCGGGCGATGCGGCCGCTGTGGCCCGCGCTGGCGCTGACCGGCGCGGTCATGGCGCTTGTCTGGGCGGTCTCGACCGGGCGGTCGGCCATTGCCGTCATCGGCGCGGGCCTGGGCGCCTGGATCATCTTCGGCGCCATCGCCGAACTGATCCACCGCACCGGCCAGTCGGGCCTGTCGCGCCTGTTGCGCCTGCCGCGCGCCGATTGGGGCAAGGCCACCGCCCATGCCGGACTGGGCGTCACCTTCATCGGCGTCGCCCTGCTGACCGCCTGGCAGGTCGAGGATATCCGCGTGGCGCAGGTCGGACAGCCCTTCACGGTCGCCGATTACCAGATCACCCTGCAAAGCGTGGATGAGGTCGAGGGGCCGAACTATCTCTCGACCATGGCGACGATGCAGGTGGCGCGCAACGGTCGGACGGTCGCCACCCTGCATCCCGAAAAGCGCGTCTATCCCGTCCAGGCCATGCCCACGACCGAGGCCGCCATCGACAACGGCATCTTCCGCGACATCTATCTGGTCATCGGCGACGCGCAGGCGGATGGCGGCTGGGCGGTGCGGATCTATATCAAGCCCTTCGCGAACTGGATCTGGGCGGGGTCGCTGCTGATGGCGCTTGGTGGCATCGTCAGCCTGTCCGACCGCCGTTATCGCGTGGCCGCGGGCGCCCGCCGCGCGCCGGCCAAGACGGTGCCCGCGGAATGAGGCGGCTTGTCCTGCTGATTGCCCTGCTGCTGCCGGTCGCGGCCTTCGCTGTCCAACCGGACGAGGTTCTGCCCGATGCGGCAGCCGAGGCGCGGGCACGCGAGATCTCGCAAAAGCTGCGCTGCCCGGTTTGCCAGGGCGAGAATATCGACGAATCGAACGCCCCCATCAGCCGCGACCTGCGGCTGTATGTGCGGGAACGGATCGTGGCGGGCGACAGCAATGACCAGGTGATCGACGCGGTGGTGGACCGTTTCGGCGAATTCGTGCTGTTCGAGCCGCGCGCCCAGGGAGGCAACCTGGTGCTGTGGCTGGCGGGACCGCTGGCGCTGTTGCTGGCCCTGCTGGGCGCCTGGCGCTTCTTGCGGTCCCGCGCCACGGCCTGCCCCGAGGATGCGCAGGTCCTGACCCAGGCGGAACGCGACCGGCTGGATCAGATCATGCGCGACTGACGCCGGGTCGCCCTTTTCCAAGCCGTCGTTTCGGTCATGATGTCCCGCAAAAGGGGGCAATCATGAGTTTCGAGACCATCGAATTCACCGTCAGCGAGGGGATCGCCACGCTGACCCTGAATCGGCCGCAGGTGATGAACGCGCTCAGCAGCCGGATGCGGGCCGAGATCACCGAGGCCGCGTCGACCCTGCCCGACGACGCGCGCTGCCTGGTCATCACCGGCGCGGGGCGCGGCTTCTGTTCAGGGCAGGATCTGACCGACCGCGCGGCGGCCGCGGATCTGGAGGGCACGCTGCGGGACGAATACGAGCCGATGCTGCGGGCGATCCGCGCCTGCCGCGCGCCGGTCATCGCGGCGGTCAACGGCGTGGCGGCGGGGGCGGGCGCGAACCTTGCGCTGGCGGCGGATGTGGTGATCGCGGCGGAAAGCGCCAGCTTCATCCAGGCCTTCGCGCGGATCGGCCTGGTTCCCGACGCGGGCGGGACGTTCATCATCCCGCGCGCGGTGGGCGCGGCCCGCGCGATGGGGATGATGCTGTTCGCAGAACCCGTCACCGCCCGGGAGGCCGCCGATTGGGGCCTGATCTGGGACGCCCTGCCCGACGACGCCTTTGCCGACGGCGTGGCGCGGCGCGCCCGCCAGCTTGCCGCAGGCCCGACCGCCGCCTATCGCGCGATCCGCGAGGCGGTGCAGGCCTCGACCCAGAACGACATGGACGCCCAACTGGCGCTGGAGGCGCGGCTGCAAGGCGCGGCGGGGCGAACGGCGGATTTCGTGGAAGGGGTGACGGCCTTCCTGGAAAAGCGCCCGGCCCGCTTTACCGGGCGTTAGGCGATCTGGGCGAAGCGCGGGGCCGGCGTGCGGTTGTCGAAGAACGGCACCGTCTCGGGCACCGGCAGCGGCGCGTCCTGCGGCAGGCCCGCGATCAGGCCCGACAATTCGGCCAGAACCACCTCGGTGATGAAGGGCAGGTCCAGGGCCCGCGCCTGGGGCAGCGGCACCCAGTGCAGGTGCGAAAGCTCGTCGCAGGCGCGGCTGAAATCGTAGGGATCGGTGGCCAGGCTGGCGGCGTCGGCCACGAAGAAATGCGCATCGAACCGGCGCGGGCGGCCCGGCGGCGTGATCGCGCGGAACAGATAGGTCAGGGCCGAGGCATCGGGGGCAAGCCCCGCCTCGGCAAAGCCCGGCCAGCCGCAGGGTCCGGGGCGGCCGATCAACTGGCCGGTCTCCTCGGCCAGCTCGCGCAGGGCGGCGGCGGCGATGGCGTCGGGATCGGGCCGCTGGCCCGGACGCGGTTCCTGGGCCAGGCGGCCGCGATGCGGCTGGACCAGCGGCGCGGCCAGCGGAACAAAGGCGTCCTCGGCATCGACCGCGCCGCCCGGAAAGACGTATTTCGACGGCATGAACACCGCCCCCGCCCCGCGCATCCCCATCAGGACCGAGGCGCCGCCCGCCGTCCTGCGCAGCAGGATCACCGTCGCCGCGTCGCGGATGGGCGTGGGGTCGGTCACGATGATGCCAGGGGCCTTGGTTCCGCGCCGAAACCGTGCATCCGCCGTGCCCATTGCAGGCCCACGAAGGCGCCCTTGATGCGCGGCAGCAGCAGCAGCGACAGGATCACCGCGCCCAGGCCGAAGGTCCAGATCATCGTCATGGCCGAGGGCCGCCACGCCACATAGCAGGCCAGCAGCAGCGGCGCGCCCAGATGCGAGACCAGCAGGATCGTCAGATAGGCCGGGCCGTCGTCGGCGCGCTGATGGTGCAGCGCCTCGTTGCAGGCGGGGCAGTGATCGGCAACCTTCAGAAAGGACCGGAACAGCTTGCCCTCGCCGCAGCGGGGACAGCGGCCCAACGCGCCCCGCAGCATCGCCTGGCCGGTGGGGCGTTCGGACGAATCGAGGGGGGCTGCGGTCGAGGGCATGGCAATCTCCGGAAAGTCTGGCGGGCGATGCCAATGTAGGGGCTGCGCCGCCCCGTTGCCAGCCCCTCTGTCCTGCCCCTTTTGTCGCATCAATGGACCGGCTGGGTCGGCGCCAGCAGCACGCGGTTGCGCCCCAGGGACTTGGCCGCGATCATCGCCCGGTCGGCCCGCTCCAAGGCGATCTCGGCCAGGATGTCGGGACGGCTGATATGGAAGGGCGCCTGTTCGAAGGCGACGCCGATCGACAGCGTGGCCTGGACCTCGCCCCCGCCCGAGATGGGGGGCAGTAGCGTCGGCCGCGTTTCCACAGCGCGGCGGATTTCCTCGGCCATGCGATGGGCCTCGGCCTCGGTCGCGTGGGGCAGCACGACCAGGAATTCCTCGCCCCCCAGGCGGGCGGTCAGGCCCTGGTTCGACACGATGGAATCGACCCGGCGGGCCACGTCGCACAGGACCGCATCGCCCGCCGCATGGCCGAAATTGTCGTTGATCGTCTTGAATCGGTCCAGGTCGAGCGCCATCACCGCGAACCCGTCCTGCCGCTTCATCGCCCCGCGCGCGATCTCGGCCAGCCGGGGCAGGGCATAACGGCGGTTGTGCAGCCCCGTCAGCGGGTCGGACATGGCCCAGGCCATGTTGCGCTTCATTTCCTCGCGTCGGCTGTCGGCGCGGCGCTTGCGGTCAAGCTGGTTACGCAGCGCCAGGGCGGCGATTTCGGCGTTGTTGTCCTCGGCCGGATCCAGCGGCAGCACCTCGCCCGCGCCCAGATCCAGGGCGATGGCGCACAATTCCTCGCGCTCGGGGGCGACCAGGACGGCGAACCCGGCCTCTTTCGATCCGTTGCGCGACCGCAGTTCGGACAGCAGGCGCAGCCCGTCGCCCTTGCGGTCGATATCGGCGGCGATGATGTACAGATCCGCGGCATCGCCCTGGGCCGCCGCGCTGAGCGTCTCGTCCGGGCTGGCGATGGCGAAGCGGCAGTTCAGGCGCGGTTGCAGGAGATGGCGCCAGCGTTGCGCGCGCCCCGGCTGGTCGGCCACCAGCACCACGTTGCCCGAAGGCGCATGGGCAAACCCGCCCGCATCCTCGGCCAGCGAAAAGTCGGGGGCGTCGTCGGCCTCGGCATCGCGCAGCAGGCCACGCACGCGGGCCAGCAGCATCTGTTCCTCGACCCTGGGATCCAGGACGGCGGCGGCACCGGCCTCCAACGCCTCGACCCGGCGTTCGCCGTCGGCCATCACCAGGACCGGCGTGCGGGGCCGTTCCATCGAGACAAGCTGGAAGGTGTCGGCCAGCCGCAGCCCCGTGAACCCCGGTCCCAGCAGGATCAGGTCGGGGCGTCCCAGGCGAAGTTGCGACAGAAATTCGTCGGCGTCGGCTGCGGTCAGCACGTCGTAACAGGCGCCCGACAGCCTGACCTTGAGGCTGATTCGGCTGGTCGCACTGCTTTCCGCGATCAGGATACGCGCAGTCACCGATAACGCCCCCCTTTCGACGATCTTTGCAGAGTGGCATTGATTCCTTAACAAAGGGTTTCCAAACAGGCGGCCCGCGGCCTGATCGAAGGACAAGCGATGACATATACGCGAAAATCCGCCCAGGATCTGGCCATGACCGTCCTGCTGTACATGGCCGACCGGCCCGACCTGATCGGCGGCTTCCTGGAAGCCTCCGGGCTTCAGCCGCAGGATCTGCGTCGGGCGGCGGGCGATCCCGATATCGCCCTGCATATCCTGGATTTCCTGCTGGAGGACGACCGCCGCGTACTGGACGCCGCCGGGGATCTGGAGATCAGGCCCGGCGATCTGATGGCCGCCCGGACCGCGCTTGCCGGGCCGGGCAGCTATGGCTGGGAGATCTGAGCTTTGCGATTTGTTCATTTCTTGCCCCTATCAAGGGCGGCGGAGGTGACGCATGCACGATCTTGTCAGCCGCACGATCGAAAAATTCCTGGACGCGGAATCGGTGCCCTTGCAGGCCGGCGCGGACATGCTGTCGCCGGGTCAGATGCTGCGCGATGCGGCGCTGCACCTGGGCAAGCCCGTCGATGAACTGATCGAGGATCTGGGCGCTTGGCTGGTCCGCCAGGACGAAATCTGGCGGCTTCTGCGGTTTTGCGGGCGCGATTTTCTGGATTTCCTCTTGCGCCTGGACGAGTTGCCCGAACGCATCCGCCTGGTCACCGACGACCTGAGCGTCCCTGAAATCGCCCTGTCGCGCAGCGATGACGGGTTGCTGTGGGTCACGCTGTCGGACGGACCGGCGGCCTGGACCGCCCTGCTGAGCGGGCTGCTGCGCGCGATGGCCGACGATTACGGCGCGCTGTGCGTGATCACGCCGGGGGAAGGCGGCCTCTGCATCGACGTGTCGGATTCATCCTTTGCCGCCGCGCGCACCTTTCATCTTTCGTCCAAGGCCCATGCCCCATGACCCATACCCTGACCCTGGGACAGGATGCGCTTGATCGCCTGATGCCGATGCACCTGTGCATTGCCCAGTGCGGGCTGATCCATTTCGCCGGGCCGACCATGCGCAAGCTGATGCCGCCCTGCGCGCAAGGGGTCGAGGACATCTTCGTCGAGGCGCGGGGTGCCGCCTCGGGCCATGTCATCGGCGCGATCCGCGGGGCGGCGCCCGGGGACCGGCTGGCCCTGCGCCTGCGCCATCGCCGCCAGTTGATGCTGCGCGGCCATGTGGTGACGCCCGGCTTCGGCGGGCTGCTGCTGAATTTCGGCTTCGGCGTGTCGCTGTCGGATGCGGTCGCAGCGTTCGGCCTGACCGAATCGGACTTCGCCCCCACTGAACTGGCCCTGGAGCTGATGTTCCTTCAGGAAGCGAACCGGGCGGTCCAGCAGGAACTGGCGCGCTTCAACCGTCACCTGATGCTGGCCCGCCAGGATGCCGAACGCGAGGCTCATACCGACGCTCTGACCGGCCTGCTGAACCGCAGGGGCTTGCAGGCGGCCTTGCGCAACGCCTTGGATCCGCGCGGGGGAATGGAGGGATTTGCCCTGGTGCATCTGGACCTCGACAATTTCAAGCAGGTGAACGACCGGCTGGGCCATGCCGCGGGCGACCGGCTGCTGGGCGATGTCGCGCATGTGCTGGATCGGGTGGTGCGGTCGCGCGATCATGTGGCGCGGATCGGCGGCGACGAATTCGTCCTGATCCTGGGGGGATCCTGGTCCTGCCAGGCGCTGACCGCCATCGGCACCCGGATCATCCGCGGGATCGAGGAAGCCTCGCCCGAGGGCTGCGGGATCTCGGCCAGCCTGGGGATCGTGCTGTCGGCGGGCTATGCCGCCGACGCCATCGACCGGATGCTGGAAGATGCGGATGTGGCGCTTTATCAATCCAAGCGGATGGGTAAGGGCCGCGTCTCGGTCGCGCCCCTGCCGCTGGAGGGCGGTCCTAGGCCGCTGACAGCGCCGCGATGATCGGGCCGAAATCCACGGCTTTCAGGCTGGCCCCACCGACCAGGGCGCCGTCGACATGCGGAATGGCAAAGATCTCGGCCGCGTTGCCCGGCTTGACGCTGCCTCCGTACAGCAGCCGGACCCCTGCCGCATCCGCCACTTTGCCTGACAGCCGCTCGCGCATCAGGGCATGGACCTCGGCGATCTGGTCGCCGGTGGGGGTGCGCCCGGTGCCGATGGCCCAGACAGGCTCATAGGCGATGACGGTATTGGAAGCCGTCGCGCCCTCGGGGATCGACCCGTCCAGTTGCGAGGCGATGACCGTCAGCGTCCGGTCGGCATCCCGCTGCGCCTCGGTTTCGCCCACGCAGATGATCGCGACCAGACCGGCGGCATGGGCCGCCGCCGCCTTGGCGGCTACCGCCGCATCGGTTTCCCCGTGATCGGCGCGGCGTTCGGAATGTCCCAGAATGACATGGGTCGCACCGGCGTCCCGCAGCTGCGCTGCCGCGATGTCGCCGGTATGCGCGCCCGAGGTCTTGGCATGACAATCCTGCCCGCCGACCGCGATGGCCGCCCTGCCGACCCGCGCCTTCATCGGATGGATCAGCACTGCGGGCGGACAGATCAGAACGTCGCAACCCGGCGTCGGATGGGCCGCAACCAGGGCGTCGATTTCGGCCAGGGCGGCCAGATCGCCGTTCATCTTCCAGTTTCCGGCGGCCAGTTTGCGCGGTGCCATGCCATTCCCCCTTGCAAGCGTTTGCGTCGGCTTAGGGTCAGGGCGGCGGCTTCGCAATCATGATAGCGCCGAAACCCGGCGCAATTCGGATCACCCGGCGGCGCGGCTGCCGTCCAGCGGCTCGAACCGCACCGATTCGCCGCAGCCGCAAGCGTCGGTGACGTTGGGGTTGCGGAACCTGAAGCCCGATTCCAGCAGGCCGTTCTCGTAATCGATCTCGGTCCCGAACAGGAACATCTGCGCGCGCGGCGCGATCAGAATCCGCGCGTCGCCCTGTTCCACGACTTCCTCGCTCGGCTCTGCGGCCTCGACCAGGTCCATGGTGTATTCCATGCCCGCGCAGCCGCCCTTCTTCAGCCCGATCCGCAGACCAAAGGCGTTCTTGCCCGACATCAGCCGGGCGATCTGGCGTTCGGCGGCAGGGGTGATCGTGACCGGCACCGATCCGGGGATGGCAAACATGGCGCGTTCCTTCTGTTCGTCCGAAAGATAATGCCGCGGCCCGCGCCCATCAAGTCGCGGTCCTTTTGCCTTGGTGCAAATACCCCAGGGGCTGCGAAGCGTCCGGCCACCGCCGCCAAAGGCGGCTTACATGAAGCCCAGTTCCAGCCGCGCCTCGTCGGACATCATGTCCATGCCCCATTGCGGCTGGAAGGTCATCTCGACATCGACCTGCTTGACGCCCGGCAGCGGCTCGACCGCGTCGGCGACCCAGCCCGGCATCTCTCCGGCGACGGGGCATCCGGGCGCGGTCAGGGTCATGACGATCCGAACCTCGTTCTCGGGGTTCACCTGGATCGTGTAGATCAGCCCCAGATCGAAGATGTTCACCGGGATTTCCGGGTCGTAGACGGTCTTGCAGGCCTCGACGATGCTGTCATACAGCGGATGGTCGGTGGTCGAGGGCGCGATCAGCGGGGCGCCTTCCTGCAAGTCGGTCATGGCGTGTTCCTGTCAGATTTGGCCATTATATAGGCGTCTGCCCCGCCGCCGTCCAGAGAAGGGCGCATTGCGAATTCCGCCCCGCTTCGCTAGACACGCCCGGTTCCAGCGACAGGCCCCCCATGAGCGAGCGTTTCCACTTTACCCTCCATGCGACCGACGGCCGCGCCCGGACCGGCACGATCCACACCCCCAGGGGGGACATCCGCACGCCCGCGTTCATGCCGGTCGGCACCGCCGCCACGGTCAAGGCGATGCTGCCGGAATCGGTGCGTGCGACGGGGGCCGACATCCTGCTGGGCAACACCTATCACCTGATGCTGCGCCCCGGCGCGGAACGGATCGCGCGGCTGGGCGGCCTGCACCGCTTCATGAACTGGGACCGGCCGATCCTGACCGATTCCGGCGGGTTCCAGGTGATGTCGCTGGCCGCGCTGCGCAAGCTGACCGAGGATGGCGTCACCTTTTCGTCCCATATCGACGGATCCCGCCATCTGCTGTCGCCCGAAACCAGCATGGAAATCCAGCGCCTGCTGGGCAGCGACATCGTGATGTGCTTCGACGAATGCCCAGCTCTGCCCGCGACCGAGGAGGCCGTGGCACAGTCCATGCGGCTGTCGATGCGCTGGGCGCGGCGGTCGCGCGACGCCTTCGGCGACCGCCCCGGCCACGCGCTGTTCGGCATCATGCAGGGCGGCGTCACGCCGGAATTGCGCGAGGAATCGGCCGAGGCGCTGAAGGCCATCGGTTTCGACGGCTATGCCATCGGCGGCCTGGCCGTGGGCGAGGGGCAGGCGGCGATGTTCGGCGTCCTCGATTATGCCCCCGGTTTCCTGCCCGTCGACAAGCCGCGCTACCTGATGGGCGTGGGCAAGCCCGACGACATCGTGGGCGCCGTGCAGCGCGGCGTCGACATGATGGACTGTGTGCTGCCGTCGCGGTCGGGGCGGACCGGGCAGGCATGGACCCGGCGCGGCCCCGTCGCCATCAAGAACGCCCGCCACGCCGACGACCCGCGCCCGCTGGACGCCGATTGCACCTGCCCGGCCTGCACCGGCTATTCCCGCGCCTATCTGCACCACGTCTTCCGCGCCGGGGAAATGATCTCGGGCATGCTGCTGACCTGGCACAACCTGCATTACTTCCAAGAACTGATGGCGGGTCTGCGGGCGGCCATCGCCCAGGGGCGGCTGGACGATTTCGTCGCCGATTTCCATGCCCTCCGCGCGCAGGGGGATATCGAACCTCTGTGATCCGTCAGTCCCGCTGACCAAAAACGCTTTTCAACGGGATCGCTTGGGCTTATCGGTTCCCAATTGGCGGACGAACCGCCCGGCATGAAAGCCCCATATGAGCGACGACATCACCATCATCACCCGGACCGAGGATCTCGCCCTGTTCTGCGAGACGGCGAAATCCGCCCCCTATGTCACCGTCGATACCGAATTCCTGCGCGAACGGACCTATTGGTCCAAGCTGTGCCTGATCCAGTTGGCGCTGCCGCCCGCATCGACCCCCAAGATGCCGGGGGGCGAGGCCGTGCTGGTCGATCCCCTGGCCGAAGGCCTGTCTCTGGCGCCGCTTTACGACCTGTTCCGCCATACCGGGACGGTCAAGGTGTTCCACGCCGCCCGCCAGGATCTGGAGATCTTCTTTCACGACGCGGGCCTGTTCCCGCAGCCGTTGTTCGACACCCAGGTCGCGGCGATGGTCTGCGGCTTCGGCGAACAGGTCGGCTATGAAACCCTGGTCCGCAAGATCGCCAAGGCCAATCTGGACAAGTCGTCGCGCTTCACCGACTGGTCGCGCCGCCCGCTGTCGGATGCCCAGGCCGCCTATGCCCTGGCCGACGTGACGCATCTGCGCGTCATCTATGAATTCCTGTCGGCCGAACTGCGCAAGAACAACCGGGAAAGCTGGCTGGCCGAGGAGATCGCGGTCCTGGAAGACCCCGAGACCTATATCACCCGCCCCGAGGAAGCCTGGCAGAAGATCCGCACCCGGACCAATTCGCCGCGTTTCCTGGCGATCCTGCGCGAACTGGCGCGCTTCCGCGAGGCCTATGCCCAGGACCGCGACATCCCCCGGTCGCGGGTGCTGAAAGACGACGCGATGATCGAGGTCGCCTCGACCAAGCCGCTGACCGAGGCCGATCTGGGCCGGTCCCGCCTGCTGCTGCGCGAGGCGCGCAAGGGCGACATCGCCAATGGCATCCTGGCCGCCGTGAAGGCCGGGGTCGAATCGAAGGATCTGCCGCAGCCCAAGGGCGACGAACCCGGCAGGCCCGGCAATGCCGCGCTGTCCGACCTGTTGCGGGTGCTGCTGAAGGCCAAGGCGGATGTCTCGGGCGTGGCGCCCAAGCTGATCGCCTCGTCCGCCGAACTGGACGCCATCGCCTCGGGCGAGCGGGATCTGCCCGCGCTGAAAGGCTGGCGGGCCGAGGTGTTCGGCAACGATGCCCTGCGCCTTGCGAACGGAGAGATCGCGCTGTCGGCCAAGGGCGGCGCGGTGCGCGTCGTGACGGTGGGATAGGGGCAGCGCATCAGGGGGCTGGTCCTGCCGCCCCCGCGCCCGGCGTCAGCTTGTGGCGCCCGAGGGCAGTTTCGGCGTGGCCGGCGTCAGGGTGATCACCCGGAACTTGGCCCGCCGCGCCTCGGCGCTGTCGGGCCGCTTCGCCGGTCGTTCGGCAGGTGCCTCAACCAGCCTGGCCGGCGCGGTCCCGCGCCTGTCGCGCCCGAAATCCGAGGCCGACGGCTCCAGCGTCTTGCCCCCTTCGACGATCGGCATCACTTCGTCCGATACCAGGTCGAAGCGGCGCGGCGCGATGCCGACCTGGCCTTCGGCGATGATGCAGCCAAGCGCGCGGGTCACGTCGCCCAGATCCGAGGTCAGCGGCAGCAGCAGCAACCGCGCCGTCAGTTCCGGCCGGGCATATTCGGCCTTGGCGTGCAGCGTCATCTGCGCCAGTTGCGGGCCGCGAAACACCGATTCCAGCACATCGGACCAGCGGCCGCGCGATGTGGGATTGGCAAGAGCGCAGAAGGCCATGCCGCGCACCTCCATCCCCATCAGGTCGATCAGGTGCTGACCGGCAAGACGGAAGCGGGCCGCACCAGGGGCGATTCGTTCCAGGATGAAGGCGTAATCAAGGGCGCGATGGATGCCCTGGGGCTGGATGTCGGAACGGGCGGGCACGGCCCGGCCGCGCCGCAGGCTGTCCCAATAGGCACGCATATCGGCGAGAATCCGGGCCGGTTGCGCGGGATTGAAATCCGCGAGCTGCAAAATCTGTCCGGTTCGATCCGCCCCGGGCGGATGCGGCCGTTGGTCCTCCTGCCATTCCGACACTGTCTTTCCCTCGTTACCAGCGCGCATCCTGGAACACGGACACGCCATACACTCCAACGGTATGATAAACATAACTTCGCGCCCTGCCGAGTCGTTTTCCTTAGAAATGGTTAAGACTTTGCAGGGCGCCCGCCGCCGCGCGCCCCGGTCCGGGGCCTTGACCGCCCGGCAAGGCTGGTCCATCCCGCGCGCAAAGGCACAAGGAAAGGCGCCCCATGGACAGAACCGGCCTGCTGATCATCCTGTCATCGCCATCGGGCGCAGGGAAATCGACGCTGGCGCGGCGGCTGATGGACTGGGATCCCTCGTTGCGTTTCTCGGTCTCGGCCACGACCCGCCCGCCGCGTCCGGGCGAGGTGGACGGGCAGCATTATTACTTTACCACCGCCGGGGCCTTCCACCAGATGGTCGAACAGGGGCAGATGCTGGAACATGCCGAGGTGTTCGGCAACCTGTATGGCAGCCCAAGCGCCCCGGTCGAGGCCGCGATGCGCGACGGGCGCGACACGCTGTTCGACGTGGACTGGCAGGGCGGCCAGCAGATCCGCGCATCCGCCCTGGGGGGGCATGTGGTGTCGATCTTCGTGCTGCCGCCGTCGCTGCCGGAACTGGAACGCCGCCTGCGCGCGCGCGGCCAGGACAGCGAGGCGGTGATCGCCAGCCGGATGGCAAAAAGCCGCGCCGAGATCAGCCATTGGGCCGAATACGATTACGTCCTGATCAACGACGACCTGGACCGGACCGAGCTGAACCTGCGCGCCATCCTGACCGCCGAACGGCTGCGCCGCGACCGGCAGGGGGGGCTGGGCCGCTTCGTCAAGAACCTGATGGAGGAACACGCATGATCTGGGAACTGGAAGGACACGCCCCTCGCCTGGCGGCGGATGCGTGGGTTGCGCCCGACACGCAGCTGGTCGGCAAGGTGGTGCTGGAGGACGGCGCCTCGGTCTGGTGGGGCGCGGTCCTGCGCGGCGACACCGAGGAGATTCGCGTGGGCCGGGGCAGCAATGTCCAGGATCTGTGCGTCCTGCACACCGATCCCGGCTGTCCGCTGACGATCGGCGCGGACTGCACCATCGGCCATCGCGCGATCCTGCACGGCTGCACCATCGGCGACGGCGCGCTGATCGGCATGGGCGCGACGGTCCTGAACGGCGCCCGGATCGGGGCCGGGGCGCTGATCGGCGCCGGGGCGCTGATCGCCGAGAACAAAGAGATCCCCCCCGGCGCCCTGGTCATGGGCGCGCCGGGCAAGGTGGTGCGGATGTTGGACGACGCGGCCCTGGAAGGGCTGCGCCGGTCGGCCGAACGCTACCGCGCCAATGCCGCGCGGTTCCGCGCCGGGCTGCGGCAGGCAGGATGATCCGCGACGGGCATCGCTGGGCCTCGGACCTGCTGGAGGGCGTGCCCGTCCCGATGCTGGCGGTCGACGGCCGGGCGCGCACCATCGGTGCCAACCGCGCGGCGGTGGCGCTGTTCGGCGGCGGCGATCTGCTGAACCGGCCCTTCGTCACCGTCCTGCGCCATCCCGCCGTGGTCGAGGCCGTCGACTGGGTGCTTGATCCCGACCACCATCCCGCGCCCTTGCCCGATCCCATGGCCGGTCCCGCGCAGGTCGACGGCGTGGTGCGGCTGTCGGCGGCGGTGGTGGCCGACGGGCGCGACATCGCGGCGGACATCACCGTGGCGCGGCTGCCCTCGGCCCTGGGCCGCGGGGCGACGATCGCGGTGCTGGACCGATCCGTGACCGAGGAAGCCGAACAGATGCGCCGCGATTTCGTGGCCAATGTCAGCCACGAACTGAAGACGCCGCTGACCGCCATGATCGGCTTCATCGAGACGCTGCGCGGTCCCGCCCGAGACGATGCCAAGGCCCGCGACCGCTTCCTGGACATCATGGCACGCGAGGCCGCCCGGATGAACCGCCTTGTCAGCGACCTGCTGTCGCTGAGCCGCGTCCAGGCCGAGGAGCGCCGCCGCCCGGCGGGCCGCGTGGACCTGCCCCTGCTGCTGCGCGGCGTCCTGGCGACGATGGACCAGGCCGCGCGGGAAGCAGGCGTCGCGGTCGAAACCCAAGGCATCGCGGGCAGCCAGCCGGTGCCGGGCGATCCCGACCAACTGGTGCAGGTCTTCCAGAACCTGATCGAGAACGCGATCAAATACGGCGGGTCGGGCGGCTATCTGGGCGTCTCAATGCGCCGGATCGACCACGAACCGATGCTGCGCGGCCCGGCCTGGGCCGTCGAGATCCGCGACAAGGGCGAGGGGATCGAGGGGATGCACATCCCCCGTCTGACCGAACGCTTTTACCGTGTCGACACCCACCGATCCCGTGCGCAGGGCGGCACCGGGCTGGGGCTGGCGATCGTCAAGCATATCGTCAACCGCCATCGCGGCCGGTTGCGCATCGACAGCGCCAAGGGGCAGGGCAGCAGCTTCACGGTGATCCTGCCGGAAGGCGTCAGCCGGGGATAAGGGTTTTGCCGGTGGCGGGGGGCAGGCCGGTCGCCTATAACCTTTCGCAACGCCCCAGGATGGAGACCGCCCATGTCGCAACCTCAACCCGATCCCGCCAAGCTGGCCGCCGCGCGCGCCGCCGTGGCCCTGGTGCAGGACGGCATGAAACTGGGCCTGGGCACCGGATCGACCGCCAGCGTCATGGTCCGCGAACTGGCCGCCCGCGCACGGGCCGAGGGGTTGTCGCTGCGCTGCGCCGCAACCTCGAAGGCGACTTGCGAACTGGCGGAAGGCCTGGGCCTGTCCATCGAAAGCCTGGATGACATCGGCTGGCTGGACATGACCATCGACGGCGCCGACGAGGTTGATCCCGACCTGCATCTGGTCAAGGGCGGCGGCGGCGCGCATCTGCGCGAGAAGATCGTCGCGGCGGCCAGTCAGCGGATGGTGGTGATCGCCGATCCCGGCAAGGTCGTGGAACAGCTGGGCGCCTTTCCCCTGCCGGTCGAGGTGGTGCAGTTCGGGTTCGAGACCACCCGAACCCTGATCCGCCGCGCCCTGGCCGACCTGGATCTGGGCGACCGGGACGTGCTGCACCGCCTGAAGGGCAGCAACCCATGGATCACCGACGAGGGAAACTGGATCCTGGATCTGCACTTGGGCGCGATCCCCGATCCGGTGGCGCTTGCGCGCGCGCTGTCGGCCATACCGGGTGTCGTGGAGCACGGGCTGTTCCTGGGCATGTGCCACCTGGCGATCATCGGCAAGCCCGACGGCACGGTTGTCCGGCTTGACCGCAATGCTGACATAGACGCCGACATGCTGGCCGGCGAAGGAGATTGAGCTGTGACTTTCGACTATGACCTGTTCGTGATCGGCGGCGGCTCCGGCGGCGTGCGGGCCGCGCGCATCGCGGCGGGCGAACACGGCGCCCGCGTCGCCCTGGCCGAGGAAAGCCGCATGGGCGGCACCTGCGTGATCCGGGGCTGCGTGCCCAAAAAGCTGATGATCTTCGCCTCGCAGGCCGGGCTGATGGCGCAAGAGATGCGCGGCTATGGCTGGGAGGGCGCACAGGCGGGGCGGTTCGACTGGACGGTGTTCCGCCAGAAGCTGGACGCGGAACTGACCCGGCTGGAGCTGATCTATACCGCGAACCTGGAAAAGTCGGGCGTGCAGATCTTTCATCAGCGCGCCACCATCGTCGATCCCCATACGGTCGCCTTGGCCGACGGCACGCAAAAGACCGCCAAGCACATCCTGATCGCGGTGGGCGGCCGTCCCGCGCTGCCCGGCATTCCGGGCGAGGAACTGGGCCTGATCTCCGACGACCTGTTCCTGATGGAATCGCTGCCGCGCCGGGTGCTGCTGGTCGGCGGGGGCTTCATCGCCTGCGAATTCGCGACGATCCTGGCGGGGCTGGGCTGCGAGACGGTGCAGGCCTATCGTGGCGACGCGGTGCTGCGCGGCTTCGACCGGCAGGCCCGCGACATGGCGACGCTGCAACTGTCCGAAATCGGCGTCGACCTGCGCCTGAACGTCAACCCCACCGCGCTGGAACGGCAGGGCGACGGGATCGGCGTCACCTTCACTGATGGCAGCCGCGACGGCTTCGACGCGGTGATCTGGGCCACCGGCCGCGCGCCCTATACCGCCGGGCTGGGGCTGGAGAACACCGGCGTCCACCTGCGTCCGAACGGCGCGATCGCGGTGGACGAATGGTCGCAGACGGCGGTTCCGTCGATCTTCGCGGTGGGCGACGTGACCGACCGGGTGAACCTGACCCCGGTGGCGATCCGCGAGGGTCATGCCTTTGCCGATACGGTCTTCGGCGGCCGGGCGCGCACCGTCAGCCATGTCAATGTCGCCAGCGCGGTCTATCTGCGCCCGCACGAGGTCGCCTCGGTCGGGCTGACCGAGGAACAGGCCTGCGCGCGCGGCGACGTGGATGTCTATGACACCGTGTTCCGGCCGATGCGGTCGATGTTCGCGGGCAGCAATTCCAAGGTGATGATGAAGCTGCTGGTCGATCCCGAAACCGACAAGGTTCTGGGTTGCCACATCTTCGGACCCGACGCCGGAGAGATGATCCAGCTTGCCGCGATCCCCATCACCATGGGCGCGACCAAGGCCGATTTCGATGCGACCATGGCCGTCCACCCCACCGCGGCCGAGGAACTGGTGACGATGCGCAATCCGACGCGCCGGCACCGGCTGGAGGTTCCTGCACAGGCTGCAACCGCCTGACAATTGCGACAGATGGGCACGGACAGGGGCTGTTCGGGTTGACATTTCCCCCTGCCGTCCCAGTTTCAAGCAACGGAATTTCGAAGAAGAAAGAAGGATTAGGGATGGCAAGTCAGGGCCCATGGGGCGGCGGAAGCGGCGGAGGAGATGACGAGGATCGCGACAAGCGCCCCTCGAACCGCCCCTGGGGACAGCAGCAGCCGCCAAGAGGGCCGCAACGGCCCGGCGGCCCGCAGCAGATGCCCGAGATCGAGGAACTGATGAAGAAGGGCCAGGAACGGCTGCGCGTGCTGATGGGCGGGCGCGGCGGCGGCAATGGTCCGGTCGGCGGCGGCCCGCGCCGCCCGCAGTCGCCGGGGTTCCAGATGAACCGCACCACCCTGACCATCGGCGGGCTGATCCTGCTGGCCCTCTGGGCCTTCGCCAGCTTCTACCGGGTCCAGACCAACGAACGCAGCGTCGAATTCCTGTTCGGCCGCGCGGTGGCCGTGGGCACGGAAGGGTTGAACTTCGCCCCCTGGCCGGTCGTCACCGCCGAGGTCATCCCCGTCACCAACGAACGCGTGACCGAGATCGGCACCGGCCGCCAGGGAGAGATGGACAACGGTCTGATGCTGACCCGCGACCAGAACATCGTGGACATGGAATATCAGGTCGTCTGGAACATCTCGGACCCGGAAAAATTCCTGTTCAACCTGGCAGATCCCGCCGACACCATGCGCGCCGTGGCCGAATCCTCGATGCGCGACATCATCGCGCGCAGCGAACTGGCGCCGATCCTGAACCGGGATCGCGGCACCATCGCCAACGACCTGCAAACCTCGGTCCAGGAAACGCTGGACGCCTATCAGTCCGGGATCAACGTGGTCCGCGTCAACCTGGACCGCGCCGACCCCCCGGCCGAGGTGATCGACGCCTTCCGCGAGGTGCAGGCCGCCCAGCAGGAACGCGACCGGCTTGAGAAGGAAGCCGACGCCTATGCAAACCGCGTCCTGGCCCAGGCCCGAGGCGACGCGGCGCAGGCGCTGGAACAGGCCGAGGCCTATCGCGCCCAGGCGGTCAACACCGCCCAGGGTGAGGCCGCGCGCTTCAATTCGATCTACGAGGAATATGTGAAGGCCCCCGAAGTGACCCGCCGCCGGATGTATCTAGAAACCATGGAGAACGTCCTAGGCGGCGTGGACAAGGTGATTCTGGGCGACGGCGTGGAAGGGCAGGGATCGGGCGTCGTGCCTTATCTGCCGCTTGACCAACTGCGCCGGTCCGGCCAGGGCAACGCCAATACCGGAGGGAACAACTGATGGCCACCGCTCGCAGAATTACGGCCGCGACGCTGGCCATTCCCGCCCTGATCGCGGTGGGCGTGCTGGTCGCGTCCTCGGTGTTCATCGTCGACGAACGCGAAAAGGCCCTGGTGCTGCGCCTGGGCCGCGTCGTCGACGTGAAGGAGGATCCGGGCCTGGATTTCAAGGTGCCGTTTCTGGACAACGTCGAAAAATACGACGGCCGCATCCTGGGCCTGCCGACCGTCCCGCTGGAGGTCACGCCCCTTGACGACCGCCGCCTGATCGTGGACGCCTTCGCCCGCTGGCGGATCACCGATGTGGTCCGCTTCCGCCAGGCGGTCGGCGCGGGCGGCATCCAGGGGGCGCAGGGCCGCCTGGAACCCATCGTGCGCAACGCCATCCGCGAGGTGCTGGGGACCGTGCCGTCCACCAGCGTGCTGTCTGACGACCGCACCGCGCTGATGAACCAGATCCGCGACGAGGCGCGCTCGAACTCGGAAGGGCTGGGGGTCGAGATCATCGACGTGCGCCTGACCCGCACCGACCTGCCCGAGCAGAACCTGAACGCGACCTATGCCCGGATGCGCGCCGAACGCCAGCGCGAGGCCGCCGACGAGATCGCGCGGGGCGGCGAGGCCGCGCAGCGGGTCCGCGCCGCAGCCGACCGGACGGTGACGGAACTGACATCCGAGGCGTCCAAGCGCGCCGAGATCGTCCGAGGCGAGGCCGACGCGCAGCGCAACGCCATCTATGCCGACGCCTTCGGGCGCGACCCGGAATTCTTCGCCTTCACGCGGTCGATGACCTCGTACGAACGGGCGATCCGGGGCGAGAACAGCACCATGGTGTTGCAGCCGGACGGGGAATTCTTCAGCTATCTGCGCGATGACGGCGCCAGCCGCGCGAACCCGTCGCCGACCCCGGTCCCGGCGGGCAATTCGGCGGGCACCATCCAGCCGCCGGCCGCCGCAGACGACGAGGAAGACCTGATAACACCCACCGTGACCGACCGCGAAGGCAACCGGCTGGGCGAAAGCGCGGGCGTTACCCTGACCCCCGTGCCGGAAATGCTGGCGACCCCGCCGCAGCAGACCGAAGGCGTCGGCGCCCCCGCCGAAACCGCCCCCGCGACGGCCCCCGAGGCCGCGCCGGCGGCGGAACAGCCGGCGGACGATGGGGCGGCCGCAGACCCGGCGCCGCAGGACGCCCCGGCACAGGAATGACCGACGCGAATGGGGCGGGTGGGACACCATCCGCCCCTTCTGCAATAAAAGTCACGATCAGTTCACTGCCCGAGAGCGTGGTTTATTTGCAACGCCGACCTATTTCTTCTTCATATCCAACCTGATCCCCGGCCATCTTCGGCCCAGGGCAGAATGCGCAAGATGAGGGCATCCGCATGAAGACCTTTTCTCCTCGGCATCTCCTGACCGCCTCGGCGCTGGCCGTGACCGTCGGCCTTGGTTTCGCGGCGGCGCAGGACGCGCAGCCCGACATCTCGCCCGAGGCCAGCCAGCAGGCGCAAGAGGCGGCGAACAACAACGAACCGCTGACCGCGCCCGAGACGGCCTCGTCGCAGGTCATGCCCGACAGCTTCGCCGATCTGGTCCAGCAGGTCGCGCCCGCCGTCGTCAACATCACCACCACCGCCGTGGTGGCCCAGCCGACCGGCGGCGAGGGCGCGCCGATCTTCCCGGAAGGCAGCCCGTTTTCCGACCTGTTCCGCGATTTCGGCTTTCCGGGCATTCCCGGCCAGCCCGGTCCGGGTGGTCCCCGGATGCCGCAGCGGTCCAACGCCCTGGGATCGGGCTTCGTGATTTCGGCCGACGGGTTCATCGTCACGAACAACCACGTCATCGAGGGCGCGGACGAGATCGAGATCGAATTCTATTCCGGCGAGACCCTGCCCGCCAAGGTGGTCGGCACCGACCCGAATACCGACCTGGCGCTGCTGAAGGTCGAAAGCAGCGACCCGCTGCCCTTCGTGGAATTCGGCAATTCCGACGAGGCCCGCGTGGGCGACTGGGTGCTGGCGCTTGGCAACCCGCTGGGCCAGGGTTTCTCGGCCAGTTCGGGGATCGTGTCGGCGCGCAACCGCGAATTGTCGGGCACCTATGACGACTATCTGCAAACCGACGCGGCCATCAACCGGGGCAACTCCGGCGGCCCGCTGTTCAACCTGAAAGGCGAGGTCGTGGGCGTCAACACCGCGATCCTGTCGCCCAACGGCGGATCCATCGGCATCGGTTTTTCCATGGCGTCGAACGTCGTCTCCAGCGTCGTGAAGCAGTTGCAGGAATTCGGGGAAACCCGGCGCGGCTGGCTGGGCGTGAAGATCCAGGACGTGACCCCGGACATGGCCGAGGCGCTTGGCCTTGCCGCCGAATCCGGCGCCATGGTGACGGATGTTCCCGAAGGCCCCGCGCGCGAGGCCGGGATGCGGGCGGGCGACGTCATCACCAGCTTTGACGGGTCCGAGGTCAAGGACACCCGCAGCCTGGTCCGCCGCGTCGCCGAGGCGCCGTCCGGCGAGCCGGTCGATGTCGTGGTGCAGCGCAGCGACGGGCCGGTCACCCTGTCGGTGACGCTGGGCCGCCGTGAAACCGCCGAAGGCGCGGGCGACCGGCCCGGCGGTTCGGAAAGCAGCCCCAGCCAGCAGGATGTCCTGGGCATGACGCTGTCCGTGCTGACGCCCCAGATGGCGCAGGACATGGGACTGCCCAACGACGCGCGCGGCCTGGTCGTGCAAGAGGTCGATCCGTCCAGCGAAGCCGCCGAAAAGGGCCTTGCCCCCGGCGACATCATCACCGAGGCGGGCCAGCAGCCGGTCGCGTCCATCGGCGACCTGAACGCCCGCATCGACGAGGCGCGCGAGGCGGGGCGCAAGTCCCTGCTGGTGCTGGTGCGCCGCGCCGGAGAGCCGCGCTTCGTCGCCCTGCCGGTCGGCGAATCCTGATCCTGCCCCTTGGGGCAAAGGGGGGCGGTCCTGCGGGGCCGCCCCTTTTCATTGCGGGGCCGATGGCCTATCTGCCCCCTGCACAGCAAAGGACACCCAAGCCATGGCCCGCATCACCTATATCGAGCATAACGGAACCCGCCACGAGGTGGACGTGAAGCCCGGCATGACGGTGATGGAGGGCGCGCGCGACAACGGCATTCCCGGCATCGACGCCGATTGCGGCGGCGCCTGCGCCTGTTCGACCTGCCATGTCTATGTCGATCCGGCCTGGGTGGACCAGATCCCCCCCAAAGACCCGATGGAAGAGGACATGCTGGACTTCGCCTATCAGCCCGACCCCGAACGGTCGCGCCTGACCTGCCAGATCAAGGTGACGGACGCGCTGGACGGGCTGGTCGTGCAGCTGCCCGAACGCCAGATCTGATCACGGCTTCAGCAGCGCCAGGGCCTGGGCCAAGTCGATGGCGCCGTCATACAGCGCCCGGCCCGAAATCGCCCCCGCGATCACCTGCGTCTCTGCCAGGGCGCGCAGGTCGTCCAGCGACGACACGCCCCCGGATGCGATGACCGGAATGCCGACTGCGCGGGCCAGAGCCTCGGTGGCGGCGATGTTGGGGCCCTGCATGGCGCCGTCGCGGTCGATGTCGGTATAGATGATCGCGGCGACGCCCGCGTCCTGGAACTGGCGGGCCAGGTCGGTCGCCGTCACCTGCGTCTCGGTGGCCCAGCCGCGGGTCGCCACGCGCCCGGCGCGGGCGTCGATGCCCACAGCGATGCGGCCGGGGAAGGCGGCTGCGGCCTCGCGCACCAGGTCGGGATCTTCCACCGCGACGGTGCCCAGGATCACGCGGGACAGGCCCTTGTCCAGCCAGCCCTCGATGGTCGCCATGTCGCGGATGCCGCCGCCAAGCTGGGCGGGAATGTCGATGGCGGCCAGGATCGCCTCGACCGCCTCGGCGTTCACGGGACGGCCCGCAAAGGCGCCGTTCAGGTCGACCAGGTGCAGCCATTCCGCGCCCGCGTCCTGGAAGGCGCGCGCCTGCGCCGCCGGGTCGGTGCCGAAGACGGTCGCGGCCTCCATCTCGCCGCGCAGCAGGCGGACGCAATTGCCGTCCTTCAGGTCGATGGCGGGATAGAGGATCATGGCAGGCTCCGGCGGTTGGGGTCGCGCCTCCTTTGCCACGCGGGCGCCCGGAACGGAAGGGCGCGCCGCGACCTCACGTCACGCTTGCCAGACAAGGGGCCGCCCCGCAGCATCGCGCCAGCATCAGGGGGGAAACCATGCGCCACATCATCGCCGCCGCCGTTCTTGCACTGGCCGCCACCGCCGCCGCCGCCGACCCGATCGAGGGGGTCTGGCAGACCCAGCCCGACGACGGCGCCTTCGCCCATGTCACCATCGTGCCTTGCGGCGGGGCCTTCTGCGGCACCATCACCCGGACCTACAAGGGCCAGTCGCAATACCAATCCCCGAACCTGGGCCGCCAGATTGTCATCGACATGGCCCCGCAGGGCGGCGGCAACTACACGGGCAAGGTGTGGCGCCCCGCCAACGACAAGATCTACAACGGCAAGGCCACGGTCGAGGGCGACCGGATGAGCCTGTCGGGATGCGTCGCGGGCGGGCTGATCTGCAAAAGCCAGACCTGGGCGCGGGTGCAGTAACAGCAGAGGAAATTCCCCTGCGTCAGTTGGGCTTGTTCGGACGCGCAGGACGGATGACGGGAACGGCGGTTACGCCGTTCGCCATTGCGACACGCAGGGGATCTTGTCGCGGTCGCAGCGGTCGGCGTATTTGCGGGCGATTTCCTGGACTTCGGCCAGCAACCCGTCTTCCAGCTTGATGGGATCAAGCCCAAGGCCCAGGAAACGGTCGTTGGCGACGTGCAGGTCGTTTTCGTCGGCCTCGTTGCGGGGGTTCTTCAGGAAGGCGATCTCGACCCCGGTCTGGTCGGCGATCATCTGCGCCAGGTCGCGGACGCGATGGGTCTCGGTCATCTGGTTCAGGATGCTGACCCGGTCGCCCTTCGCGGGCGGGTTGGTCAGGGCCAGTTCGATGCAGCGGCAGGTGTCCTGGATGTGGATGAAGGCGCGGGTCTGGCCGCCCGTGCCATGCACCGTCAGCGGATAGCCGATGGCCGCCTGCATCAGGAAGCGGTTCAGCACCGTCCCGTAATCGCCGTCATAGTCGAAGCGGTTGATCAGCCGGTCGTCCAGGCGCGTCTCCTCGGTCTGGGTGCCCCAGACGATGCCCTGGTGCAGGTCGGTGATCCGCACGCCGTCGTTCTTGTTGTAATAGAAGAAGAACAGCTGATCCTGGGTCTTGGTCATGTGATAGATCGACCCCGGATTGGCGGGATACAGGATTTCCTGCCGATGGGGGCCGTTCTCGGTTTCTACCAGCACGTCCAGATAGCCTTCGGGAATCTTCATCCCCGCCGTGCCATAGCCATAGACGCCCATCGTGCCCAGATGGACCAGGTGGATGTCCTGGCCGGATTCGACGATGGCGGCCAGGATGTCGTTGGTGGCGTTCAGGTTGTTGCTGACGGTATAGCGCTTGTGCCAGCTTGATTTCATCGAATAGGGCGCGGCGCGCTGTTCGGCGAAATGGATCACCGCGTCGGGCCGTTCGTCGCGCAGCAGCGTCAGCAGGCGGTGGTAATGTTCGCCCACGGTGAAATTCTCGACCCGGATGGTGTGGTTGGTCAGTTCGTGCCATGCCCGCACCCGCTCGCCCAGCGGGCGGATGGGCGTCAGGCTGCTGACTTCCAGTTCCACGTCGATCTTGCGGCGCGACAGGTTGTCCACGATCACCACGTCATGACCGCGCGCCGAAAGATGCAGCGCCGTCGGCCAGCCGCAGAAACCGTCTCCGCCCAGAACGATGATCTTCATGAACCTGCCTTTGATACCCGCTTTGCCGCCTTTTACTGGCGCGGATGGGCGGATGCCATAGCTGCCACGCGACCGACACATGCCTGTCGCATTCGGACCACGGCGAAGATCAGCCGCGCGGGTCGATCAGCCGGGCCAGAACCGCGTCGCGGGTGATGCAGCCGCCGCCCTCGACGGGCAGGGCGGTGCGGTCCGACAGCAACCCCATTACCTTACGCACCGGCATGGTGCGCGGCACCGGATCGCCCGGCGCGTCGCCCGGCTGGACCACATCGGCCGCGGTCAACACCCCCAGCGGGTTCATGTGGGCCACGAAATCCGCGACGTAATCGCTGACCGGATTGGCGATGATTTCGCGCGCGGTGCCGATCTGGACGATGCGCCCGCCCTCCATCAGGGCGATGCGGTTGCCCAGCTTGAAGGCCTCGTCAAGGTCGTGGCTGACGAAGATGATGGTGCGCTGCGTCTTGGCCTGCAATTCCAGCAATTCGTCCTGCAAGCGCGACCGGATCAGCGGGTCCAACGCACTGAACGGTTCGTCCATCAGCAGGATCGGCGCCTCGGTCGCGAAGGCGCGGGCCAAGCCCACGCGCTGCTGCATCCCGCCCGACAGGTCGCCCACCTTGCGTTCGGCCCAGTCCTTCAGCCCGACCGTTTCCAACTGGTGATCCACGCGGACCTTGCGCTGGGCAGGGGACATGCCCGCAAGCTCCAACCCCAGGCCCACGTTTTCGCGCACGGTCCGCCAGGGCAGCAGGCCGAATTGCTGGAACACCATCGCCACATGGCGCAGCCGGATGTCGCGCAGCGCGCGCTTGCCCGCCCCGCTGACCGAGATCATGCCCTGGCCGTCCCAGACCCGGACCTCGCCCCGGCAGACGTGGTTCAGCGCGTTGACGGCGCGCAGCAGCGTGGACTTGCCGGACCCGGACAGGCCCATCAGCACCAGGATCTCGCCCTGGCGGACGTTCAGGGAACAGTCGTGGACGCCCAGAACCTGGCCGGTGGCGGCGCGAATCTCTCCGCGTTCCCGGCCCTGGTCCATCAGCGGCAGGGCGGTTTCGGGGTGGTCGCCGAAGACGATGGATACCCGGTCGAATTCGACGGCATTGGGGACGATGGTCATTTCCGGCCCTCCATCCGCAGCATCCGGTCCAGAAGAATCGCCACCACCACGATCACGAAGCCCGATTCGAAGCCCAGCGAGGTGTTGACGCTGTTCAGCGCCCGGACCACCGGAACCCCCAGGCCCGAGGCGCCGACAAGCGCGGCGATCACCACCATCGACAGCGACAGCATGATGGTCTGGTTCAGCCCGGCCATGATCTGCGGCAGCGCGCTGGGCAGTTCGACCTTCCACAAAAGCTGGCGCGGCGTGGCGCCGAAGGCGGTCGCGGCCTCGACCAGGGCAGGGGGGGTGGAACTGATCCCCAACTGGGTCAGGCGGATCGGCGCGGGCAGCACGAAGATCACCGTGGCCAGCAGCCCCGGCACCATGCCGATGCCGAAGAACACGATGGCCGGGATCAGATAGACGAAGGTCGGCAGCGTCTGCATCAGATCCAGCACCGGCCGCATCCAGGCGTAAAGGCGCGGGCGGTGCGCGGCGGCGATGCCCACCGGAACGCCGATTGCCATGCAGACCAGGCAGGCCGCCAGCACCAGGGTCAGCGATTGCTGCATTTCGTCCCAATATCCCTGGTTCAGCACGAACAGCAGGCCCGCCGCGACCAGCAGACAGGTCTTCCAGTTGCGCTGCAAGACCCAGGTCAGCGCCACGGCCAGCAGGATGAACAGCAGCGGATGCGGCGCCTCCAACCCCGCGAGGATACCGCCGATCAGCCATTCCAACGCGCCCGAGATCGTATTGAACAGCCCCGCCGCATTGGCGTTCAGCCAGTCGAAGATCGCCTTGGCGGTGCGTCCCACGGGGATCTTGTTATCCGTCACCCAGGCCGTCAGTTGATCCATGCGCGCGTCCTTGCTGGTCAGGAAAAGGCGGGCGGCCCGGCGATCAGCCGGACAGCGCCTCGGTCAGGGCGGCCTGAGCGTCGTTGCCGTCGAAGGTGGTCACGCCCTCCAGCCAGGGGGTCGCGGCATCGGGATTGGCCGACAGCCAGTCCTTGGCGGCGGCCATCGGATCCTGCCCGTCATTCAGAATTTTGCCCATCACCTCGTTTTCCATAGGCAGGGTGAATTCCAGGTTTTGCAGGAACTTGCCCACGTTGGGGCATTCGCCGACATAGCCGTGGCGGGTGTTCGTGCGCACCTCGGCCCCGCCCAGGTCGGGACCGAAGATCTCGTCCCCGCCGGTCAGGTAGGTCATCTCGAACTGGGCGTTCATCGGATGCGGTTCCCAGCCCAGGAACACGACCGGCTGGCCCGCCGCGTCGGCGCGGGCGACCTGGGCCAGCATCCCCTGTTCGCTGGATTCGACCACCTCGAACGTGCCCAGGCCGAACTTGTCCTCGGCCACCATCTCCAGCAGCAGGCGGTTGCCGTCGTTGCCCGGCTCGATCCCGTAGATCTGGCCGGACAGCGCGTCCTTGTGTTCGGCGATGCTGGCGAAGTCGGTGATGCCCAGATCCGCGCCCGCCTTGTTGGTGGCCAGCGTGTATTTCGCCCCCGTCAGGTTGGTGCGCACCGTGTCCACCGTGCCCGCGTCGCGATAGGGGGCGATGTCGGCCTCCATCGTGGGCATCCAGTTGCCCAGGAAGATGTCCACGTCGTCGGTGGACAGCGCCGTATAGGTGACGGGCACCGACAGCAGCTTCGTCTCGGTCTCGTATCCCAGGGCCTGCAACACGGTCGAGGCCAGCGCCGTCGTCGCCGTGATGTCGGTCCAGCCCACGTCGGACAGCACCACCCGGCGGCAGTCGTCGGGTTCCGCGGCCAGGACAGGTCCGGCAAGCGCGGTGGCGATCGCCACGGAAAGGGTCAGGCGTTTGCGGATCATGCGAGGCTCCCTGTTCTTGATTGGTCAGTCAATTAAAGATACACAGGCCCTGAATAGCAACCGTCTTCTGCGAACAGGTGCCACCTTGCCCAAGATCGGGGCCGAGCCTATCCGAAAAGCCGCATTAATCAACGCCACGATCTTCGAGGTGGGTCGTGCGGGATCCCTGGACGTGACGGTGGCCCAGATTGCCCGGCGCGCGGGCATGTCGCCCGCCCTGGCGCATCACTATTTCGGGTCCAAGGAACAGATTTTCCTGTCCGCGATGCGCTATATCCTGCGCGTCTATGGCCGTTCGGTCGCCGAACGCCTGCCGGGCCACGGCCCGCGCGGCCGGCTGAACGCCATCGTCGGGGCCAGCTTCGCGCCGCAGAACTTTCAGCGCGAAACGGTCAGCGCCTGGATCAATTTCTATGCCCTGGCGCTGATCAACCCCGAGGCTGCGCGCCTGCTGCGGGTCTATCACCGCCGCCTGCGGTCGAATCTGATCCTGGCGCTGCGGCCGCTGGTCGACGATCCCGCCCGCGTCGCCGAAACCCTGGGCGCGCTGATCGACGGGGTCTATCTGCGCGCGGTGCTGACGCGGGGCGATGTCGATGCGGTGACGGCCGAGAAACTGATCTTCGATTACCTGGACGAGGCCCTGACGTGACCCTGAACGCCCAACCCGCCGCCAGCCTGTTCATCGACGGCGCCTTCGTCGAGGGCGAGGGCGCCGTGCTGCCCGTCCTCTATCCCTATACCGGCCAGGAAATCGCCTCGCTGCGCGAGGCATCGACCCATCAGGTGGCGCTGGCCTGCCAGTCCGCCGCCCGCGCGCAGGTCGATTGGGCGGCGATGGCGCCCGCGGACCGGGGCCGCGTCCTGTCCCGCGCCGCCGCGATCATCCGCGACCGCAACGACGACCTGTCCCGGCTGGAGACGCTGGATACCGGCAAGCCGATCCAGGAAACGCTGGTGGCCGACTGGCCGTCCGGGGCTGCCGCGCTGGAATATTTCGGCGGCCTGGCCGCGACCGTCACCGGCCAGATGATTCCCCTGGGCCGCGACTGGGCCTATACCCGGCGCGAGGCCCTGGGCGTCTGCGCGGGCATCGGCGCCTGGAACTATCCCAGCCAGATCGCCTGCTGGAAGGCCGCGCCCGCGCTGGCGATGGGCAACGCGATGGTCTTCAAACCGTCCGAGGAAACGCCCCTGGGCGCGCTGAAGCTGGCCGAAATCCTGATCGAGGCGGGCGCCCCGCCGGGCATCTTCAACGTGGTGCAGGGGCGCGGCCAGGTCGGCGCCGCCTTGGTCACCGATCCTTGCGTCGCCAAGGTCTCGCTGACCGGATCGGTGCCCACCGGCCGCCGCGTCTATGCCGCCGCCGCCGAGGGGATGCGCCATGTCACCATGGAACTGGGCGGCAAGTCGCCGCTGATCGTCTTCGACGACGCCAGCCTGGAGGATGCCGTGGGGGCGGCGATCCTGGCGAACTTCTATTCCTCGGGTCAGATCTGTTCCAACGGCACGCGCGTGTTCCTGCAACGGGGAATCGCCGCACGCTTCCTGGACCGGCTGGCCGAACGGCTGGCACAGGTCCGCATGGGCGATCCGCTGGACCCGGACACGCAATTCGGCCCCATCATCAACGCCGCGCAGGCGGGCAAGATCCGCGCGGCGATCACGGCGGGCCAGGACGCGGGCGCGCGGCTGGTCTGCGGCGGGCTGGGCGAGGGGGGCTTCATCCCGCCCACGGTCTTTGCCGATGCGGGCGACGACATGCTGATCACCCGCGACGAGATCTTCGGCCCGGTGATGACCACGCTGACCTTCGCCGACGAATCCGAGGCCGTGGCCCGCGCCAACGCCACCGGCTTCGGCCTGGCGGCGGGGGTCTTCACCCAGGATCTGACCCGCGCCCATCGCGTCGTCGCCGCGTTGGAGGCCGGCACCTGCTGGATCAACGCCTATAACCTGACGCCGGTGGAAATGCCCTTCGGCGGCGTCAAGCTGTCCGGGCTGGGCCGCGAGAATTCCGCAGCCGCCATCGAGCATTATTCGCAACTCAAGACCGTCTATGTCGGCATGGGCGCCGTCGAGGCGCCGTATTAGGGGGACCAGCCATGACCGCGGATTACGTCATCGTCGGCGCCGGTTCCGCCGGTTGCGCGCTGGCCTATCGCCTGACGCAGGCGGGGCATTCCGTCACCCTGATCGAATACGGCGGCAGCGACATCGGCATCTTCATCCAGATGCCGGGGGCGCTGTCCTACCCGATGAACATGCCGCGATACGACTGGGGTTTCGCCAGCCAGCCGGAACCGCATCTGGGCGGTCGCAGGCTGGCCACGCCGCGCGGCAAGGTGCTGGGCGGATCGTCCTCGATCAACGGCATGGTCTTCGTGCGCGGCCACCGCAAGGATTACGACCACTGGCGCGACAGCGGCGCCGAGGGCTGGGGCTATGAGGACGTGCTGCCCTATTTCAAGCGGATGGAGACCTGGCACGGTGGCGCGTCCCCGTGGCGCGGCACCGACGGCCCGCTGCATGTCACGCGCGGCCGGCGCCGCAACCCGCTGTTCAACGCCTTCATCCAGGCGGGGCAGCAGGCGGGCTGGCCCTATACCCCCGACTACAACGGCGAACAGCAGGAGGGCTTCGGCCCGATGGAGGCGACCATCTGGAAGGGCCGCCGCTGGTCCGCCGCCAACGCCTATCTGCGCCCGGCGCTGAAGACCGGGCGGCTGACGCTGGTCCGCGCCCTGGCTCGCCGGATCCTGTTTCAAGGAAAGCGCGCCTATGCCGTTGAAATAGAACGCAAGGGCCGGACCGAGACCATCGGCGCAGGACGCGAGATCATCGTCTCGGCCAGTTCGATCAACACGCCCAAGCTGCTGATGTTGTCGGGAATCGGTCCCGCCGACCACCTGCGCCAGCACGGCATCGCGCCGCTGGCCGACCGTCCGGGCGTCGGCGCCAATTTGCAGGACCATCTTGAAATCTACATGCAATACAAGGCGTTGAAGCCGATCACGCTGTATACCTATTACAACCTGCTGGGCAAAAGCCGGGTCGGGGTCGAATGGCTGCTGCAAAAGACCGGGCTGGGCGCATCGAATCAGTTCGAAAGCTGCGGCTTCATTCGGTCGTCGGACGCGGCGGACTATCCCGACATCCAGTATCACTTCCTGCCGCTGGCGGTGCGTTATGACGGCAAGGCGGCGGCGCAGGGCCATGGCTTCCAGGCCCATGTCGGCCCGATGCGGTCGAAATCGCGCGGCAGCGTGCGGCTCGCCTCGGCCGATCCGGCCGCCGCGCCCGAGATCCGCTTCAACTACATGTCCCATGCCGACGACTGGGCCGAATTCCGCGCCTGCGTGCGCCTGACGCGCCGGATCTTCAGCCAGCCCGCCTTTGCCGAATACCGGGGCGACGAGATCCAGCCGGGCGCGCAGGTCCAGACCGACGACCAGATCGACGCCTTCATCCGCGACCACGCCGAATCGGCCTATCACCCCTGCGGCACGGCGCGGATGGGCGCGGTCCATGACCCCATGGCGGTGGTCGATCCCGACCTGCGGGTCATCGGCGTCGAAGGCCTGCGCGTCGCGGACAGCTCGATCTTTCCGCGCATCACCAACGGCAACCTGAACGGCCCCTCGATCATGGTCGGTGAGAAAGCCGCCGATCATATCCTGGGCCGCATCGCGCGGCCGGACCACGACCGCCTGGCCGCCGAATAGCCGCTTCTTCTTTGTCCAAATACGCCCGCCGGAGGCTCCGAGTGTGCCGTCGGCGCCTCAGTCTCGGTCGGTGGGCAGCATCCGGGGCAGGGCGGTTTCCACCCAATCGGCCAGTGCCGCGACCCGCTCGGCGGCCTCGGTCCCCAGCGGGGTCAGGCTGTATTCCGTCTGCGGCGGCACCACCGGAAAGGCCACCCGGCGCACCAGCCCGTGGCCCTCCAGCCGCTTCAACGTCTCGGCCAGCATCCGTTCGGACACGCCGCCGATCCTGCGGCGCAGGGCGCTGAACCGATGCGTGCCGTCGCGCAGCACCATCAGCACCAGCACGCCCCATTGGCTGGTGACGCTACGCAGCACCGCGCGGGACGGGCAGGCGGCCGCCAGCACGTCGCCGCGTTGCAGGCGGTCGGTCAGGCTTTCGGGTTGGGGCTTGTCATGAACGGTCATCGGACACTTACAAATCTGTGCGTACTTACGAATCGTAAGCGATAACGCCATAACAGGCCGCACAGGATTCGTTCAAGGAGAATCACCATGACCATCGCCATTACCGGCGCCACCGGCCATCTGGGCCGCCTGATCATCCAGGGTTTGAAACAGCAGGGCCGGACCGATCTGGTCGGGCTGGTCCGCGACCCCGCCAAGGCCGCCGATCTGGGCATTCCGACCCGCGTCGCCGATTACGACCGCCCCGAGACGCTGGGCGCCGCGCTGGACGGCGTGGACACGCTGATGCTGGTCTCGGGCAGTGAAATCGGCAAGCGCGCGGTCCAGCACCGCAACGTCATCGACGCCGCCAAGGCTGCTGGCGTGGGGCGCATCGTCTATACCAGCCTGCTGAATGCCGACCGCTCGCCCCTGTCGCTGGCCGAGGAACACCGCCAGACCGAGGCGATGCTGAAGGACAGCGGCCTTGCCGTCACGGTCCTGCGCAACGGCTGGTATGCCGAGAATTACACCGGCTCGATCCCCGCGGCGCTGGCGAACGGCGCCTTCCATGGCTCGGCGGGGCAGGGGCGCATCGCGGCGGCGGCGAGGGCCGACTATGCGGCGGCGGCGGTTGCGGTGCTGACCACGCCGGGTCATGACGGGTCGGTCTATGAACTGGCGGGCAGCCCTGCCTGGACGCTGGCCGATCTGGCCGCCGAGATCTCGCGCCAGTCGGGCCGCGACATTCCCTATGTGGACCTGCCGCAGGCAGACTATGCCAAGGCGCTGGAAGACGCGGGCCTGCCCGCCGGTCTGGCGGCAGCTTATGCCGGGTTCGACGCGGGCGCGGCCCAAGGCGCGCTGGATGGCGATGGGGCCACGCTGGCGCGGCTGATCGGGCGTCCCAGCACGCCGCTGGCCGACAGCGTCAAGGCCGCTCTGGCCTGATCGGATCAGCCTTTGGCTTCGCGCGCGGCGGCGACGCTGGCTTCCAGCCCCGCCGCGGGCATTCCGCGCAGCAGGGTATCGCCGATCACGAAGGTCGGCGTGCCCATGATCGCCATGCGTTCGGCCAGTTGCCGGTTCTCGCGCAGCACGGCGGACACGGATTCGGTGTTCATGGTGTTCAGAACCTCGTCCCCGTCCAGGCCGATAGCGGCGGCAATGGATTTCAGCGCCTCGGGCGAGGGCGCGCCGCGCAGCGCCATCAGTTCGTCATGCGCCTTCACATAGGCCTGATCCCCGCCCAGTTGCTTGGCCGCGACGGCGAAACGGGCCGAGGTCTCGCTGTCCTGTCCCAGGATCGGAAATTCCTTTAGGATCAGGCGGATATTTCCGTCACTCTCGACCAGATCATGAACCTGGTCGTTGAACTTGCGGCAATAGCCGCAGCGATAGTCGATGAATTCCACCACCGTCACGTCGCCATCGGGATTGCCGCCGACCCAGCTGTGGCCGTCCTGGAAGATCGCCTCGTGGTTCGAGGCCACAAGGGCCACGTCGTTTTCCGCCTCGGACGCGACGCGGCGTTCTTCCAGCACGTTGATGGATTCGACCAGAACTTCGGGATTGGCCATCAGGTATTCGCGCACGGCGTCCCCGAAGGCGGCCTTTTCGGCGTCCGACATCGCGGAAATGTCGAAGGCCATGGCAGGGGTCGCGGTCAAAAGCAGCGCGGCGATCAGGCGTTTCATCGGGATCCTCGTCTTGGTTCGCGCCAGCTTGGCGTCTGCGCGGTCCGTTGGCAAGGAAGCGTCCGACAAAGCTGCGTGACCGGAAGGCGCCAGGGGGCTTTTCGCGCTGTCCCCGCGCGCGTAAGACAGGAAAAAAGACGAAAACCAAGGATGAGCAGTACCATGAGGAAATCCGTTCGCGGCCAGGTCGATCCCTTCATCGTCATGGACGTGATGGAAGCCGCCGCCCGCGCCGAGGCAGCGGGTCGCCACATCATCCATATGGAGGTCGGCCAGCCGTCCACCCCCGCCCCCGAAGGCGCGCGGCGCGCGCTGGCCGCCGCGCTGGAACAGCCGCTGGGCTATACCGTGGCCCTGGGCCTGCCCGCGCTGCGGCAGGGGATCGCGGATCTGTATCGTCGCTGGTACGGCGTCGATCTGGATCCGGCCCGCGTGGTGGTGACGCCGGGCAGCAGCGGGGCCTTCATCCTGGCCTTTTCGGCGCTGTTCGATGCGGGCGACCGGGTGGCGATGGGGTATCCCGGCTATCCCAGCTATCGCCAGATCCTGCGGGCCATGTCGCTGGACCCCGTGGGCATCCCCACCCGCCCCGAGGACCGCTATCAGCCCCGCCCAGACGACCTGCCGGACGGTTGCGCGGGTCTGATCCTCGCGTCGCCGGGCAATCCGTCGGGCACGGTGCTGCGCACGGATGAATTGCGGGCGCTGTCGGATGCGGCGAAGGCGCGGGGCATGGCCCTGATTTCGGACGAGATTTATCACGGCCTTTCCTATGGCGACCGCTGCCATTCCGCGCTGGAGGTGACGGACGACGTGTTCGTCATCAACTCGTTCAGCAAGTATTTCTCGATGACCGGCTGGCGGGTCGGCTGGATGGTCGTGCCCCCCGATCACGTCCGCACCGTGGAACGGCTGGCGCAGAACATGTTCATCTGCCCGCCTCATGCCAGCCAGGTCGCGGCGCTTGCCGCCCTGGGCTGCGCGGCCGAGGCCGACGCGAACCTTGCCGTCTATGCCGAGAACCGCCGCCTGATGCTGGAGGGGCTGCCCAAGGCGGGCTTTCACCGCATCGCGCCGCCGGAAGGGGCGTTCTACATCTATGCCGATGTGTCGGATCTGACCGGGGATTCGGTGGCCTTCGCGGCCGAGATTCTGGACAAGGCGGGCGTCGCGGTGACGCCGGGGCTGGATTTCGATCCCGACCGTGGCGCGCGGACGCTGCGCTTTTCCTATGCCCGCGCCACCGCCGACATCGCCGAGGGGCTGCGCCGTCTGCAAGGATTCATGGCCGCGCGATGAAATGGCTGCTGCTGATCCTGGCGCTGCTGTCGTTGCCCGCCTGGGCAGAGGAGCCGGCGCGGCTGGATCTGGGCGGATCGTCGCTGGTGGCGACCGGGCGCGGCTGGGGCGGGCCGAAGCCGCTGGAACTGCGGCTGTCGCTGACGAAGGCGGTCCCCTATCGGACCTATCTGGTGGACGGTCCGCCCCGCCTGATCGTCGATCTGAAGGGCGCCGATTTGGGATTGGCCCTGCCGCAGGATCTGTTCGGCGCCGACCTGTCGCCCGCGATCCGCTGGGGTCCGTATGGGCGGGACTGGGCGCGCGTGGTCGTCGAACTGCCCGGCCCTTACCGTATCGACAGCGCGGGCCAGCGGGCGCGCGCGGCGCTGTCGCAGATCACCGTGGCCCTGGCTCCGGTCGCGGCCCAGGACTTCGCGCCCCGGCCATCGGCCACGGCCGCCCTGCGCGACCTGCCCGAACCGGCAGACGTGCCGGGGCCGCCCCCGGACGAGGCCTTCACGGTCGTTCTGGATCCGGGTCATGGCGGCTTCGATCCCGGCGCCCTGGCCGAGGGCGAAAGCGAGGCGAACCTGGTCCTGGTCTTTTCGCTGGAACTGCGGGCGGCCTTGCAGGCGCGCGGCGTCACAGTCGAGATGACGCGGACCGACGACAGCTTCGTGGCCTTGGAACGGCGCATGACCACGGCGCGGCAGGCGCGGGCCGACCTGTTCATCTCGCTGCACGCGGACGCCTTGCCGGAAGGGCAGGCGGCGGGGGCGACGATCTATGTCTGGAACCCGGCGGCCGATGCCCGCGCGGCGGACCAGTTGACGCTGCGCCACGACCGCGACGACCTGCTGGCGGGGGCGGACCTGACCGGCCATGACGACGCCCTGGCCGGGGTGCTGATGGATTTCGCGCGCACCGATACCCAGCCTCGGTCGGAAAGCTTCGCCCGATGGCTGACATCGCGGATGTCGCTGATGGGGATCGGGATGCATGACCGGCCGGTGCAGCGCGCCACCTATTCGGTGCTGAAATCGCCCGACATTCCCTCGGTCCTGCTGGAACTGGGCTTCATCTCGGACCACGACGACCGGGCCAACCTGCTGAACCCGCAATGGCGCGACCGCATGGTCAAGGCCGTGTCCGAGGCCGTGGTCGGCTGGGCGCGGGACGAGGCCGCGCGGGCGGCGATGCTGCGCCAATAAGGGTTGCGATCCCCCAGTGTTGTTTTGACCGGAACCGGCCGCGCCGCTATAGACGGGGCCGAGTCCCTGAAAGGCCCCTTCCTTGCTGCGCAGCGTCCTGTCCTTTTTCGGTGCCATCTTCTCGTGGTTCGTCACCGCCAGTTTTTTCATCGCCCTGACCTTGGGCGCGATCTTCTGGATCTATTCGCGTGACCTGCCCAGCCACGAGACCCTGGCCCAATACACCCCGAAAACCATCAGCCGGATCTATTCGGGCGAGGGCCGCCTGATCGACGAATTCGCCGAGGAACGCCGCCTGTTCGTCCCCATCGAGGAGATCCCCGACCTGGTGAAGCACGCCTTCATCAGCGCCGAGGACAAGAATTTCTACAGCCATCCCGGCTATGACGTGCGCGGCATCGTCGGCGCGGCCTGGCAGGCGGTCGCATCGCGCGGGTCGTCGGTGCGCGGGGCGTCCACGATCACGCAGCAGGTGATGAAGAACTTCCTGCTGTCCTCGGATCGCAGCGTGGAACGCAAGGTCAAGGAACTGATCCTGGCCTCTCGGCTGGAACGGACGCTGGACAAGGACCAGATCCTGGAACTGTATCTGAACGAGATTTTCCTGGGCCAGAACAGTTTCGGCGTGGCCGCCGCCGCCCAGACCTATTTCAACAAGTCCCTGACCGAACTGGCCCCGCACGAGGCCGCGATGCTGGCCGCGATGCCCCAGGCGCCGGGCCGCTACCACCCCGTCACCGCCAAGGAGCGGGTGACGGAACGCCGCAACTATGTGCTGCGGGAAATGTGGCAGAACGGCTATATCGACGAGGCGACCTATCAGTCCGAGGCGAAGCTGCCGCTGAAATCGGTGCAGAACGGCGATTACCCGGCCTTTCGCCAGCAACTGCCGCCGCGCGACTATTTCACCGACGAAATCCGCCGCCAGCTGTCCGCGCAGTTCGGCAACGAGGAATTCTTCGGCGGCGGCCTGACCATCCGCGCGACCGTGGACCCGGACCTGCAATCGGCGGCGGCCGACGCCCTGCGCCAGGCGTTGGAGCAATACGACCGCGGCACCGGCGTCTGGCGCGGCACCCGCGAGACGATCCCGGCGGATCAGCTGACGGACGAGGCAGCCTGGCGCGGCGCGTTGTGGCAAGCCAAGGTGCCGCGCGACATTCCCGGCTGGCATCCCGCCGTGGTGCTGGAGGTCGGCGCCAGCGACGCCCGCATCGGCATCGAGGGGATCGAGGAGGACGCCGACGGCCACTGGATCCCGGCGGCCGACGTGCAATGGGCGCGCAAGCGCGGCCCCGACGGCAGGCTTGGCCCGCGCGCCAAGGTCGCGGGCGACCTGCTGACGGTGGGCGACGTGGTGCTGGTGCGGGCGATGACGCAGGACGGCGACGGCAGCTTCATCCGCTGGACCCTGCGGCAGGTGCCGGAAATCCAGGGCGGCTTCATGGCGATGGACGTGAATACCGGCCGGGTGCTGTCGATGCAGGGCGGGTTCAGCTATCAGTCCTCGGTCTTCAACCGGGCGACGCAGGCGCAGCGCCAGCCGGGGTCCAGCTTCAAGCCCTTCGTCTATGCCGCCGCGCTGGACAACAACTATACCCCCGCCACCATCGTCGTGGACGAGCCGATCAGCATCAACACCCCCTTCGGCCTGTGGGAACCCAAGAACTCGTCGGGCAAGCATTACGGCCCCACCCCCCTGCGCACCGGCATCGAGATGTCGCGCAACCTGATGACGATCCGCATCGCCCAGGACATCGGCATGGAACGCGTGGCCGAATATGCCGAACGCTTCGGCGTCTATGACGACCTGAAGCCGTTCCTGGCCAATGCGCTTGGCGCGCAGGAAACCACGCTGTTCAAGATGGTCGCGGCCTATGCCATGTTCGCCAATGGCGGCGAGCGGGTCGAGCCCACGCTGGTGGACCGCGTGCAGGACCGGCGCGGGCGCACCATCTATCGCCACGATCAGCGGGTCTGCGAGACCTGCGGCCAGCAGGCGCTGCCGGCAGGGCAGGGGCCGGTGATCGACACCAACCGCGAACGGGTGATGGACGCGGTGACGGCCTATCAGCTGACCTCGATGCTGGAAGGCGCGGTGGAACGCGGATCGGGCAGCGGCGTCGATCTGCCGGTGCCGATCGCGGGCAAGACCGGGACCACCAACGACGCCAAGGACGTGTGGTTCATCGGCTATTCGTCGAATATCGTCGCGGGCTGTTACCTGGGTTACGACCAGCCGCGCAGCCTGGGCGAGAACGCCTATGGCGGCACGCTGTGCGTGCCGGTCTTCAACGCCTTCATGCGCCAGGCGGTGGCGGAATTCGGCGGCACGGAATTCGCGGTCCCCCCCGGCGGCTACTGGGTCAAGATCGACCGCAGCACCGGCCAGCGGCTGTCGGACGACGCCTCCGGCCCGAACGTGGTCGCCGAATATTTCCGCGACGGCACCGACCCCGACTGGGGATCGCCGCTGATCGTGTCGGGATTCGGCGACGGAGAGGTCGTGCTGCCTTGGCAGGCAGGCGCCGAATCGGGAAGCGGCACATCGATCACCACCTCGACCGGAGAGCGCCGGGTGATCCCCCGGCAGACGGATTTCGGCACCATGTCCTCGGGCGGGCTTTACTGACGGCCTTCCGGGTCGGGATGGTCGCCGGGATCCGGCCTGCGATGGACCGGCGTGGCGATGATCCGCACCATCCACAGGATCACCACGGCCAGGGCGGTTCCCATCACCGCCAGCAGCCCGTCCCCCGTCCCCGAGGCAAGGCCGACAGCCCCCGCCAGCCACATCGACGCCCCGGTGGTGACGCCGCGCACGCTGCCGCCGCTGAAGATGATCGACCCGGCCGCCAGGAAGGCCACGCCCGCCGTCACCGCCTCGATCAGACGCAGAGGGTCGATCCGCAGCACATCCTGTTCGTCGGCGGGGAAATGCGTCAACTCCATGGCGACGACCGTGAACATGGCGGCGGCCAGCGCAATCAGCATATGGGTGCGCAACCCCGCCGCGCGGGCGCTGACCTCGCGCTCCCACCCGATCAGGCCGCCCAGGACGACCGCCAGGGCCAGCCGCATGGCGACGGCGGGCAGAGGCATGGATTGCAGCGGCTGGAACAGATCCTGGATCAGGGGCATGGGCGGTCCATGACGGTATTGCGACGACAGGGTGTAACGTGCGCCGCGTCCGGGCGGTTGCAGGGCGGTCCCCCGGCCCTTGCCCCACGGCCCCGCGCGCGGTATCACCCCGGACCTGACGCCGCCTGCCTGAACCCGCCTGTCCGAACCCGAGGAACCGCCCATGCGCGCCGAGACGCAGTCCACCATCGAATCCATCCGCAAGTCGCTGACCTTGCTGGGACAGCGGATGGACTGGCAGACCGCGCCCCATCGGCTGGAGGAGATGAACGCCATGATCGAGGCGGGCGACCTGTGGTCCGACCCCGCCCGCGCGCAGAAGCTGATGCGCGAACGCCAGGCGTTGTCTGACGCCATCGAGACCTATCGCCGTATCGACGGCGACCTGTCCGCCAATGCCGAGATGATCGAACTGGCCGAGGAAGAGGGCGACACCGACCTGGTGGCCGAGGCCGAAGCGAACCTGAAATCCCTGGCAGAACTGGCCGCGCAGAAGGAACTGGAAGCCCTGCTGAACGGCGAGGCCGACGGCAACGACACCTTCCTGGAAATCAACGCGGGCGCAGGCGGGACCGAGAGCTGCGACTGGGCCTCGATGCTGGCGCGCATGTATGTCCGCTGGGCCGAGAAGAAGGGCTACGAGGTCGAGCTTCTGTCCGAAACCGCGGGCGACGAGGCGGGCATCCGCAGCGCCGCCTACAAGGTCAGCGGGCACAATGCCTATGGCTGGCTGAAATCCGAATCGGGCGTGCATCGGCTGGTCCGCATCAGCCCCTATGACAGCGCGGCGCGGCGGCATACGTCGTTCAGCAGCGTCTGGGTCTATCCGGTCGTCGACGACAATATCGAGATCGACATCCCCGACCGCGACATCCGCATCGACACCTATCGGTCGTCCGGGGCGGGCGGGCAGCACGTCAACACCACCGATTCCGCCGTGCGGATCACCCACCTGCCGACCGGCATCGTCGTCACCTCGTCGGAAAAATCCCAGCACCAGAACCGCGCCAACGCCATGGCCGCGCTGAAATCGCGCCTGTATCAGATGGAACTGGACAAGCGGAACGCCGAGATCAACGCCCAGCACGCCGCCAAGGGCGACGCGGGCTGGGGCAACCAGATCCGCAGCTATGTCCTGCATCCCTACCAGATGGTGAAGGATTTGCGCACCGGCGAGGAGACCAGCGACACCCAGGGCGTCCTGGACGGCGATCTGGACGCCTTCATGGCCGCGACCCTGGCCCTGGACGTGGCTGGCAAAAGCCGGGCCGAGGCCAACGCCGAGGACTGATTCCCGCGCGGGATGGACCGCGCAGGTTTCACCGCTATGCTGCGTCTGCAAAAGACGGGGACAGCGATGGAACAGAAGCACATCAACCTGGCCTTGCAGGGCGGCGGCGCGCATGGCGCCTTTTCCTGGGGCGTCCTTGACCGGCTGCTGGACGAGGACTGGCTGACCATCGACGCGATCAGCGGCGCCTCGGCCGGGGCGCTGAACGGCGCGGCGCTGAAAGGCGGGCTGTCGCGCAGCGCGGGCCGCGCCGGGCGGATCGCGGCGCGGGAAAACCTGGATCACCTGTGGGCGCAGGTCGGACAGCGCAGCGACAACCGCCTGATCCGGTGGATGTATTCGGTCTTTCCCGTGCCCCAGGGGACCGAGCGGGCGGCGGAACTGTTTTCCCCCGCGGCCTGGCTGGAGAACCTGACCCGGATCTTCAGCCCCTATGACTACGGTCCCTTCTATGTCAATCCGCTGGCGGCGGTGCTGAGGGATCTGCCCTATCCCGATTTCAGCAACGACCGTGGCCCGCAACTGTTCATCGCCGCCACCAATGTGCGCACCGGCCGGATCCGGGTCTTCACCCGCGCGGCGGCCACCCCCGATGCCGTCATGGCCTCGGCCTGCCTGCCGAACCTGTTCCGCGCGGTCGAGATCTGCGATCCCGATACCGGCCACCTTGAAGCGTTCTGGGATGGGGGCTTCACCGGCAATCCGGCGATGTTCCCGCTCTATGATCCGCGACTGCCCCGCGACATCGTGATCGTGAACATCAACCCGCTGCTGCGGGACGGCATTCCCCGAACGCCCGCCCAGATCGCCGACCGCGTGAACGAGGTCAGCTTCAACGCGTCCCTGATGGCGGATCTGCGGGCGATCAACTTCGTCAAGCGCCTGTTCGCCGAGGATCGTTTGCAGAACCGGGCGATGAAGAATCCGCTGATCCACATGATCCTGGACGACGAGTTGATGACCGACCTTTCCGCGCGTTCCAAGCTGATGCCCGCGCCGGGCCTCCTGGCGCGGATGAAGCTGGGGGGGCAGGTGGCGGCGGACACCTTCCTGAACAACCACGCCGACGCGCTGAACCGCCACGATACCGTCGATCTGCCCGCATTGTTCGCCGGTTCCGGGATCATCGGCTGACCGCATCCAAATTCCCGCTGGCCAAGCCCTGCGCCCGGCGCTAGAACCCGGCCCGGCGGGCGGTTAGCTCAGTTGGTAGAGCGCTTCGTTTACACCGAAGATGTCGGGGGTTCGAGTCCCTCACCGCCCACCATTTTTCAGATTATCAAAGCCTTAGATGCTGCTTCCTGCCAGTGCGCCACAAGAGTGAGCCACAGGATGCGCGTTGCCGCCTATCTGACACGTTCCCGCCATGGGGTGTTTTACTTCCGCTGGCCGATCCCGGCCCGGCTGCATCCCGCCCGGATGCCGGGGGCGCAGGATCACGAAGCGAGGCCAGAGCGGCGCTGATGTCCTGGGATGCGCCAAGGGCATCCTGTGCCGTTCGAGGCAGGCCCATCGTTGCTAGGTCGTCTTGGGCGGGTACTTCTGCATTATTCCGGGCATTTAGGCGGATGCCCATCTTGGGATACCTCTAGGAGCCTCTGTAAGCGCCGACGAGGCCCATAAGCGCATTTGACTAGACCACCACCATGAGAAGCCAGACGCGCAGCGCCACTGTACGGCCCTCTCTGTGGCTGTGGTGAGGCATTGCAGTAGCTCTTACCGGGCATCTGTCCCGCTGTCCCATGACAGGAGCATCCCGTCTCATGCTACTTGCTGCCGGATTGCGCCGTAGCTGCCGCGACTGGTCCGGGCGATCAGCCCCATCTCCGCTGCGATGTTCAGGCTGTCCCGCGTCACGCGTTCCGATGGCAGGGTGATCCCCATGCGCCAAGCTGCGGCCATGATCTGCGGTACGGTGAGTTCCGGCCGCCCGGCATTCGCTCCTAGGTCCACAACCTCGCCGAACTGGACGGTCCGCTCTGGGACATGAACCCGGCTCATGGGACGGGGCTTCCTGCGCCTGTGCGATCTGGCAGACATGCTGATTACCTTCTGGCTGTCGGGTTGCGGGATGGGGCTGTGATCCAAGCCAGGACCGGCTGTGGTGCGGACCTGGACAGGCAAGATGCGCCGCCGTCCGGTCCATGTTCCGATGCCTTGCCGCGCTGCATAGGCCAGCACTGTACTCAAGACTGCCCCGACATCCTGCGGCCTGTCGCTTCTGGATGTTAGGCTCCAGACTCATTAACTTTAGAGCCAGAAGATGACGGTTGCAGCGAGAGCTATGGCCGAGAAGAAGACGATGGGGCACCTGTCGTATCGGGTTGCAACTCG